>DAKS01000003.1 GCA_002499195.1 Euryarchaeota archaeon UBA443
ACATCCGTTCGTAGGCAGAGGGTACCCTCTGCTTAGGCTTCTTCCTCAGTATTATCTTCCCTGTTGACTTCTTCAAGGGTAGCCTCGAGCCATCCACTATCGACGCTACCGCCATCCCATTCTCCACGAACTTCGACTTCGATTTCTTCCTCTTCTCGCCAAACAGGTTCATCGAGTGAACCCTGAGTGATAAATCGGCCAAAGCCATCTACTTGCTCTTCAAGAAGTGACATGTGCTTTGAAATTGGCAAGAAATGGCCAACGGGCATTCCTGCAGCAACGAATGGATTGGTTGCAATGCATATCATCAAACCATCTTCCGGAGCTAGGATGTCGACAGATAGTCCAGGCGTGGCTGGATCAGAAATACGGGCGACTACATCTCCTTCTTTCATGATTGAACCACTGTTAACGAAAAGGTCGAGCAAACCTCCTTCTCCCGCTCGTAGCCAAGTTGAACCGCTTGCAAGCATTCGAAATCGTGGGCGGTGAGGTCTACCAGGGACCATTTTGAGTTTCCTAAGGACGTTCATTACTCCATGTACGGCAACCTTTACAGAATCTTGATCCAGCCAATTTGCACCACCACCTTCGTATGTTATCGCAGGTATATCCTCTAAATTTGCATGATTTCTAAGGGAACCCTTTGGAGGTTTAGAATCGAGAAGAATTTCGATACCAAAGGCTTTGGCGAGAATGTTTGAACCTGCATGAGCGAGATCTACGCGAAGTTGTGGCATATTAGAACGTCCCTTTCCTGCACTATGTAAGTCAATGATAGCATCAGAATCCTCGATTAGGTATTTCCAAATCTGAGCAGCAACTCTTCGCGTCGATGAGCCCTTTGAATTACCGCGGAAGTTCCGATTGAGATCCCGACCATCGGGGAAATATCTCGATCTTGATCGATATCCTGGCATGTTAACAACAGGAACGATTCGAATTGTCCCCGCTAGTGTTTCTGGATCTAGTGCCTTCTCTGAGTCAGTGAATGCAGTACTGAGCAAGTGAGTACAAGCTGATGGTCCTGTAAGCTCATCGCCATGCATACCTCCCAGCACGGTAATGGTTGGACCTGGACGCTTCCCATGGATGATTGTCACCGGTGTTGACCACGGGTCGCCTATACTGACTTCAAGTAAAGGTAAATCGATCGTGCGAATAGTCCCTCTCTTGACCAGTTTACGATAGAAGCGACAATCGTTCCAATCTGAATTTCTATCCCATTCCACTCGATCTTCTATTAGGTGTTCAGCAAGAGCTTTTTCGATGGCTTTGCGTCGAGAACGCGAAATTTCATGAGCGATTCGAACGACCTTACGCTTTTTTTTACGAGCCATAATTTCAACTCCTAGTCATTCAAGTCCAGCAACGAGATTTTTCAGAACGGCATCAATGTCATCAGCTTTCGTGACTCCGGATGCAAGTAATACTCCATGTGCGCCCAGTTGGACAGCTGTTCTAACATCGTTACCATCTTTTACACCTGCGCCGCATAGGACGCGGACGTTTGAATTGATTGCACGTACAGCATCAACAGTATCTGAAACGATGGCTGGGTCTGCTGTTGTAACTGAAATGTCTCCTCCAATAAGTTCAGGGGGCTCGACAGCAATGAACGTGGGTCCTAGTTCGGCAAGTTGGTGGGCTTCTGCGACATCTGCGGCGCATGCACAGATTGGGAAACCGTCAGGAAGTTGCTGCATCAAATTCTGAACGTGTTCGATCTCAACTTTATGCTCAGCATGGTTGATAATTGTTCCTTGAGCACCACGTTCTATAGCGTTCTCAGGTTGAAGCCAACCAGTGAATGAACCTTGTCCAACCGGGTCAAGATGTTGGCTCCAAACCTCGAGCTTTGGAGCAGCCTGCTTAACTGCGAATAGATCGAATGCAGAAACTACTGCGACCATTCGAACATGTTCATTCGATGCACGTTCCATCGCTTTTGCGAGATTAACTGCTTTTTGGCCCATGGCCGTCGAATACGTCTTGAAGTTGACAACAATGAGTGGCTGCATGACAATCCCAGAACCTGATTCTTCTTGATATCTTCCTTCCAATCACTCAATGATAGGCCATTGTGCATCGGATAAGACCGTATTGTCGGGAATTGTTGAACCATGGTCGATAACCACGTTATCCAGAGAGCAATTCTTCCCGATAATTGCATTCCTGCCCACAAGTGTTTGGTTTAGTATCGAGTTCTTTCCAACACTAACATTTTCTAACAAACTGCACCTGGAAAGGGTAGCCGAATCGATTGAAGTACCGGCTGAAAGCATGGTGTGCTCAACATTGCTCTTCTCATCGATTTGAATAGAATCATCAGCAAACCAGTTGGAATTGATTCGTTGACCCTTATTCCATCTTTCGTTTGCAATACTCGCTTGGACGCCTAGGGACCAGCTCTTTGGCGTTCCAGCATCGATGAAATAACCCTCAAAGGAGAATCCGTTTAGTTGATTTTCATTTGCGAGTATTGGAAACACCTCGCGTTCAAGTGAACTCTTCCTGCCCTTAGGGATGTAATCGAAAATAGAATCTTCGAAGAGATAGGAACCCGCATTGATTAGATTAGAAAATACCTCTTCAGGCTTTGGTTTCTCTTTGAATTGAGTTACACGTTGTTCTTCATCTAATCCAACGATACCGAATCTAGTTGGATCATCGACCTTCCAAAGTGCCAGTGTACCTATCCCTCCATTCGCTCTATGCAAGTCCATTCCAACTTGCATATCGAGTGAGGAAATGATATCACCATTCAAGCAAACGAATTGGTCGGAGATAACATCACGACAATTCCCCAAAGCTCCACCGGTTCCGAGTGGTTCTTCTTCCCTCACGATGGTGACATCATAAGGGACGTCAACTTGTTTGAAGTATGCTTCGATGTCGTCGACTTTGTAGCCACCGGCAACTACGACTTCATCTACCATGTCACCAGGTACGACTTCAACCACGTGTTCAAGGAGTGTTTTGTCCAACATCGGCAGGATTGGTTTTGGGATATCATATGTCCATGGGCGTAGCCGTGTTCCGAATCCACCGGCTAACACCACGACCTGCATGCTTCTTGGGCTTTGTTTTCGTTTTTCAACTTGTAGTGTCCATGACATGAATACTGAGATAACTTATCCGCACAGTTCAAAGGCGGTCTTTGGCTCGCAATAATTAGTGATACAATGAACATCCATGAATATCAAGGAAAAGCACTGTTCAAAGCGCATGGCGTTAAGGTACTAGGTGGCGTTCACTGCACAAGTGTCGAAGAAGCATTGGGTGCTTATGATTCTCTTCAATCAAAGGTTGTTGCCGTCAAGTCCCAAATTCATGCTGGTGGCCGTGGGAAAGGAAATTTGTATTGTCCAAATTCAGGCGACCTCGTTATGGAAGGAGGCGTTAAGATCGCTTTCTCCCGCGAAGATGTTGAAACCTATGCAACCAATATTCTGGGTCATGTTCTTGTAACTAAGCAAACAGGTGGAGAAGGTAAACTTGTCAATCATATATACGTTGAATCTGGATGTGATATTGCTCACGAATATTACCTTGCATTGCTGGTTGACAGAGAACAAAAATCCGTCCTCATCATGGCTTCTACAGAAGGTGGAATGGACATTGAAGAGGTTGCTGAGGAAACTCCTGAACTTCTTCACAAGGTAAATGTTGATCCAAATGCAGGATTGATGGGTTATCAAATCCGAGACATCGGTCTTGCTTTGGGTCTATCCGGAGCGTCTCACAAATCGTTTGCTAAGATGCTTCGCTCCTTGTATGAGTTGTTCGTTCAGGAGGATTGCGCCATGGTAGAAATCAATCCATTGGTTCGAACAGGAGATGATGAAATGGTCGCACTCGATGCAAAGGTCAGTTTTGATGAGAATGCTGAATTTAGACACAAGAACTGGGACGAACTTCGAGATCTATCTGAAGAAGAGGACGTTGAAATCCGAGCCAAGGAAACAGGCCTCTCTTACGTTAAACTCGATGGAAACATTGGATGTTTGGTCAACGGTGCAGGACTTGCTATGGCAACGATGGATGTCATCAAATTGTACGGAGGAGAACCTGCAAACTTCCTCGATGTTGGTGGAGGAGCAAACGAGGAGCAAGTCAAGACCGCGTTCTCGATTATCCTTGAAGATCCGAATGTAAAAGGAATTCTTGTGAATATCTTTGGAGGAATCATGCGATGCGACATTATCGCTCGTGGCGTAATTGCTGCAACAGAAGCGCTTGACCTCAACGTCCCTCTCGTGGTTCGTCTCGCTGGAACCAATGTCGATGAAGGTAAAGCCATCCTTGCAGCCTCAACGTTGAATATTCATCCAGCTGATGACTTGGCAGAAGGTGCTCAAAAGATTGTTCAATTGATTGGAGGTGAGGCCTGATGGGAATTTGGATTGAAGAAAATGCAAAGGTGTTGGTACAAGGTATAACTGGCAAGCAAGGCATGTTCCATGCCGATAAAATGGTTGAATATGGGACTCAGATTGTTGGCGGATGTACGCCCGGTAAAGGCGGTCAAACCGTTGAATTACAAGGAAAGCCCTTCCCAGTTTGGAACTCAATGTTCGAAGCGATTGAGGCAACAGACGCTGATGCAACTGTCATTTACGTACCTCCACCATTTGCAGGTGAAGCCATTATGGAAGCTGCAGATGCATTTGATCAAGTGAAAGGAGAAGGTGTTATTGTCTGTATTACTGAAGGAATCCCAACATTGGATATGGTCAAGGCCGTTGCCTTTGTCGAGAACCGTCCAGGCGTACGACTAATTGGACCAAATTGTCCTGGTATCATTACACCGGGTGATGGAGGTGGTGCAAAGATTGGAATTATGCCTGGACACATCCATGCGAAGGGTAGGATTGGTATTGTTTCCAAATCGGGTACATTAACTTACGAAGCTGTTGCCCAAACCATGAGTATTGGTGAAGGCCAATCGACTTGTGTTGGTATTGGTGGCGACCCTGTAAATGGGACAGGATTCATTGATTGTCTTGCAGCATTCGAGGCTGATTCACAAACAGAAGCTATTGTTATGATCGGTGAAATAGGTGGAAACGCGGAGCAAGAAGCCGCTGCATGGGCTAAGGATAATGTTTCCAAGCCGATTGTTGGGTTTGTTGCTGGTGCCACTGCCCCTCCTGGTAAGAGAATGGGACATGCAGGAGCGATTATTTCCGGCGGTAAGGGGACAGCGGAAGAAAAGTTCGAAGCCTTTGAAGCAGCAGGTATTGCTTGTGCAAAGGATCCTTCTGAATTGGGAGCAGTCCTTCTCAAGTCATTGATTAAGGCAGGTTTACGAAGCGAGTGACATGAGCGCGGAGAGAAGAAACGAACTTCTCGCTCATTACGATCAAAATGCAATCGATGTTGATTGGCTTCCAAACGCAAACCAACATTCCTATAGATGGAGAACAGTTGAAGGGAAATGGCTTACAGCACGTCGACGTGTTCGTAATCATCAGACTTTGATGAAGGCGATTGGCAAAGATGTGGTAAGTGATCTCTATGTCTCAACTTCGAGATGGTTGGATCCAATTGACTTGCCTCGTCTCCATGATAAAGAAAGGCCACATCCAATCCTTATTGACCACCTAATCGTCTTTGACATCGATGTAGCCCCGCTTAGTTTACATAATCTTGAGAAGGCAAGAACAATTGCAACTGAACTTCACAACTATCTCGCTAATGATTCATCAATCGAATTTTTGAGTTGTTCATTTTCTGGAAGTAAGGGATTTCATTTATTCTATTCAGATTTGCAACGAGAGAAGTTCGCTATTGGAGATCCAAAACTCAGAGAAGATACGGTTAGGGATTCACGTAAAGAATTACTTACTCGCATAATTGAACAAGGTTTCGAAGTGGATCAAAGGGTTACGGCAGACACTAGGAGAATCATCCGTTTACCTGGTTCAATTCATGGAACAACCGGATATCAATGTACTATTGTTTCCTTGGAACAATTGAATCATCCAATCAAAGATTTACTCGAGTATATTCCCCGAATCGATTCGGCTCAAAAGATACCTAAACGTGCAAGAGCGAGCAAGAAGAAGTACAAGAAAACAGTCAAAAAGAAACCCGAGGCGAAGCCTAAATCAAAACACCAGCACTTTGTTGAAGCAAGTACACACGTTCCTGGAACTAAGGATCGTTCAGTCATTCTCTTTTGGCTTCCCTATTCGTGGGGTAAAGATCAGGAAGCCATGGAAAGAGCAATCGAAATGATGCATGAAGAAGACTTGGGGATGTGCTCTTTTTGGCAACAAGGAAAACGAATCTTAATGCTATGTCCGATCGCTTTGCCTCGTTCAAAAGTTATCAAAATCTACTCATCTTATGGGCTCAAGAAACGGGCATCAATCTTGAAGGAACGTGAGCATGATTGGATTCAAATCTCCAATGCGATGAATGAAGATGCTGAATGGGTTGACGAATTGGAACCGATTGGTTTGTTCGGCCGAGAACTAAAATCAGAAAAATCACTATCTCGTTCACATCTTGAACTAGAGCATAGAATGGGAATTCATCGAGCAATCGATCAAGATGCTTCCTTTTCAGGCGGTTTGGAACCTTCGTTACGAATTGTTGTTCGGGAATGATTCTTTATAAGCCGACTGCTGAACCTAGTTCCGTCTCCAATGGAGTCTTCGGACAATGACATCGTGTGCGAGCACATGGGTAGAACCAATCGGCCATGGCGCTTGGAGACGGCGCCATGGCCAACTTTCGAGGTGTGAAGTTGGCAGAAAAAAAAGGAAGATTCAGAGGCCTCTACATTACAGGAGCCATGATTTTCTTCGCAAGTGCTACTATTCCTAATGTCGGGATTGGAATTGCCCTTGGATTTTTCATGCTTGTTTTTACTGGCCTTGCACATCTTGTTGTGAAGGTTGTTGCTGTGCAAAATCAAATCACTGGAGACGAGGCAAATTCTGCGGGAATTTCTCCAATGTTCCAAAGCAGAAACCATTCCTCATTCGCTGGAGGACCACATTACAATCATATGATTCGTAAATTGCAAAGTCAATCCGTACGGGGCATGACAGCAGATCAAGCTGCAACACAATACGCTTCCTTCTTTACTGGAGGTCGTAAAGCATCCCAGCCTTTCTTTTCAAATCCACAGGTGCAGGCGGTGCTTGGAATCATGCCGACTCATGCCACACAAGCCATCAACTCCCAACCAGCAAAGCCGGTGAATGCTGAATCGGCAGCAACTAGTGCGTTTTGGTCGAGCATGCCAGAATCAAGTGAACCTGCTACAGAAGTGTGTGGAAATTCAACCTGCACAACGCCAGTCAACGTTTTTGATTTCCGTTGTTTCAATTGTCGTAAGCGTTTTTGCAATGGATGCAAAGGTGATAAGATAACTTGTCCTTCATGTTCATAGGAAGATTTTTTTCCTGTGAATCGAGTTATTTGGAACAAGATTCTGCTGTCTGATCGCTTCAAGTCGTTGCTTTCCATCCGTACTATGTGCATAGAATAATTCTGCCGGACTAACAAATTCTTGCCAATACCTGTGGAAGATTTCTGCATCCTCTTTCTTTCCAGCAAGTATCTTCGGTACGGTGTGATGCATGACCAGTTTCGCCTTTACAGGACGGAGATACTTTGCCAATACTTCTGGAAGAAGTTTGGTTAACCAGTTATCGGTCATAAAACGCGAATATCTTGAGATCACATATCTTGGCTTTTCCAGAGGTCCAAGAACGTCTTCAAGTGCTTTAGTGAAGATTTTTGATTCTTCTTCCGTACTGTTTTCGAGATGCATTCGCAGCCATCCTCCTCCACGATCTCCTCCAGATGCTCGACATGTATTAGAGATGTAACCGCAATGGATTAGGCTGTTAGAAATAGCATATGAGATAGCTTGGACAATGGATTCATCAGACCATTCCGTCTTTGATTTCATACTGAAGCCGAATCCACCACCAAAACCAGTAGAACATTTTGTTTCTACCGCTTCCTTCGGTAATGCAGAGAAAGGTTGGCCAATTCCCCACAATTTACGTGTTAGTGGTCGATTACGAGAACGTTTCAACATTTCATCGTTGAATAGAGCCATTCCTTCACTGATTCCCTCAGGTTCCGCTTCTGTAAAGGCTGCATGAACGTGTCCCACTCCTTTTTCGATCGCACCATCGTCACAAACACCGAATAGTTGCTTGTGCTTTTTCTCAAATCTTGCATAGTCTTTGAAACCGTTTGTAAACTCCTCCGCCAAACAAATGATATCCCAATTGTTTGCAACTTTTTCCGGCCATTCCTTGTCAAGTCTTATCGAGCGACCACGGAGTTGATTTATGCTCATACTGGTTGTAACTGTCGTTAAATCAATGAGGACGTTGATTTTTGATGCATCCCATCCTTCACCGAGGAGACCTCTCGTTCCAATCAAACATTTCGTGATTCCTTGCTGGAAAAATTCTGTAATCATCATCGAGTAATATCGCGGCTTCCAGTTTTTTCCTCGGCCAGAAATAACATGATATCCATCTTTAGGAAGGTCGGTCAGTTCAATCTCTAGATTTCGTTCTTGAATCCATGCATTGGCCTCGATGAGGAATTTTTCAGCAAGGTCATCATCGACTAGAACCGTACTACCTGTCATGAGAACAGGATCAAGGATATCACCGGAATCACACTTAACAAGTGCTCTAAATGCTGCTATTGCCCCTCCTGCTTCTTCGTCCATGACTCCTTCAACAAGAGTTGTAGCGGAAGTTTTCTCAAAATCTGTAATGATTACAGCGCGAATATCTGGCCCGAGGGATTGCATTTCAGTCTGAATAATGTTGGACAAAGCATCGATTTTTGAGGATGCATAGGCCATGATTCTTCCAACAGGTGATGCACAAGGTCGTACGCCGGTTTCTGTAATTTGAATACCAAGAAGACGTAATCGGCTGGTTACTTCATCTCCCTTTGCATGATCCTCAGTTGATTGTGAACGACGAAGTCCATGTCGCACATATCTATCAAGAACAGGTCGAAGATAGGCGATCCGACTCATTTCTGTTTGCATTTGAGGTAAAGGCGGAACATCATTTGGCAGAACCATCCCACAATTTCGGAGATAAGCTCTTGCTGCATTGCAGAAAGATTCATTACGAGTGTTGTATGTTTGCCATGTGACTGATTTTCCACCTGGTAGAATCTTCTTATCCAACTGATCATAGACCCAATCCTGCAATCTAGGGATGGCGTTTTCATACGTTGATTGTTGTTCAACGGCGGTCATGATTTGCTCAAATTCATCATCAACTTTTGAGATATACTCAATCTCGTGTGTCGCTGGTCGAACAAAGTAACAGAGATCCTGATACGGAGCCAAGTTCGAATCTCTTACCAAAGCAGGTACAGGAACTTCATAATCGATTTCTCCAAAGAATTTCTGATATCGTTCTGCTGATTCATCATCGATGGTAGAGAAATCGGGAGGTGTTGCAGTTAATCCCAACACGATCGGGTCGCCAAAGAATTCTTTCAATTCAGCCAAAACCCGTCCCCAATGATGTAAGAGATGATGGCACTCATCGAGAATGATCAATCCAATTCCCTTTTCTTTGAGTTGGATGAGGGTTTCTCTTGAAGAATCATGTAGGGTCCATAGCGCATTTCCATGTTTTGCAAAATCGTCGCGAACCTTCTTTCTATAGACTGAAAGTCGAGATGAATAGTAATCCGGATTGTTTTGCTTCAGATCAGAAATCCATTGTATTGCAGATTCGTGGCTATCCGCTTCTTCACTATCCATTAGAACTTGAGTCCACAACTCGATAGCACTTTCATCAAGATCTTCATCCCCTTTCTTCGGCATTGTTATCGATTGATAGGTAAGTGAAGTAAGCAATCCAGGGTTCTTTCCGTCTGTACTTATCTCCTCCTCCTTTCCATCGAGTTCAAAGAGAGATGTGCGGGCAGCCCATTGGGCTTGAATCGCTGAATTAGGAGAGAGAACGAGAGCAGGTACGCGAACTAAATCTGACCAAACATAGAGTCCCAGTACTGTTTTTCCTGAGCCCGGTGGCGCCACTATGTGGAGATGCTTCCCTTCTTTCTCAAGTTCTGGTTTGATGACCGATACTGCAGCAACTTGTGATGGTCGCAATTTACCGGAGAAATGGATATTCCCAAAATCATGGGCTTGGCTCGACACTTGAACGCCTCATCAATTCGGAGGTCCACGCTTAGGTCCAGGCGGCCCGCCTTTCTTCGGTCCACCTTTGGGTGGTCCTCCCTTCTTTGGTCCAGGTGGTCCACCTCCGGGTGGTCCACTTTTCTTTGGTCCACCTTTGGGCGGTCCTCCCTTCTTTGGTCCAGGCGGCCCACCTTTCTTCGGTCCACCTCCAGGTGGCCCTCCCTTCTTTGGTCCAGATGGTCCTGAACGGGAAGGTCCAGGAGGTCCACTTTTCTTTGGCCCTCCTCCGGGTGGTCCTCCCTTCTTTGGTCCGGGCGGTCCTGAACGGGAAGGTCCAGGAGGTCCACTTTTCTTTGGCCCGGGTGGCCCTGAGCGAGAAGGTCCAGGTGGCCCTCTGCGAGTTTGTTCAACGACTTCTTCCTCATCTTCGAAGACAGCACCACAATGAGGGCATTTGGGATCTGATTCTTTGACAAGACCATCGCATACTTCACAAGCAAACATTTCTTCATCGTCTTCATCGGCATCCTCGCCGATGGCGGTTACTTCTCCGTCCTTCATGCATGAAAGTACAATTTCAACACCCATATCGTAGCCTTTGAGTGCAACTTCAGTTTGGATTGCATGTTCAAAGGCTGAACTTAGATCCTCAGGCGTATCAAGCACACGTCCGTCATCAACATAGGTGAGTTTGACGACGAGTGCGCCATCAACAATCGTTGCCTCAGGAGTCTCAACAGCCACTCCTCGCTTTCTTGCTACTCGACGTGATGCGACTTCACACATCCGTCGAAGGAGGGCTTCGCTGGGTCCGTCCGCAGCCGATTGCCCCATCGCTCCTGCAATAACTTCGGCAGCGGGCGTAATACCTTGAGCATCCTTGAGATGGGATGGTAAATCTGCGCCAAGGTTTGCAAGTACGTTAGATGCGCTCGATTGATTCATGTTCAACCATTGACTTCTTCGTTCACTCTTTACCGCCCGTTCAGTTTCTGCTAATCGATTAACCATTGCATCTGTTGGTGAAGCTGTTGGATTGTTTGTAACCGTTGTTCCGCCAAGTTGAGTTTCAACATTATTGGCTGGAACAGCACCGCTTGCAAGTGTTGGACCACGTGGTTGTTGAGGAATATCATTAATTTGTGTGTTGACTGGAACGCCATGTTGCATTGGCTGTTGTTGAGGGAATTGGTTGCTCATTTGATTCGGGAATTGACTTGGTTGTTGCGATGGAATTTGGCTTCCAGGCGGGAGATTGTTCTGTTGTTGAATTCCAGAGGCTATGTTTTGAAGGATGTCAGCAGGGATGCCTTGTGGCATACCTTGCTGCTGCATATCTCGCTGTTGTCGGACCGCTTCTCCAGAAACTACACCAAAGCCACGTCCACCAGTGGCTTCACCACCGCCCAAACTTTGTGATCCCATAGCGGAAAAACTGCCCGCTCTGGAGAATTCTTGCCGGGCTCCGCACTCTGAACAAAAGATGGAATCATCAGGGATTACTGCTCCGCAGGAACCACACTCCATCTCCTCACCCTTACCTACCTAAACATCCTTGATTCTAAAGTCTTCTATCCCATGTTATGCAAATGGCTCAACACAGAGTGAGAATCTTCATGCGGGAGAGTTCGGTGGTTCAACTGGAGGGAAGCCATGTCGGTTCTTATTGACTCAGAAATCGACAAACTATTGGAAACGACCTCTCGTTCGTTTTATCCCACCCTCAAGTACCTTCCAAAAAAGATACGTGGGCAAATCGGTCTTCTCTATTTACTGGCAAGGATTGCTGATACAATCGCTGATTCGAAAGCGGGTGAAACCAGTACACTCATCGAAGCATTGACGCAATACAATGAAGTGGCACAAGGGCGTTCTAGAGAACTACCGGATTTGACAACTCTCGCTGATATTCAGACAAATCCGGATGAAGGGGAACTATTGAGAAACGCCCAGAAAGTTATCGATGCGTTACCGATTTATGATGAAGGTGATAGACAGAGAATATTAGAATGTCTAGATATTATCGTTGGCGGACAAATTCTTGATCTGCAACGTTTCGGCATCGCCAAAGAAGGAGGGACTATTTCGGCACTCCAGACGGATGAAGAGCTGGACGATTATGCCTACAGGGTTGCAGGATGCGTCGGAGTATTCTGGACAAAAATGTCTCTCGCCCACATAATTAATGCACCAAAAGGCAAGGAAGAATTATTTTTTGAGAATGGAATCAGATTTGGAAAGGCATTGCAAATGATCAACATCCTTCGTGATATTCCTGAGGATTTGCGATTTGGACGTTGTTACATCCCAGGGCCTTCCCTTGAAGAGTATGGGCTAGAGCCCAATGACTTGCTTGACTCAAGTAATATTGATTCATTCCGCCCTCTTTATGACACTTATCTTGACATAACAAGTGAACATTTGGATGCAGCTGTGGAATATATTCGCATGATTCCAGATCGCCAGTTTAGGCTAAAGGCAGCATCGATGCTTCCAGTCTTGATAGGTCAGAGAACGGTAACATTACTCCGTGAAGGAAACATCTTGGATTCGGATGAAAAGATCAAGGTTACGAGAGAGGAGATGAAAGTATACTTCAAGAAATTGCTTAGGGCATTGATAATTCCTGGAGGAGTTCAGAGGCTCTTAGCAAAGAATAAGAATGTCTAAACACTATGTTTGTGAGTAAATAGTTACTTCGTTGAAAAACAAACTATTCGCGCGAGCGTTCGAGAGGAGGGCTCTTAAACAACGAGTGTTAGGCATGAATGTTTACGATGTTGGAACGCCGCAAACCGCTCGACCTTCTCTTCCCCCTCAAAGGTGGGGCTGAGAACTCTGTGGAGGCGAAGAAATCTCCAACACCACTCGATCGTCTCCGAGCTGGTGTTATACTAGCTCGGGATGCTGTAAAAGCAGTAAGTGTCACTGCAATGGAAGCAATCCGAGAAGGTGCAATGATGATTGGATTGTTCAATGATGATGATGAACTGATAGATCCATTTGTCGATCTTGATGCACCTATTTGGTCCGATAAACCTCCAATTGAACTCTATCGCTTGGCCTACAGGTACTGTGAAGAACTCACGAAGCGAGAGGCTGGCAACTTCTATCACTCGTTCAAGTACCTTCCAGAAGAACAACGCCTTGCTATGTGCGCCGTCTATGCATTCTGCCGCCGAGCAGATGACATCGCAGATGGCGATTGGGCTGACCGATTCCCAGGTTCAACAATTGAACTCAGTCAAGAAGCAGTGGAATATCGCCTCCAACTTGAATCTCTACAAAAGCGCACTACGATATTGGAAGATGATTTATACCTCAACAAAATCAACCAACTGTTCTTCTTCAGGAAGAAACTCTCGACCTGTTACAACGACGTATACAGTACAGATCCTGTTTTCCTTGCGCTAAAAGATACTATTGAGCAATACAACATTCCTCGTAGTGTGTTTGATGATCTTATCTCAGGAATGGAAGATGACCTTTACAGCAATCGATACCGTACATTCGAAGAATTGTATGTTTATTGCTACAGGGTCGCATCTGTGGTTGGTCTCATGTGCATTGAAATCTATGGATATGATGATCCAAGAGCAAGGAAGTTTGCTGAATCATGGGGTATATTCATGCAACTAACCAATGTTTTGCGAGATGTTGGTGAAGATATTGAACGAAACAGAGTATATCTTCCATTGGATGAACTTGAACGTAATGGCATGGTTGAGAGCGATCTCAAAGGTGGAAAAGTTGTTTTGAAAACATCATGGGAGCCTTATTGCCATCACTATGCAAAGCGAGCCCGTACATATCTCGAAGAAGCGCGTCAACTCCTTCCGCTTCTTCCACGACGTACCCGATATTCGCCAGCAGCCATGATCGCTTTCTATGATAAGATTCTCAAAGAGATAGAGAAGCAACAAGGGGATGTTTTCACTCGTCGCGTCAAACTCAACAAGTTGCAAAAGTTGAGTCTTGCTGCGGCTGTTTATCTTCGCCACCGGTTCTTGCCGCGATTCCTTAATCCATTGTGGAGTGGATTGGCACGTATTGGCCTACTTCCGAATGTTTGATTCAATCAAACTGTTCGTGTAAATGCCTGAATACCTGTAATGTAACGTCCAATAATTAGATTGTGGATGTCGTGGGTTCCTTCATACGTTTTTACTGATTCAAGATTAGCCATATGACGCATGACTGGATACTCATCGAGAATTCCATTAGCTCCGTGAATATCACGAGAAACACGGGCGATTTCCAATGCGATATCGACATTGTTCATCTTTGCAAGGGAAATTTGTTCATTGAACCAAGTGCCATCATCCTTCTTTCGACCAAGGTGATAAGCGAGAAGTTGCCCTTTTGTAATTTCACGAAGCATCCAAGCTAACTTGTTTTGAACGAGTTGATAAGATGCAATTGGATGATCGAATTGAATTCTGCTCAAAGCGTATGTTTTCGCACTGTGGAAACAGGCCATGGCTGCACCTAACGCACCCCAAGAAATTCCATATCGAGCGTTGTTAAGGCATGAGAAAGGTCCGCGCAGACCCTTCACTCCTGGTAGAATTCGGTCTTTTGGAATCTTACAATCTTGTAACACAAGTTCTGATGTTACAGATGCTTTGAGGGAATGCTTACCCTTCATTTCAGGTGCACTGAATCCTTCATCATCCTTTTCGACAATGAAACCACGAATGACTCCATCGAGTTTCGCCCAAACGATTGCAACGTCGGCAATTGTACCATTGGTAATCCACATCTTGGCACCGTTCAGTAGGTAATGATCGCCTTTGTCTTCGGCCTTGGTAATCATATCACCAGGGTTTGAACCATAATCAGGCTCCGTTAGCCCGAAACAGCCAATCCATTCTCCAGATGTCATCTTTGGCAAGTAGTAATTCTTCTGTTCTTCACTTCCAAAGTCCCAAATTGGATACATAGCAAGCGATCCTTGAACAGATGCAAAAGAACGCAATCCCGAGTCACCTCGTTCAAGCTCTTGGCAGATTAGACCATACGCAACATAAGACAATCCAGGGCAATCGTACCCCTTGAGAGGGGCTCCAAGAACGCCCATTTCACCAAGAGCAACACGCCATTCATCAAGGAAAATACCTTCCTCACAAGCATGTTCAATTTTTGGAATTACTTCTTCATCGACCCACTCTCTAACAAGGTCGCGAATCATAATTTCTTCTTCGGTGAGCAAGGATTCGATATCGTAAAAATCGATGGCTTCGAATGGTTCCATCCAGTTCCCTCAATTCGTGGGGGACAACCCAATTGATGAACCTTAGCACAAGAAATCAATGTTCTTTCTCGTCATTCTTTCTTTTCAAATCCACGCAGTTGCCTGTATTTCCGTTGCAAATAGGAACTGTTCATGAAAATCAACCCGATGATGACTCCGGGCACCGAAATCGCAACTGCAGCGAAGACAATTGTCTCCATAATTCCGAGACTTTCTCGAGTTTCTGTTGGATAAATCTCAACGATTGAACCTTCATTTGTGATCAACCAACCTTCATCCTCTCCAATCTCCCACATCAATGCGATTCTTTGTCCAGCGACTTCGGGGTCGAACGAGGTAATCGCTTCGGATTCAACGTGCATGAATACTTCATCAACATCGAGTATGTAGCGGACAGATTCCATAGGTGCGAGGTGAATCAAAGAGGTTCCGTCATATCCCCTGCTCGCTGCAATGAAATCAGTTGTCCCCTCTACTAATTGCATAACTTGACCAGTGGTTGATTTTGAAGCATCCTGAATGTCAAGAACAATTGATACGTGGCGACGTCCACTTGCAAAGGCTGCACACTTGAGATACATTGGATCTGCACAATCAACAGCAACCCAGGTATCGCTCGATGTTCCATCGAGCCAAGTTACTTCTCGAGTACGGTCAATCACTGCAATTCCATCATCCAATGTAGTAACAACGCAAATATTCTGTTCAGGGTGGCAGGCAATATCGGTAATTTCTGAGGAAAGTGTATTTTGCATTTGTATCATACCCTCTCCTTCGTTAAAGCTGTAGATATTTCCATTCTTCGCACCGAAGAATGCTAGGTCGCCCCCAGCACGCCAGGAAGTGGTTGTTAACTCGATATTTCCAACGATTATAGCCCCGTTGACCGCTTGGATACTGTTGTCACTCAATGAATATCTCAAGGCTGCTCCAAGATCTCCTGCAATCAATGCAGTCTCTCCATTCGGATGCCAAGCAACATCATTGAATCGCACAGAACGGCTACTGTCGATAGCTTGATCTTGGCTACGATCACCTGGAGTTGATGCTGAAATCATATGAACAAAACCATCATCACCGACGAGTAGAATGCTCGAACCACTCGGTGAAACTTCACCGGCTTGAATGTTCAATCCTTGTTCGCTCAAGGATTCTTCTCGCTTGAATCCTACTTCCGAAGCGCTTGCTAATGGAGCAAAGAGGATGATGAGCAAGATGAACAATGCTCTGGTGCGCATGGTTGGCCCAAGCAATCTTACAG
Source organism: Euryarchaeota archaeon UBA443 (assembly GCA_002499195.1). Taxonomy (GTDB): domain Archaea; phylum Thermoplasmatota; class Poseidoniia; order Poseidoniales; family Poseidoniaceae; genus MGIIa-L2. Next base: position 16,678 of record DAKS01000003.1, read on the forward strand.
AAAAACCCCACTCTTTGGGTGGTTTCTTCTTCGCGAGCCTTATGAGGCTCATGCCAATGGGCCATCATGGAGCGATTCGCAGTAAAACGAGGTATCGAGAAAACAATTGGTGGAAACGCAGGTTTGGCTAAGTTGGCGGCACAACATTTTGACAATGTTCAAGCAAATGCAGAAGGAGAGTTCCAAGCATCTTTTGGCCTTCTTTCAAACATTTCTGGATGTTACACAGACCAAGGTAAATTACAAGTTGATGTTGTTCAATTAAAAGGGTCTGATCTAGAATCCTTCCTTTCTGCTGAAGG
>DAKS01000004.1 GCA_002499195.1 Euryarchaeota archaeon UBA443
TGCCAATTACCTTGTGAAAACATTTCAGCAGCGGTAATTGCTAGGATTAGAGCTAGGCCAGACTTGAATGAAGTCATGTTCAAGTCCGAAATACTGCCATGAGCCCAACCAAATTCCAGACCTTCAGGATTGTGGGCTTTAGCTTGCGTGAAAAGGTTACTTATATCTCCTCCAAAAACAAATAAGAGTAGGGTTACAAGTAACCAGATTACAAACCAACCTTGCCATCTATCCGTTTGTAATGATGCTGGTAGTCCTCCATAACTAGTATACGCCGCAGTCACCAATGCAACAATAACGATTGGATATATTGGTTTAATTCCAGCCAATATTTCCATCGCTCGTCCAATAGCGGTTAACTCTGCAAAAAGGAATGTAAACATATAGAGGATTGAAATGATACCAACATAGAGTTGCATTGGCCTCCCTAAGCGAATTTTGACATAATCTGCTAGAGTGACTCCAGATGGTAATTTCGAACGAATCTTAGGTCCAACATAGGCCAAGAGAAGGAATGGAGTTGATGCAGAAATAGCATATCCAAGCACTTCCCAAAATCCTCCATAATATCCTACCTCAGAAGGAGCGAAAAGAAGCCAAAGCCCCATTCCTGAAGCAAATAGACTCAATCCAATACCCATCCAATTTTGGCTGGAGCGAGCGGAAAGATATTCATCATTATCAAGTTCTTTTTTTCCTACAGATGTAAATCCTACATAGGCAAAGAAACCTAGCGTTGCAAGCATCAAACCATAAGCAATATTCGTATTCATAACAACACCCTAGTTTTCGCCAGCGAGTGCGTTGATCATCGCATGGCATTTATCCACTACTTCCAGTGGATTTTCCGCAAGAATATACAACGAAGGTTCCCATCCGAAATCACCGATATCGAGAATCACATCGATTTCAGAATTACTATCTTCCAAGCCACTACGATTTGCATCTGCTAGTTCCCATCCCAGTTGATTACATGCATCTTGAACAGCATCGATATCGGTTCCTTCATAATCGCCTGGAGGACGAATATTGATGATCGAGCACTTTGAAGAATCACTTTTCCTTGCTTTAAGGAGCATTTCGGCTAAATGTGTTGATGATCCGAATTGTGGTTTACCATGCGTTCGTAATTCACCATCGATAGCAGTAATTTTACCCGGTACAGCAGCAACATCTTCGGGGGAGTTCGCTGAAGTGAGACATGCGGCGATGTTCATGCCAACGTTTGGAATAACTGGTATGACAAGTCTCGAATTGATGCGACCGATTGCCCATTCAAGTCGGCGTATTAGAGCATGTTCGTTTTGATCATCCTCCAAATCTAATCCAGTGAGCGTTTTGTCAAAACGAAGAACTTGATTTCCTGTAAATTGGAATTCAATAATGAATCGCTGCCGAAGAAGTTCTTCGCTCTGCCCTACAGAGAGTAAACCCCCTGTGATCTCTTTTGCCCAAGCATCGACCGTAAGTTCATCTGCAGAACCTGGCAATTGGGCTATCGGTTTCTGATATTGTCTTGATATGGTGCTCTGTGTTGTACCAAGCATTGATGCGATATTCATTTGTGACCACCCTTGGCCACGTAATTCTCGAGCAAGTTGCATGTGCAGGCGGGTTAGCCACGCGTCACCGGTTTCTCCTAGCATGTGTGTGGGTAAAACGATTCAGTTATTCAATATATGTAATGAAAAATGCAATTCGCATAGAATTGACTAGGGCGTGAGAATGACCACGTTCAAAGACCCGTTTCCCTAGGACCAAATATGGAGGCGGAGAGGTTTCTGGATGAAGTCCTCATCCGCGTTAAATCATTCCTAGAATCCAGTCAAACCGAGTCTAAAATACGGGACTCGCAAACGTATTCATCATTGGCTCGTACCTCTGATCTTAAGCTGCCGATGGAGGGGCGAGGGCTAGAGGCTGTATTGGATGATATTGAATCGGTACTGCGATATTCTGTACGTACAACCGCTCCTGGTTTCATGAATCCATTATGGGGTGGTCTTTCTACTGCTTCGATAGCAGGAGAGTTGGTGACAGCAGCCACAAACACTGCGATGTACACGTATGAAATCGCACCAATTGCAACCTTGATCGAATCAACGCTTCTTAAGCGGATGGGAGAACTTGCTGATTTTGGTAACAGCCAAGGTACACTGACCACCGGTGGGTCAAATGGCAATTTGCTAGGAATGCTCTGTGCTCGTCAAGCCAAGGCTCCTCTCTCGAGCCATTCCGGATTCGATGGAGCAAAAATGGTGGCATTTGTATCGGAAGAGTCTCATTATTCATTTAGCATAGCATCCAATGTGATTGGCATAGGTCACTCTAATCTCATCAAAGTTCGGTGCAATGAGGACGGACAAATGCGCCCAGAATCTCTTGAGGAAGAAATTGATCGAGCATTACGTGAAGGCCAGATTCCTTTCGCAGTACTAGCTACGAGTGGAACCACTGTGCGGGGGAGTTTCGATCCATTACGCGAGATTGCTGCCATTGCACACAAATACGAACTGTGGATGCATGTGGATGCTGCTTGGGGTGGCTCATGTCTCTTCTCGTCACGATATCGCTCGCTTATGGATGGGATTGAACTTGCAGATAGTTTCTGCTGGGATGCACATAAAATGATGGGTGTTCCTCTGATTTGTTCCGCATTCATCGTCAAAGATGCTGAAATGTTACGAACGGTTTGCTCAAACGGTAATACTGCTCACTATCTATACCTAGAAACGGGTGAAAACGTAGATTTGGGTCAATATTCGCTTCAATGTGGTCGTCGGAATGATGCGCTTAAGTTATGGCTAGCATGGCGTGAAATTGGTGATGCTGGATGGGCTTCGATGGTCGAGAGATTCATGGAGTTAGCCGATTACTTAGAAGAACGCGTAAAAGAAAACGAATATTTGCAGATGGTTAGCAAAAGAATGTGGACAAATGTTTGCTTCAGGTATGTGGGGAATTCACCTGATGGCGATATCAATCGCATCAATGCTGAATTGCGACAACGTATCATTCAAGATGGACGCTTTATGGTTAGTCGAAGTACTATCGACGATCAAATCATTCTTCGGTCAGTTATTGCAAATCGAAATGTCACTGAAGAATCTCTCGATTCATTCCTTGACTGCGTAATCTCGCTTGGAAAGGATATTGAGCGAGGTTTACCTCAAAAGTAACACAGGCGTGAGATAAATGAGCGAAGGTCCATTGGTAAGAACTGCACTGTATGATGAACACGTCGCTCTTGATGGCAATATTGTCGATTTTCATGGCTTTGAACTGCCGATATGGTATTCAAACATCAAAGCTGAGCACATCGCTACTAGAGAAACATCAGGTTTGTTTGATGTTTCCCACATGGGTACGTTTCGATTCACAGGATCAAAGGTACGAGAGTGGCTTGAAAGTGTTGCGACACAAAAAGTGACATCGATTCCAGTTGGAAGATGTGCCTATACACATTTTCTCGATAAGGATGGTTTCATTATCGATGATATGATTTTTGCAGTTGTTTCTGAGACTGAAATTCTTGGGGTACCAAATGCTTCGATGATCGATGTCATGTGGGATTGGTTTCATGAGTGCTCTCCTGCTGATTCAGGCGTCACGATCGAGAACCTTTCACCTGAGATGTCCATCATCGCGCTTCAAGGTCCTCAAAGCAAATTACTCCTTGATGCAGCCTTCGGAGAGGGCCAACATGTTGGTAGATTCAAGTGGTCAACTTTGTCGGAAAACAGTCTCGGTGTTGAAGGATGGATTCAGGGAACTGGATACACTGGGGAAGCAGGATACGAGATATTTGTTCCAAATGATTCAATCGCTCTGGTTTGGCGCGCATTGATCAATGCTGGAGCAACACCGGTCGGACTTGGTGCGCGCGATACATTAAGGCTTGAGAAGGGATATCTCCTCTCTGGAGTTGATTTCTTGTGGCCAGGACTAGATGATGGTTCGAACAAGTTCCTCGCTCGAGATTCTTGGGAAACGAATGTTCCGTTCGGTCTTGATATCGAACATGATTTCATTGGACGTGATAGTGTAATCTCTCATTCTGATTCCGATGAGCGTTGGTGGGGCATCAAATATGTTGAGCGAGGTCCTTTGCCACGACCTGGAAAAGATGTATTATCTCTCGATGGTTCAAAAATCGGTCAATTAACGTCAGGTGCACCATCTCCTTCCCTCGGAAATACAGGTATTGGTATCGGATATATTTCCGGAGTTAGTGAAGGAGATGAAGTTCTGATCGTTGCAAGTCCTCGCTCATCGGTAAGGGCTGTTATTACTCGCCCTCCTTTTGTATAGACGCTCTTCGATTCTTGTTGGTTCAATGACGAATATTATGAGCGCTACGCGCTTGGTTGAAACTGTCTGCAGAGGTTAGTCCTATGGTTGATCAATTACCAAATCTTGGAAGGGAAGAAGAAATGCTGAAAGAGATGGGTGTGAAATCCATCGATGCGCTGTTTGCAGATGTACCTGAAGCTGTACGAATGGTCGGTGATTTACCACTACCAGAACCGCAAAGTGAAGAGGAATTGTTGTCCGATGCAAAGCGTTTGCTTGGAGCTAACCTTGCCCTAGGAGATCAACCATCGTTTCTTGGAGCAGGTTTGTATCGAAACTTCGTTCCTTCAAGCGTCTTTCAACTTATTACGCGTGGAGAATTTCTTACCTCATACACGCCCTATCAACCAGAAGTATCTCAGGGAATGCTGCAAGCTATGTGGGAGTTTCAATCACTGATTTCAGAATTGATTGCAATGCCGATTACCAATCTGTCATTGTATGACGGGTCAACAGCTGCTGCAGAAGCATTGACCTGTGCAGTTCGTGTTCATAATCGTAAAGCAGAACAGAAAGATACTGTCTACATCTCGGAACTGATACCGGCTGATAGGGTATCGGTCATCCACAATTACTGTCAAGGCGCAGGTATCGAAATCAAGACATTAAAGCACGATGATAATGGTTGCATCAATCTCGAAGATGTGAATCGTGCTCAAGGGTCTTGTGCTGTTTATGTAGAACAACCCAATCCTATCGGTATCATTGATGGTGGTTATCCTTCCTTGAAGGAAATTATCGGTGAAAACACCGCACTCATTGTCGGTGTTCAACCTGTTTCGCTTGGATTGCTTGAAGCCCCTGGAAACTACGGTGCAGACATCGTTATTGGCGAAGGACAACCTCTTGGAAGCCCGATTACAGGCGGTGGACCTATCTATGGTATCTTCGGATGTACGAAACCTTACCTCCGTTTGATGCCCGGTCGAATTGTCGGACGAAGTATCGACGTTGACGGTAAGGAAGCCTATTGCCTCACCCTCTCAACTCGTGAGCAACATATCCGTCGACATCGTGCAACTTCCAATATTTGTACCAATGAGACATTGATTGCCCTCATGGGCGCTATGCACATGTCTTTGTTAGGTCCTGAAGGGCTTGAACATCTTGCAGTTCGTAACATGGCAGCATGCACACAACTCAAGCGGCAGATTTCAGCTCTGGGTTCAATAAGTCTGCCATATGAAAAACAGTCACACTTCAATGAATTCGTTGTCGAACTACCTGATACAACATCATCCTGTTTATCCTATCTAGAGAGCGAAGGTATTGTTGGTGGATTTGACGTATCAGATTGGTATCCGGAAAAGGTCAATCAAATGTTGTTGACTGTAACCGATCAAACCAGCCAACAAGATATCGATCGATTGATACAATCACTTTCGAATTGGACGAAGGAGGTGAACGCTTGAGTCGTTTGTTCGATCATTACGGTGCAGAAGGTAAGGGCTATGCTCAACCTGAGCCAATTTTATCTTCTTCTGAAATCAATATGCCTTCGAACATGGTTCGTAAACAACTTCCACGCTGGCCACGTCTTTCTGAGCCAGAAATGGTACGCCATTACACTTGGTTGTCAAAAAGGAATTTCGGAATTGATACTGGATTTTATCCATTGGGATCATGCACGATGAAACACAATCCACGCGTTAACGAAGTTGTAGCTCAACTTCCTGGAATCGCAGATATCCATCCACATCAACCCGAGCATCAGTTGCAGGGTCTTCTATCCATCTTCTATGAAATGCAAGAAATGTTGGCTATTTGTGCAGGAATGGATGCTGTAACATTGCAACCCGTTGCTGGTGCGCAAGGCGAATTCGCAGCAGTCCGCTGTTTCCAAGAATACTTCCGTAACCGAGGCGAGGATCATCGAACAAAGGTCATCGTACCTGATTCAGCTCACGGCACTAACCCTGCAAGTGCTGCAATGGCCGGTTTCGAAATCATTGAAATACCAAGTAAAGAGGACGGCCGAATCGATTTGTCTGCTTTACGGGCCGTTGTCGGTGAAGATACGGCAGCGATGATGATCACCAATCCGAATACCCTTGGCCTCTTTGAACAGGATATTGCTGAAGCATCTGAAATCGTTCACAATGTTGGTGGCTTGATGTATTACGATGGTGCAAACTTCAATGCAATT
>DAKS01000036.1 GCA_002499195.1 Euryarchaeota archaeon UBA443
TCAGAAAAATAACCTGCAACGTAGAGGATACCGTTGTGTTCAATTGCATCGGTAAGTGCAGCACCAGAGGGGCCACTTGCAAGTACAATCTCTCGACCAACAGTGCTTTGCATGCTTGCATCGATGAGAACTATTCTACCTCCATCGGTTGCAACATGCATCATTGATGAAGGGGCTCGCTCCCCATTGGGAGTCCATGCGAACAGTGCATTGTTATCCGACTCACCAAGATTCATGTCGCTCAGGGGAATAGAAGAACCGAAAACACCGGTTGTCAAATTGTAACGAAGAAGTTGATCACCACTCATGATGTGGAGTGTGTCTTGATGAGATTGAATGCCAGAGACAACATTGGATGGCAGCCAATTTGCATCGCTCCATGTTGCCAACCAAAAACCAGAGTTCCAATTGTATCGAGCAAGCCCATTATCCTTCGAAGCGAAGAGCAGTTGATTGCCAGCTGATTCCATCTTCGTGATATCATCGCTATGCAGGACATTTGCAGAACTCCAAACGGATAATGGTTGATTGTTGTTCAAGTCATATCGACCAACTCCGCTGTTGGTAGCTGCATACAAAATTCCATTTTCTTCGTGCAAGTCGTTGACTTCTGTTGAAGAAGGCCAATTGTTTGAAGATGCAGAAACGATCTGACTCCAAGTATTGGCAGCGTCAAGTGAAAGTAGAGTTCCGTCGCTTGTCATCGTATAGATTCCGGATGGTAATACTTCGAAGAGAGCGATGTCAAAACCAGCATTTGGGAGGCCATCGTGAACGGTTCCGTTAACATGAGAAATCAATTTGAATATTCCATTTTCAAAAGCAACATGGATGTCGTTGTTGGGCCCAATAGCGATGCCAATGATATCGGAATTGAGGTCATCGAAATCATAGAAATCGATGAATGCTGGATCGTTATTAGCATCAAGAACAAGAATCGTACGTCCGCTTTGAAGGTATAGTTGTCCAGAGGTTTGATGTTGAATCGCATTGTAAAGCGGGATTGAAATAGGAGAGAAAGCAGTAATTGGATCGACAGGAGCAAGCGCTTCGAAGGCTAGCTCTGTAATGGCTGCATCAGAAGGAAGTGTCCAACCAGCCCCCGATGCGCTGTTTGGAGATAGACGGTCTGAGTAGGGGTTCGCTCCATCAAAAGAATCGGATGCCCCCAACGTCCCAAGCCCTCTCCAATCGAAGAGATTGACCCCGATGTCATTTGCAACCAAAAGAGGTTGGTCGATCATTAAACCATCCGAACCGTTAACGTGGACTTGAAGTGAAACATTGGAGATTTCTGCACCCGGTGCAAATTCGAGAATCCAATCAGCAGTGGCTTGACTCGACAAAATAGGGTCCGAGCCAACTACTGCATCAAGTTGAACCCACCCCGTATCGTTGCTTCCAGAAAGAGGCCACGAAACCACATCTTCTGCTTCATGTGCTGAAGCGAGCGGAACGCCTGCGAGGGCTACTGACCATGATGCGAGTAGCATGAGCATGGTCAAAAAGACGGCTTTTTTCGAGCCAACTCGTCGACCATGCTTTTCGCTCATGAGTCACATGCAATCACTTGACTACATAAAGGCCCTGTGTCGTTGATAGAACAATACTTCATTCCAAATCCGTCAATTCGCCCTGCTCATTAACGAATAGCAGTCGAATTGTGGAAGTCCTTCCTGTGATTGCAAGAGGTGAACCAGAGATAGCAACGATCGTGTCGTTTGGACGAATCTTCTTGCTCTCATACAGTTGTTTTACAGCCTCGGCAACGGTTGAACGAGCACGTACTTGTTCTTCGACAATGAGGCCTTCAACGCCGGGTAAAATCGTTGTTCTCCGAGCTGCCCGAATGCGATCGGTCATCGCATAAATTGGAATTCTTGGACGATGTGCAGCCATCAGCCGAGCAGCATTTCCATGTTCGGTTCCAACGATGAGATGCTTTGCATTGGTTTCTCGAGCGATTTCAATCGCTGCGCCAGCAATAACACGTGTCGAAACATAAGCAGCAAGAGCGGGCGGATCAGGCAAATCTTTGGTAGATTGTTCGACAGTTTCTGCAATTCGAGCCATCGTTTCGACGGCCTTAACCGGGTGTTGTCCACTCGCAGTTTCACCAGACAACATGACCGCGCTTACATGTTGACGAATAGCCGTTGCTACATCGGTAACTTCAGCACGTGTTGGACGTGCATGATTCACCATACTCTCCAGCATCTGAGTAGCCACGACAACAGGAGTTCCACGTTCAAGACATGCTGAGACGATTCGCTCTTGTGCAGCCGGCACTTCTTCGAGAGGAATTTCAACACCCAAGTCGCCGCGAGCGACCATGACCACGTCGGCAGATTCGACGATTGCAGACAGATCTTCCAAGGCTGCAGGATGTTCGATTTTCGCTACAATCCAAGTATGGACTCCAGCCGCTTCAATACGTTCCCTTGCAGGTATCAAATCATCAGCACTTCGGACATATGATACTGCTACAAAATCAACATTTTGCGAAAGAGCATGATCAAGACAATCCAAATCGTGTGGTCCAACCGCTGGAAGTTTGACCAACGTTCGAGGAACATTGATGCCTTTTCGCTTGGTTAAAATCCCACCATCTTCTACACGACATCTTACAATTTCTCCTTCAAAGTCAGGTGCTGATAGAACTTCGAGACGAATCAAACCATCCGAAAGAAGGATTGGATCGCCTTTCTGAAGGTCTTTTGACAAACCGCTCCATTCAACGGGCAGGGTCTTGACCATCTCACCGAGAATTGTTGCACTTTGAGGAGGCAATCCATTTTCGTATCCACAATGGAGGTCGACAAGTTCACCCCGCAACAGTTCCACTTCGCCTTCGAATCGGCCAAGTCGTAGTTTGGGCCCCGGCAAATCCGCAAGCAAACCAATATGCATCCCAGTATTGTTTTCAGCGTCACGGATGTTTTGAATCGTTTGTTCTTTTCCTTCAAAATCACCGTGCGAATAGTTGAGCCGTGCAATATTCATACCCGCCTGCATCATCTCTGCAAGAGTGTCGACTTTGTCACTTGCAGGGCCAATTGTTGCAATAATCCGAGAACGCATTTCTTCCCCTTGAATCCCTACACATGGACATCATCCATAGACCTTCCACAGAACACGGCTGTTTCAATCAACATTCAGAACCTTCCAAAAGGTGCCAATACCGAGCGAAGACTCAAACCATTGATGCGGTCAAGCCTACGTTGAGGGGAACGATATGGACGATAAGAAAGACAAACTTCTTCGACAGGAAGCTCTTGATTATCATGAGGAATTTCCTCAAGGAAAAATCAAGGTTGTACCAACTAAGCCTCATGCAACAGCTCACGAACTATCGCTAGCCTACTCGCCAGGCGTGGCTTATCCTTGTTTGGAGATTGCAGAACGGCCAGAAGACGCTTATCGTTACACTTCGAAAGGAAATCTAGTTGCCGTCATTTCTAATGGAACGGCCGTTCTTGGCCTTGGAAATATCGGAGCGCTAGCAAGTAAACCGGTGATGGAAGGAAAGGGGTTGTTGCTCAAAACCTTCGCTGATATCGATGTTTTTGATATTGAAATCGATGTTACAGATCCCGAAGAATTCATCCAAACGGTAATCAACATCTCCAAGACGTTTGGGGGAATCAATCTCGAGGATATCAAGGCTCCAGAATGTTTTGAGATCGAACGTAGAATCGCTGAAGCAACGGATATTCCAGTAATGCATGATGACCAACATGGGACAGCCATTATTTCGGGCGCCGCGTTGCTAAATGCTGTAGAATTGCAAGAGAAAGAATTGCAACAAATATCCGTTGTCGTCGTAGGCGCAGGAGCTTCTGCGTTTGCATGTGCAGAGCACTACGTGGCGCTCGGAGTCAAGCGTTCAAACATCAAAATGGTCGATTCACAAGGAATCATCACAAAGGCTCGCCTTGATCGAGGCGAACTAAACGAATACAAAGCGAAGTTTGCTGCGGATTGTGATGATGGACAACTTGTTGATGCGATGAAGGGAGCAGATGTACTTCTTGGGCTTTCTAAAGGAGGTCTCGTAACCCAAGAGATGGTCGCAGTAATGGCAGACAAACCGATCGTGTTTGCACTTGCCAATCCCACGCCTGAAATAATGCCCGAGGAGATCCTTGAAGTTCGTAATGATGCGATTATTGCTACCGGACGTTCGGATTATCCAAATCAAGTCAACAACGTTCTCGGATTCCCGTACATATTCCGTGGAGCGCTCGATGTTCGTGCACGAGATATCACTCAAAACATGAAGATGGCAGCGACACGTTCTCTAGCAGAACTTGCTAAAGAACCCGTTCCAGATTACATCTCAGCAGCGTATGATGGCGCCACAATGGAGTATGGCCCGGAATACATCATCCCCAAACCATTTGACCGCCGTGTCTTGATATGGGAGGCCTCGGCTGTGGCTCAAGCAGCCGTTGAGGAAGGAATTGCTTCTGTTACATCAGATGAGTTCTCATTGCAATCCTATCGCGAAGATTTGGAGGCTCGATTGGGCATGACGTATTCAATCATGCGCAGTATCATCAATCAAGTTCGTCGACGCAACAAACGTATTGTATTCCCTGAGGGAGATAATGAGAAAGTAATTCGTGCTGCAGCGCAATTGGTTGAACAGAAAATCTGCAAACCGATTCTACTTGGCCCAATTGATCGAATTGCTCGCATGATGGAAGAAATGCATTTCAATTTCGATTACGAGTGTTACGATCCACGTTTCGATGAACGGCGAAAAGGGGTTTATACAGATGCATTGTTTAAACGAAGAAAGCGAAAAGGTGTCACCAAAGCCGATGCATCGCGTTTGCTCAAGAGTCGGCCTTATTTTGCGAGCCAAATGGTTGAAGCTGGAGATGCTGATGGTTTCGTTGGTGGTGTAAGCCGAAATTATAGCGACGTACTCCGTCCAGTTTTGGAAACGGTTGGAGCATCCGATGATGCGCATTGCCTCATCGGTTGTTACATGGTGACGATCAAAGGAAAGATTCTATTCCTTGCTGATGCAACAGTGAATGTCTATCCAGATAGTCGAACCCTTGCCGAAATAGCGGTTCAAACAGCTAAGGTTGCGCGCAGATTCGGGGTAGACCCCAAAGTAGCGATGCTCTCGTTTTCGAATTTTGGTAGCACCCGAGCACAACGAAGTGATCGGATAGAGGAGGCCGTTGAAATGGCTCGAATCCTCGACCCAACATTGGTGATTGATGGGCCTATGCAAGCAGATACGGCATTGGACTCAAACGTTCAGAAAGAATATCCATTCATGGAATTCGCGGGCCCTGCAAACGTCCTTGTTTTACCGAGTCTAGCCTCTGCTAACATTGTCTACAAAATGCTTGAACAACTTGCAGATGCTGAAATGACGGGCCCCATTCTTGAAGGAATGCAACATCCTGTTCAACTCGTTGCTCGTCAAGATGGAGTACGCCATATTGTCAATATGACCGCCATTTGTGTCGCTGATGCAATGCGCAAGGACTCTTATTGGGAGACGTTAGCCAATAACTCATCCGACTCTTGAATCCCTTCTTCATACGGAATCGAAGGTCGCCGTGGCCGCCAAATGGCACCAGTTACAAATCCAGCGACAAGGCCTCCGAACAAGAGATTGGCCCAACCATCGATTGCATACGAACCAAAACCTCGGATGACTGGAATCAAAAACGAAGGAACAACCCCCAACAAAGTCGTCCAAACAATTTCAGTTTTCAAATTACTAATGATATCTGCGCTCATTGGAACACGCCGCACTGGCTCCATTCGTGGCGGCGATAGCACAAATCGAATGACTGTATTTGGAAGTGGCCGATCGATCGGAATATTCGATGTTGCAAAGGATTCTGATTTTCGTGGGTGCATTTCAACGGCGAGCCGGTGGTGTTGGAGGGGGCCGTTCGTTTCGATTGGCCTTGGACGTCCATCCATCATTCCTCCGCGATGGCTGGTTGCAGCAGCATCACTGAGAATTTCAACAATTCCTGGTTCGAGTTTGATCCGGGAAAAGGCATGATTCCATTCAGGAAACGAAGGTAATCGAACATCCAACGACTCTCCCGTGTTAATCGATTCAAGTACAGAAGTAATTTTTGTTTGGAGAGATTGAATTTCAGATATGGTCAATCCAGTCATTGGATCATTTGGATGTTCAGGTTGTGTTTCTTCACCGAGTAAATTGGCAACTTGTCCACGAGTAAGTGGCTTTTCTAAGATATAGAAGGATGGTAATCGCACTTCATATCGAGGACGTTGGCTTGCGTAAATCCATCCACCCTTATCGCTTCCAAGCCATGAACTACCCGAGGTGATCGGAATGAAATCCAAGCCATTGATGCTGATGTTCTTCACGAAATCACTTCAGTTGTCGTTCCATCGATTTGTACCATTTCATGCCTAATTCATGCTCTTCAAGAAGTTTGAATTGTTTGAAAGGAGATATCGATCGCATATATCCAAAGGCGGCGAAATCAACCAGATTTGGCTCTACTCCTCCAAAGTAGGCGTGCCCATCGAACGAAGAGGTATATTCGGTTAGCAAATCATGCCAGAGTTTTTTCGGGGTGCGCCCATCCTTTTTTACTCGCTTTCGAGCAATAATTCCCCACATGATAGGAAATCCTGCCCAAGCATAGAGTCTTCGAGAAATGAATCCAAATTTTTCCAATTTGGAAACGCGGCGAGTTGTACTTAGCGCTGCACCTAGTGATCCATAGAGGATAGGGATTGTTGCACGCTTCCACGCTTCATCGACATGTGCTAGCATGGAATCATATCGTTCGTTTCCGCTATTATCTGATAGCACCCCATCGTTGTATTTCTCGTCAATGTAAACCATGATTGGAGTCGAATCCACAACGACTTCACCATCATTGTCTGTAAAGACTGGGACTTTGTTCCAACCGTTAGTGAACGCTAGCTCCTTCTTTGTGCGCATTGCATTTACTTGAACTTCATCGACATCAAGGCCAAGGTGCTCGATGAGTCCACGAACTTTCCATGAGAATGGGCAGGTTTGCAACACATGCAAAGTGGCTTGGCTCATGGATGATTCCAAATGCAGGCACTTCTTCAATCCTTGTTAACGTCTTGGTCAGGCCTCCAGCCTGGTTTCCAAAACTCCTCATCATCGAGCCACTTCATCCATTCATCATCAGCGCATGTAAGTAAGCGATAGGCGCGACTTTCAAGCCCTTCACGATTGTATTCAGGAAGAATTCCCTCGGCTAATGCTTGGTGCCAATTGACCTGCATTTGGCGGATTTCACGCCGAGCCCCCTCTGGATTGTCAAAGTTCATTTCACATACATCGCGAAGTTCTGACAACCATTGACGTGTATCCTTTCGAAGCGGGTCATCAATCCGCGGTCTATGCGATGACTTTTTCCCAAACGGCCACCAACCCATACCCACACTTTCAGTCCCTATGCTTTCATCTTTCGCATGAAGATGAAAAACATCAACCTCTTAGCGGGGTCATGGGGCGACTTCATCTTCATTTACATGGTCGTCTGAAAGATTCAGCCCTCAAATCTTTAGCAGAGACCTACCAAGCACGATTGCAAAGTACAGGTCTGACCGTACACATACATACTGGTGAATTAACCAAGTATCTTTCAAAACTTGAGTCGATGAACGGGCAGTTGTTTCTTCTCGATGAACGCGGCTCAACACATACATCGATCGATTTTGCTACCAAAGTAGAGGCCTGGTCGCTGCTTTCTTCGGACACACACTTTGCTATTGGTCCGGCCGAAGGATGGCAAAATCTCGGCCAACACATTCCTCGAATTTCGCTTTCAGAGATGACATTTCCGCACGAGTTTGCAGCAGTTCTTTTCCTTGAACAATTGTACAGAGCCTTTCAAATTAACAAAGGAACATCCTATCATAAGGCATGAGCGAATCCTAATCAATAACGAGGAGGAGGAGGTGTCATGGGAGTCCCGTTTAGTGATGAGGCTAGTCTGCGTTGGGCCCTTATTGCATTTGAATTTCTTATTGGCATCGTTCTGATATACAATAGTAAAAATCAGCCATTTCCGCGCCCAAGTGGCCGATTTGGTTGGCTCGTCATCCTCATCACGATCTTGGTACTGATAGGACAAGCGGCCCCAAAGCCAATGACAGTTTTTGCTCATTTCATAATGCTCTCGGGTATTGGAGGGTTCGGATTGGTTGCAGGCGTGTATCAACTCGCACAAACTCAGCGCGATGTATTGGTTGCTCCATATGCAGGTATGATGTTCTGTGTCGGAGTTGTCGGCTTGATGGTTCTCACTTGGGATGATCTTTCGAAAGTTGAGCAATGGGCCGGATTCCTGACAATTGTCGTTTTGGGCGGAGGTGAAACCTGGCTCATTTTCCGAGGTTTGTTGATCGGTAAACTTCCTCAAGCATGGTCACAAGCAGGAATGATTGCACTAATGCAGGGTCGTTTAACTGGACGAAATGGGGCCATTGAGTGCTTCGAGAAAGGATGGGATGTGAATGAAGAACATCTCAATCCCATGGCTTATGTAGCGCTACACCGAATTCACCTTTTCCTTGGTCAGGATGAAGAGGCTCGAACTTGGAAAGCTCATCTCGATCGAGAAGGCGGTGAATCGGCAGTAGCTCATGAATACATACAAGCCATTCATGATGCCTTAACAGATCATGACCCTCAGGCTGCAGAACGCTTGCCTATTAGGCATGAGGAAGAATAGCCGGATTCTGGAAAAATCCCCCCGTATTCTTACCAGAAGTTACGCAAAAACGAGATAATTTAAAGAACGTAAACGTCGATATACATATATGAACAAGCAAATTTCGATCAAAGTCTTCCTTTGGATGGTGATGATTTGGTCGGCTGCTAACCTGTTTGCTCAGGCTATTTACATGGGATTTAACGGTGTACCTTTTGATGGTTTTGCGATGATTGATTCGTTAGGAAATTGGTATTATGCACTTGTTATCATTGAAGTAATTGTGTGGGTGTATGTTGCAATGTATTTTGGAAAACGCCTTCACTCCAAGATTAATCCACCTGCGCAAATTCAGGTTAACCATTGAAATCAATTCTTTGCATTGAATGCATCCGATGAGATTAAGGGGTGTCACGAAGAACATGTCATCATGTTCAATCTTGACAGAGAACCATTGTTTTCTGGTCAACCCATGATGTTAGATGATTTAAATCAAGACGAGTTTGAACGTTTGGATATTGAAAATCTGAGTGTCTTAAGCATCGATCAAGTACGTGAATCCTTGCCACTCGTCGAGCGACAATTGTCGACACTTCAAGCGATTGTTGATGAAGCCCATGACATGACTGAAGAGATTGAAATCCTTCTCGAAACACTCCCACCAGAGCACCCCCATGTTGTTGAGATGTCGGAATTGCTTGGCGGTCTAGTGGCTCACTGGCAGCAAACCATAGCGAAGATTGAGAAACAGGGAGCACGTGTTGCTGGACTAGATCCTGGACGAATCGAATGGTATGGTGTCGTCGACAATCAATTGATGTTATATTCATGGACGTCTGGTGAGTCTGATATTGAGTGGTATTACGGTCTTGATGAAGGGTTCTCCTCCCGAAAACCACTCATAGAAGCATAACTTCCCAAGAACGAAGGGGGGAGCTCATGGTTCGAATAGATCGGGTGCATACAGGTGGTGGCGATAAAGGCGAGTCATCACTTGTTGATGGTAGTCGACGTTTGAAATCCGATCTACGTTTTTCAGTTGTCGGAGATTGCGATGAACTCAACTCGATCATAGGATTGGTACGGATGGAAAGTACCCGCGTTCCAATGCATCATAGTGATGGAGGAGATCGAAAAGGAGCGGAGCGAGTACATTTCATCTGTGATGCTGCACTATCCCGTATCCAACACGAATTATTTGATATTGGTGCGGAATTGGCTTGTCCTCCTGAAAATCTTCCAGAGTACATGGTGCTCATCGATGAGACTCAGGCCGATACGTTGGTTTCTGATATGGATGCATGGTTGACACAAGTTGAGCCTTTGACCTCCTTTATCCTCCCTGCGGGAGGCCCTCCTCAAGCAGTTTTGCACCACGCAAGAACTGTTGCCCGACGTCTTGAACGCGGCATTGTTCAACTTCGTGAGCACGAAGGAGAAAATTCTGTTCGCCCTCTTATCTTGACCTATATCAATCGCCTATCGGATTGGTTATTTGTTTTGAGCAGATGGATTACGGCTGTACTCGGTGAAGAAGAAATGTTGTGGCAACCTCTTGGTAAGCGAGGAAAAGAAGAGGGTATTGCGAGATCTATCCTTCGTCAAGCAGAACATGATGCCGATCTTGATCACATCTAATTCGAGGACTTGACTTTCTCCCATGCTCGGCGAACAATGGTTCGAGTTTCATCATGTGTTAATTGCGCAAGAGCTTGTTCCCAATCCAGCCATAGGTGGTCACGGTGTTCATGTGAGAGTGTAACATCGAGGGTATCTGTTTCAGCGAGGAACCAAAACACTTCCTTCTCTCGTTTTCGACCTTTATGACGATAGGTGTAGGCGGTACGCTCAACAAAATCTTGGTCGAAGATAATTTCAGTAATTCCAGTCTCTTCCGCCAACTCTCTACGTACGGTTGCAACGCGATCGACGTCCGCCCCCTCGACGTGACCCTTTGGTAAATCCCAATGGCCTTGTGGATATTGAAGCAATAAGATACTGTCAATGTTGACCAAGACTACGCCACAAGAAGTCTCCACTCCATCCCCTCCAATCAGCCCTGTCCGGGATATGGTTTGATATCTTCGCGGTCTATGTTTGCCCAATAGGTTCAATATACGTCGAATTTGGAGGAACAAATATGGTAGCCAAGCCACCGTTCCCAGATGTTCATCGAATCATTGCAGATTCGGATTTAGATGGGATGTGCGCTGCGGTTGTTTTGAAGAAAGTCTACCCTGATGCAGAGGTGCATTTTGCTCATGCGGCTTTGATTCGCTCGGGCGTCATTGATGACTTGATTGATGAACACACTGTAACAGTTGACTTACCCTTTCATCCGAAGAGTGGATGGTATCTCGACCATCATTTAACCAACAAACCTAGCGATTCGGAACACAACGAATTTACTTCCAAAGGAGGAATCGTTCATTGGGATCACACGCCTTCAGCCGCCCGACTTGCCTTCGATTTGTTTCGAGAAGAATTCAATTTCCCTCATCTCGAGGCTATAATGCCTCTTGTTGACGACCTTGATTCTGGAGGTATTTCGCTTGAAATATTTCTTGAAGATGGCCCCCTTCTCCAACTTTCACGTACTTTGAACTACAATGACGCAGCTTACATGCATCACCTTCTCACTTTGTTCCAGACATGTACTTCAATGGATCAGATTTACGCTGATGAGACGGTCCGAGAACGGATGATTAAGGCTCAAACTTCACGTAAGGATTTGATGAAACTTGTGAAACAAAAAACAACCATCATCGACCGACTTGCAATCTGTCGTCTTGAGGATACTGGGCATCGGTCGAATGGTTACCTAATTACTGCATTCGCTGGCGAGGATGCTGATGCTTGCTGCATTATTCATGGTTATTCCGATGGAGAAATTGGTAACAAGTTACGTCCTCCACTCTCTGCGAGTTTCTATGCCAATTCATTTCTTTCAGAGGGGCAAAATCGTTACGATTTGTCAAGATTGGCAACAGAATTCGATCCTCACGGCGGAGGCCATGTAAATGCCTGTGGTTGTCGTATTCAGCCACCAGGTCTTGATGCAAATCTGGCAAGATGGTTGGCAATGTGGAATGATCGCGATATTCAACTCAAGCCTCATGATTAGATGACTTGAAAGGTATAAATCAAGCCAAGGAATGAATGAATCATCACCAAAGCCATCATCATGTCCGATGCTCGGCCATGCTTGGTTCGTTCAAGTGCAAAGGATTCGTTCTCTTCCATCTTCTCAGCCGTTGTTCGACCGTATCGTACAACAAGCCAAAGGAGAACCAAACCGATCGGGCCAGAGAATCCATGGATGTTTTGAGGAAGTAAATCAGAACTCCAATCATCGTTTACTAGCAGGCCTGAAATCGCTCTAGCAACAAATGCAATGAGGGCCAGAGAGATGCCTGCCCAAAGTAGTAATTCTCCATGCCGCTGGTGCCGAGCAAGCGCTTTTTTGCGTTCATCTCCCCGTAAGGACATTCCCTTTTTCCTCCAGCCATACTGCCTTACAAGCCAGAAAACAAAGGCTGTAGCGAGAACTGGATGAATGAGCATTATGATCGTTCTCGTTGTCATATTCAACTCCCCTCCTGTGAATGGGACGGTTGGCTGACTTGAATGCGTTTCTCTTATCCTTGTGGCTTCGGCGGTGAGTTCAAAGGTGGAATGTCGAGGGAACGTTGGGGGCGCTATGCAGGAGTCTTATCTCGCGGCCTGTCTTGAAGTAGGATTCAAGACAGTAAAGAATCGGCGGCTGAATGCCGTCGGTAAATGCCCAGAATTCACACTGATGGATAAACCATGGAAAGAGTTGGTAAAACTCGCAGTTCTTGAGACAGAGATACCTGGCCAAGATGAGGATGGAGAGACAATTGCTCCATCGCCTCGATTCCGTCGAGGTCGTCGGCGAGGAAGGAAACAATCACCCATCCCTTCTCCGGAGGAAATCAGGTCAATGGATGATGAAACACCAGCACTTCGTTTCGCTCTCATTCTTGTAAACAAATTCATCCATAATGATCAATGGTCTGATGACGAACATGGTTCCTTTGAAACCGAAATTCGTACAATCTGCATTGATCAAGGGGTTCACTCAGTTTGGCATGAAATGGCGAAGCGATGTAGCCTTTTCAGTCAATTTTCGGCATGTCCGATTTCAGAATCTAAGGCAAAATCATCACAAACAAAACTCGATTTGTCTGAAATTGCAATAGACCCTTTCAACATACAATCTTGCCTTGAAGTCTTCAAATCCATTCCAGACAATCAATACAGTGCAGAACAACTTGTTGCAATGAATCGATTGGTCAAGAGACTTTCATCAGGTAAATGGCCGAATGTTGAATCTCATCTGCTCGAGCTTGATGGAAACTTATCCCTTGTTTCCTTGCTGATTGCTCTAAACACAAATGCGCCAACAGATACAATCCTTGAGCGTCTTAGTAAAGCAAACAAATCCCTTGCTGAGCGCTATAAATTAGCGATGATTTTCACAGAAGATACGATCGATTGGGACGACTCCTACTTTTCACAGGCCGATGATGACCTTGGGCAAGCACTTCTCAAATTAGTTTGGCTCAACGGGCCGTTGGAACAGATGAATCCTACCGCTGCACAGTTGGAGATTGGATTGGACCTTCTGATAAAGGAACAGGCTCCTACCAATCGCGTTGATGTTATTCGTTGGAAAATGCTTCAATGTTATGTTGAGGAAGAGCGCAGTGATGATGCACTTGAGATTATCAGGTCGATTTCTCTGGAGCATGACTCAGATGGATCAGAACTTATCCCTCTATTGATACAACTGAATAATTCTGAGGCTTATTCTTGGCTTGAAGTGAACATGAGAAATATCGACGAGGGTGGTTTGGTTTCAATCGCCCAAGAAAATACAATCCCAATCACACTTCGAGCGCAGGCTCTCATTTTACTCAAGGAACAGGATGGAGAGGGGTGGAATCAGGTCCAGCCTCTCGCAGTGCACGTATTCATTCAAACCCTCAATCTGGATGAATTAGCCAAGATTCTTCTCCATGATGATATCGCAATACCTTCCTATCCCCACGAAACACTGATTTTTGCTCATCTATTGAGCGCTCACCATAGCGAAGAAGATTGGGATGCAGCCCGGGAAGCGCGTAAGAAAGCCTTGCAAGTTGTTCAATCAATGGAAGTACCTGAATCCATAAGTGATGATGAATACAAACTTCTTCTGTTGCTTGAGGGTCAAATCGAAGAATCGGTTAGCAAACTTAAGTTGACCGACTCTTTGTCGGGAAGAGATGGAATCAAAGCCATCAATCAAATCGTCAAAGCACTTTCCTCAGGAGGGTCACATCTTGTGGATGAAAAGCATCTGAGCAATCTCATCGAATCATTAGAAGAGGGAGAAATAACCGCTCTGGGAGAAGCGCTTTTGAGAACCATCGTTTCCAAACTGAGACTCAACAATGCGCGACTATCCTTGGAACGTGGTGATGGCCCAGATCAAGTTGTTTTGATGCTTGAAACAGTTCTCAGTCAACCATCTATCCCTTATCCAATCGTTCATGGCGTCCGTCAATTGATGCACGAATTCGATCTTGGGGTTGAGGCATTGGTTCAATGGTATCAACAACACCATCAGCGCTCCATATGGGCGCTTCTTGCGCAAGCAACACTTGAAGCATCTAAAGGAAAGAATCTCTCAGCGGCTCGTTTGTTCAAACGTTCTGCTGATTCTGGGGCCTTTGCATACGATGAGGAAATCATGTTCTATCGAAAAGCATTGATTCATTTTGCATTCGATCAAAAATGGGGAGAAGCAACGCAACTTCTTGCAGAACACCCGAATTTGCGTGCTGCGATTACGAAACGTTTCCAACTCTATTTGGATGTCTCGCATAAAGCATCCATACAAGAAACGGCGAAGGCTACATCGATACTGAAGAACTTTGTAAAGAAGCAGGAAACCTATGTTGAGCAAACAGAAAAAGGTGAGAAAACTCGAACGAAGACAGTCTTTCAAGAGGACGAACTCGATTTACTTCACACCTATCCCGATGAACATCCAAAACCACTTCCAAAAGAGCCGTTCACTGGCCGCCTTCTAGCGGCAACGAATGCATTGCAACGCGACTATAGAACTCAGAGTTCTAAGTCCTTTGATCGTCGATATCGTGACATTATGTTGATGCGTAATCCAGATCCGGTAGAAATCCATACGCTTGCTCGACAGGCAAGTGAAACCTCGCCGCTAGACGCACTTCGGATCCTTGAACGTGCGCAATTGTCTGGACGTTTCCTGGATCGAAACAAATCCTTTGCTAACTTAGAACAGATGTTGTTCGGCCGCCATCAATCCGAAATCCGTACATCTGATCGCCGATATCTCAGACATTTATCGTTGAAACCTCTTGTTCTAGTCGATACTAATATCGTCATTGATGCGCTATATCAGCGGATTCAGCAGATACTCAACCGTTCAAATCATTTTGAAGATTCGACGAATCAACGCTCTCATTTCGCCGGCTATCTCCTCTATTTGGCAGCAAACAAGAAGGTTGATTTGTGGTTGCCGAAAGTTGTACGGGGCGAAATTGAAAATATTGCTCGCTCGATTGACGACATTCGTACACGTTTCGAAAATGCTCTCGTTGATAACGAAGTACTCGAAACAACCATATCTGCTGAAAACATGAAATCGATCGTCGATGAAATCATCACGGAATTCAGTACATGGGAAGGAAACTCTGATGAGCTTGAAGCAGAGGCAGTTAGTGATGAAATCAAGACTGCGATGAATGAATTCCTGACCGATCACAGTGAGATTTACGATGAGCTAACAAAGATGCGGCAACATTACGATGGCAAAACCATTCGAACTCAGATCGATGGAGAGAAAATATATCCTCAGAATCCAGATCGTAAGATTATGCAATACGCTGCAGCATTATCAAACCGTCCAATTGACAATGTAGGTTCGATTATCGTTGCAACACATGATGGGGATTTCACGGTTGTTGCACGCGCATTCGAAGAGCGATTCGGCTTTGGTGTTGCAAAGAACAGTCGAACATTGAAACAGTGGTTACGTGAGTCATGAACGTTTCCACACTGCTCGAAACCGCAGATGTTCTTCGCCATCATATTGGGTGGAATACATATTGATGGGTATAAGTTGTTGACCTAAAGATTCGATAAATGAAACCTCAAGTGGCCAAGGAGGTCCATCAAATTGGATGTCCTTTGAGGAATCAGTCATCCGGCCAATACAAATTAGCGTACCGTTCCGACCAACGAGCGGCGCAAGATTCTTGGAAGCAGGAATTCGAAACTCTTGAGGAATTGCTTGCAAAATATGAACTTCTAATACAAGATCGAACTGTTGCATCCAGTGTGGTTTCGGATTTAGCAAGTCACCGACTTCCCAAGTGATAGATTGGTGTGGATGCATTTCTTTGACCCAGCCGATTGCAGATTCTGATAGATCAAAAGCGGTCACCTTCCATCCTTTCTCTGCAAGATAAACGGCGTCTTCTCCAAGGCCACATCCTACGATAAGAGCAGAACCTATTGGCTGTGTTGAATGTTGTTCTATCCAATTGACAAGGAAGGGATGTGGTTCTCCTTTTGACCATGGAATCATCGTTCGGTCTTTTTCTGCAAATTCATACAAATCTTCGAACCAATCGAGAGGTGCTCCGCGTTCAAGTGCTGCATCAGAGAGATCTCTCAAAATTCTTTGCACTTTGTCCATGTTGACGCCTTCACATGTGTGCGATGAGCGTTTCTCCGAATGCGGAGCAAGAGAGGAGAGTTGCATCATCCATAAGTCGTTCAAAGTCGTAGGTAACCGTCTTGGCGCTAATCGCACCTTCCATTCCTTTGACGATCAAGTCAGCAGCTTCGCCCCAACCCATGTGTCGCAACATCATCTCAGCGGATAGAATAAGTGAACCAGGATTGACTTTGTCTTGGCCAGCATATTTTGGAGCAGTTCCATGTGTTGCCTCAAAGATAGAAATGCCTGTATCATAATTGATGTTTGCACCTGGAGCGATACCGATTCCACCGACTTGAGCAGCAAGAGCATCAGAAATGTAATCGCCATTCAAATTCATGGTCGCAAGTACACTGTACTCTGCAGGTCGTGTGATGATTTGTTGAAGCATTGCATCAGCAATAACGTCCTTGATGATTATTTGATTTCCAGTCGTTGGATTATTCATCGTGCACCAAGGACCGCCATCCAATTCCACAGCCCCATATTCTTCCTTGGCGAGTTGATATCCCCAATCACGGAATCCTCCTTCTGTGAACTTCATGATGTTTCCTTTGTGAACGAGGGTGACACTGTCCTTGTCATTATCAATAGCATATTGAAGTGCAGCACGTACAATTCGGTTGGTACCTTCCTGACTTATTGGCTTAATACCAATTCCAGAGGTATTTGGGAATCTAATTTTATCAACACCCATCTCATTGGTCAAGAAATCAATGACCTTCTTGACGCCCTCAGAGCCAGCTTCCCATTCAATACCAGCATACACATCTTCACTGTTTTCTCGGAAGATGATCATGTCGACATCACCAGGAGATTTCACGGGAGAGGGGGTACCATCATACCATCGTACGGGTCGAACACAGGCGAAGAGGTCCAACTTTTGTCGCAAGGCGACGTTGAGTGAACGGATACCGCCACCAACCGGCGTGGTTAGTGGACCTTTGATTGAAACAAGACCAGAACGCATGGCATCGAGTGTTGCTTCAGGAAGCCATTCTCCTGTTGCATTGAACGCTTTCTCTCCAGCAAGAACTTCATTCCAAGCAATCTTCCTCGCACCATCGTAAGCCTTCTCCACGGCAGCATCAACTACTGAAATCATGACCGGGCTAATGTCGACACCAATCCCATCACCTTCGATGTAGTGAATAATCGGGTTGTTTGGGATGTGTAGTTTTCCATTTTGCATAACAACAGGTTCGCCGCTCATAGTTCTCAAACGGTCCCACCAACAACCACTTGAAGAACCAACCGATGCGATAGTTACTATGAGAGGAACGGTACATTGGGCTGGCGGGACCAAACTTGACTGCCAAAATGAACGAGGTCAATCGATTGATGTTGATTGGGAAGAAGGACCTTCTCCTATGCAAATCTTTCTTCAAATGATTGGAGCATGCTCAATTGTTGATGTAGTGGTTGGCCTCAAAAACCGTGAATTTGGAAAGGTATGGGTTGATTTGGACGCTGATAGACGATCGGAAAAACCTCGTTCCTTCACCAAAGTGAACATGGTGTATCATGTTGAAGGCGACGTTCCAGAAAAGTTGGTTCGTCGAACGATTGAGAAATCTCATGAAAAGTACTGCTCAGTATCAAATTCTCTCAGCGACGATATTGAAATCGCTTGGGAATTGATAATTTACGACAAGTAAGTTCTGGTTTTGAGTGACTGAATTGCTTGTTTGAAAGCATTCTCCAAGAGTTCGTAGAGTGGCTTCCAAACCGATGGAATGTTTTGTTCGGCTACCAAATCTAACTCACCAGAGTTTCGATGTGCGCGTACGCATGGGCGTATATGTTGATTGTCTTGTAGTTCAACAAGAAGAGAGAGGCGATACTCATCATCGATCAAAGTGACACGGGCGGAATTCAAATCCACGTGCTGCGCACTTTCTGGAATTACATTAGCTCTAGAATCAGAATTTTGCCGAATGGAATGTTGTGCAAGAACTTGAAGCAATTCAGCAACGACATGAGGGTCCACCTTGACCGGTTCATCCTCCTCAAGAAGAATGTTCTGTAATGGATCAGAAGTCACTGGTTGTGATTCTGACAAAGCGCCTAATTCAGCGAATATATCTATGTCATCAGCATCGAAATCTTGGGTAATAGTTTGTTCAAAATCCATGTTATCATATTACATTTGGCCCCGCTTCCCTTTTGAAGTATTGTTCAGATTGTTTTGACATGAAAGTTTCAAATGGAGGTGTTTTTTGGTGAAAATGGGGGATGTAATTGCGTATTATGCTGGTACTGGTTGTCATCGCCCTCTTCATCCCCATTGTAACATCTGCACCCGGCGGAATTGGCACATCTGCAAATGATGGCTGCCTTTGCCACGGTGGAAAGGATTCGAATACGCAAATTGAGATTCAAGGATTACCAGATGCCTTTGAGTCCGATATGAAATACAATTTTTCTATTGAAGTTATATCACACATAATTCCACCCGATGAGGGGGGCGAAAAGGGGGGTTTCCGCCTGCTGATTACAGACGGTTTCATCGAGTTCAACACATCAGAGGGATTGATTCAGGAATTGGACAATGGATGGACTCACACCGAAGCAGGTAATGTTGTACGAATTTGGAATCTTTCCTTTACAAGTCCTAATGACAATGCATCGTATGTTGATTTTACAATCTATGGTAATGCAGTGAATGGTAATCAGGCGAGTAGTGGCGATCAATGGAACAGTGTCAAATTTCGGCTTCCGGGCGTTTTGTATGAGGGTGAACTTCTCTCCGAGGAGATAGATGAGTTTAGCCCAACGAACTATGCCGTTGGAATCGTTTCACTTCTTGTGCTAACCTATATTTTGGTAACAGCGTTTCGCGATTGATCAGTTGACAAATTCGATTGTACTACTTCGAAGTGCTTTGATTTGCCTTCGTTCAGAAGAACCGTGAATTTGTTCACTCTTCACACCTGTTAAGACGAGCATAACACGAATCTCATCGTCGAGTTCTTCATCGACTGCAGTCCCCCAGATGATTTTTGCATGAGGGGAGATACGTTCGGTAATGATTTGAGCACAACGTTCAGCCTCTCCAAGTGTGAGGCTGTTACCACCAACGACGTTGATGAGAGCACCGCGAGCGTCGCTAAAGTCAATATCCAAGAGTGGCGAGTGTAATGCTTCCAGTGTTGCTTCTTCTGCTCGTCCTGGGCCTGAACCGGCACCAAGACCAATCATTGCAACACCTGCACCAGAGTGAATGACCGCCTTCAAATCTTCAAAGTCAAGATTGACCATTCCATCGCGAGTCAGAAGCTCTGTGACGCCAATAATAGAGCGAACAAGCAATTCGTCACCAACTCTGAACGCGCTTGCGAGAGGGAGATCTTTCACTCCTTCAATCTCAAGCAATCGCTCGTTTGGAATAACCAAGATGGTGTCACAATATTCCCTTAATCGTTCAAGACCCCATTCAGCGTTTTCCCGGCGAGTAGCTCCTTCAGATTGGAAAGGGTAGGTGACTACTGCGATGGTCATCGCCCCCTGCTCTTTTGCAAGCCGAGCAAGGTGGCCTGCAGCACCAGTACCAGACCCTCCTCCCATTCCAGCAGCTATGATAGCAAGTTGGGTATCTGTGGTAATTCCACGAAGCGCCATTTCAGATTCAAGTGCAGCAGCTTCTCCCTTCGTTGGATCTCCACCAGCCCCTCTACCACGAGCAGTTCTTCCAATGAGCACTTTGTGTTCAAGCGGAGACATGAGAAGGGCTTGCGCATCAGTGTTGATCGCATACCCTGTCACAAATGAGTTTTCAAACAATCCTTCTGAATCAAGCCGTCCGACAGCATTGCAACCAGCCCCTCCTACTCCATATACACGGATTCTAGGTTGAAGTGATTCAAGAAGAGCGCGAAGCTCTTCATCGGTTCCTTGTCCACTCGGCTGTGGATCGAGTTGAGGTACAACCTCATCATCAGATAGTTCCAGAACTCGTTCAATTAAATGGCGCATGTAACTTATCTTGGCTCATCCTAACTTGAATGTATTGCCACGAACTTCCATAATGGAAGCGATTTTTACATACCGATTCAATCACGGAGGCCTTCTTGTGTGACCTGATAAACACACTCGCCATCCGGCAAGTTTGGTGAATCAACAAGACGCGCAATACGTCGTCCGCCCTTGGCCTTTCGAAGGTAGAGTCGGAACGTGGATGCGTGAGCAAGGACGTGTCCCCCAATTGGCTTGGTTGGGTCGCCCCACATTGCGTCAGGTTTGGAATGAACTTGGTTCGTAACGAGTACAAGTGCATTGTTGATGTCAGCAAGTTGCTTGAGATCTTTCAGATGCCGGTTCAATTTTTGTTGACGGTTGGCAAGCATCCCTCGACCAATAAATTCTGCACGGAAGTGGCTTGTTAAGGAATCAACGATAATCATCTTGACATTAAGTCCCTTGCTCATTCGCTTGATCTCTTCTGCAAGGAGCATCTGATGAGCTGAATTGTAGGCGCGTGCGACGTGGATACGGCTCAGTACTGCATCAGGGTCGAGTCCATGGCCGCGTGCCATCTGTGTAATTCTTTCAGGCCTAAACGTATCTTCAGTATCGATGTAGAAAACATCTCCATCGAATCCACCATCTTCGACTGGCATAGTGCAGTTGACAGCTAATTGGTGTCCAATTTGGGTCTTTCCAGAACCAAAAGCACCGTAAACTTCGACAAGTGCCTGGGTCTCAAAACCTCCTCCGAGAAGATCATCAATTGATTGGACCTTTGACGAGAGTTTCTGGACTTCTCGACGACGATCGAGAAGTGCGACGCCAGATACGAAACCTCCAATGTTTGCCATCTTCTTGGCAGCGTTGATGATTTTTCCTGCAACTGCTTCGCCAAGTTCTGCTTGTTCAGCAAGATCCGCCGGCGACATGACCGCGAGAGCGAGAAGTTCGTCGAACCCCGCTTCACGTAGTTTCTCTGCGGTTGCTGGACCAACACCAGGGAGGTCTTCGATTTTGACCTCGGCCCCTTCTTCATCTGCAGCATCCATTGGTATCACTTCATCCTCAGTCGGAACTTCATTCTTCTTACTTGTTGTTTTCTTCTTTGTTTTTGTGCTCATTGTATCACTCATGCCAATCCAGTGGTTGAGGGTATATCAATCGAAGAACGAGACAAGCCGGTCGCGAAATCTGAAGATATTGTTGAAAATCAGCCAACGCCAACGGTTTTCACTTTTCATTCACTTTCAGAAACTTCTTCTTCAGTTTCATCACTCGACTGGTAAGGATTGGGGGATGATTCTTCTTGTTCATAGAGAATATCAACAAGGTGGTTGATGTTGATTCTATCTTGCCCTTGATCAATTGTTACAATCAATTCATGTAATCCCTGTTCAGGGAAATTTAGATCGAAATTCCAAGTTCTCTCATCGCCGTCAACAATCTGCTCAGTTTTGGTCCCCTTGCTATTTGAATCAGGATCTGTTAACTCCCAAGTGACTGTTACAGGACTTCCCGGTATGTTCTGGATACTTGGATTTTCGACAGTTGATTCAACAACAATTTGTTTTGGGTTGGAATCCTCATTTCCAGGAGTTGTATTGATTTCCATTACATCAGGATCAGCGGAATTGGCTTCACTCCACTCAATAGAGTGCTCAACCCGGAGCATAACGGTTTGATTTTCAGTATTGTCATTGATGTCTGTTGCTTCTAAAACTACAGCATACATCCCGTGAATTTGGTATTCAACATCGATGTTCGCTGATTCGGAGGCATCGATGGTGATAGGCGATCTGCCGTCACCAGGATCGAGTGAAAATGTCACTAGGCCGTAATCGGATGTTGTTCGAGCAAAATCAAAACTAAATGTCACGCCAGTGAATGAAATTTGTGAACCGCCTAGGAAGGATTGTTGGATTGTCCCGTTCGTTGCATCGTAGTGAACCACGAGGTCGATGAGTTTCTCTTGTTCTGAATCTTTGTCTCCAAAACATCCTGCAAGGACTGAACACATGAGAAGGGCCGACAAGAAGAGAACACCTACTCGTCCGCCCATGCTACATCTTAGATGTCATCCTTGATGAAGACAGTGCCGAAAGGCGATGAAAAAATAACACATCGGTGGTTTCAAAGGGAAGGACTGTGGCGTTTGGCTCAGCGAGGTGGGGTAGTCTGGATATCCCGTCGGGCTCATAACCCGGAGATCGATGGTTCAAATCCATCCCTCGCTACCAATCAAGAATACTGATAATAGTCGTGCTTCGGCTGCAACGAATCCATTGCTGATTGAAGTCGTTCGTTTGCAGCCTGAACTCCATTGGCGATTTCTTCGCATTCTTTTCGAATACGGCCGGACTGCTCAGAGCATGATGGATGTTGCCGTTCACAGGTTTCAAGAACGGCTAAAACCGGATCGATTTGGCTACCTGGGGCATGTTCAGGTCGAATGTAATACACCCCATTTTCCAAAATAACGGGGCCTGACTTTTCAACTGCGGATGCGAGTAGATTGGCATACTTTGTCTTGGTACCATCTACCTGACAGAGAGCGAGAAGTGCTGCGACATTTCCAGGCGTATCCTTGTTCGCCTTTTTGAAAAATTTCCTTGCTTTTGATGCCTTTCCAGCCTTCATATAAACGTGGCCAATGGTTCGAAAATCTTGTTCCATAGGCGTTAGTTTTGCTAAAAGTGTGGGGGCTGTTTGCATGAGAATCCTTTCCAATTTCTTTCGCTCTCGAAGAAGTACAGATGTCGCTTGAATAGCTAACTTGTGCTTATTTCGAATCGAGAGGACTTCTGCAAGGATTCTAACTCCCTTTACCAATAAGGTCTGCATCGCTCCATCGCGTTGTTTGTTCGCCAGCAACATCGAGGTAAACTCGCTTGCCATCACCTCGACCATTTCATTGCGCCCCTCTTCGAAATAACGTAACATCTGTGAAAGAGTTTGATTTGGATCGGACATGCCAAACATAGTCCTACCTCACAGTCCATCGGTTGCGGCAGTTAACGTGGTTGTTTCTATTACGCCACTAAGGGTTCGTATATCGCGTAAAATCAATCTTGAGAGCTGCGTAAAATCCTCAACGATAACTTTGCAATAGACATCGTATTCCCCAAAAAGAACCATCGCTTCTGCAACTTCTGGCATGTTGTTGAGTTTAGCAAGAACCTGCTGCTCTTGCCCGGGTTCGGTTGAGAGCAACACCAGTGCGATAGCGGCCATAATGGACCATTCCGAACCTCATGTTTAATTCTTCATGTCTCTTGGTTGAGATGAAGAGGATGTGTCCGAAGATTGTTGCACTTACCGGCTCCCCAGGAACGGGGAAATCGACGCTTGCAGCGCAATTGGAGCGAAAAGGAGTCCAAGTCGTAACAGTTGAAGCGGCTGCTCAGCAAGTCGATGCACTGATTCAGCATGAAGGCTCTCAAGAGATCGAAACTTCGAAACTTGAGGCATGGACTTGGCCAGGATCAGAAACCTGCGTAATCGATGGCCATCTGTCGCATTACTGTTCAATCGATGCCATCATTGTTCTTCGCTGTAATCCTTCCAAACTAAGACAACGCCTGTCGAAGCGTGAAGGGTA
Organism: Euryarchaeota archaeon UBA443; assembly: GCA_002499195.1. Taxonomy (GTDB): domain Archaea; phylum Thermoplasmatota; class Poseidoniia; order Poseidoniales; family Poseidoniaceae; genus MGIIa-L2. The sequence continues at coordinate 24,050 of DAKS01000036.1, forward strand.
TGGACCTGAAAAAATCGAATCGAATGTTGAGTGGGAGCTTCTTGCTGGTGTTTGGTCAGAACTTATTGTACTTCATCCGAAGGCAAAGGTGCTCGAAATCAATACTACGAATCAGGAAATACAGATTGAATCTATCCTCGGATTTCTTGCCAATCCAGACGTTGCCGAATCTGTTGAGAATTCGATTGAGGATTCAATTGATTGGATAAGTAACGGAATCACTGCCTAAAGCATATGACCCTTCTTCTCTTCGTCGATACGATAGAGATGGCATTGGAACAACTCAGAAAGCGGTGGGAATCGATTGCCTCGCCTTTGGTTTCTAGTTTTGGCCGCACCAATCCTGCTATTCTTACTTGGCTTGCACTTCCGATTGGAATCGCGGCGAGTGTACTGGTTTTTATTGCACCAAGAAGTGATGCTGGGGCGTTGATGCTTCTCGGTTCTGCATTCCTAATCGCCTTCTCGATGCTTCTTGATGGCCTCGATGGCCAACTAGCGCGACAAACAGGACAAGTTTCTCGATGGGGAGATTATCTCGATCACACGTTCGATCGTCTTCTGGATGCGATGTGGGTTATTGCCATCGCTTCAAGTCCTGCATGGGTTGGAGACCCCGTTCTTGGATGGGCTGCAGCATGGTTCATTATCTTGGGATCCTACATGGGGACCCAAGCCCAAGCTGTGAGCGGGGGTAGAAATTACCGAGGCTTCTCTCGCGCGGACCGAACCATCTTAACGATTGCAGCTCTTGCTTTGACCGGAATTTTCTGGCTCATCGGAGTCGAAGACTTTTCATCTGCTCCTGCACCATTTGATCATCTGGAAATGAATCCGTTATCAGCTGTGGTTCTTGTTTCTGGAATAGGAGGTATCTACACCTTTTTCGTTCGTTATTCACAGGCAAGAAAAGAGATTATTGCCCTCGATAAGGAACAACCTCTCGCTCAACCAAATCACGACGAATCGGAGTGAAAACAAGGCAAAGAAATGCTATGGTTGTTTCTCAGTTCATCGGCATACTCTTAACGGGCGGCGGCGACGTATTACGTGATGGGTGCGAACGCGCTGAACCGTAGTCTCCGACCGAAGGCTGTCATCATGGGCCTACTCATGATGCTGATGCTTGTTCCACTGACGCCAGTTTCGACTGCCGCTGATACGAATCCAGGCAATCTACAAGCACAACATATTGCTGCGGTATTCGACCCAGTTTCGGAAACAACTACCGTTACATGGCAGAACATTGACTCATACAACGGAAACGTTCCATACTACCATTCAGCCACCTACATCGTTCACCGATACACAGAACCTATTACACTCTCCAACATTGATATGGCACAAGTCATTGATTCTGTTGCAGCATGCCCAGCAAACGTCTACGTTCAGTATGCGTGGTGCCTTAGTTCAGCAGGCGGCAATGGAGGTCAACACCCAGGACACAGTGTTTCCTATCTTGTTGACGCAGGCACAAACAGTACGTTCTATTACGCGGTCACAATCGAGTGGGATGACGGGGGAACAACAGTAACACACCAAGAACTAGACCCAGATGTTTCATCCATGACCATCGGTGTTGAAGAAACGACATCGCCTATTGAAACACCACTGTACTTCCAAGCCTCCTATTCACTCGCTGACAGTGAAACTACTCTCACTTGGATAAACTACCATTCTCCCCTTTTGCCGAACACCAACCCTGCTCTAGAAAACACGACCATTCTGATTTGGCGTTCCACAACGGAGATATCCCGAAGCAATGGTGGTCAAATCTATGATCAATTGACACCTATTGCAAACATTAGTTCTGATTTGGAGTCTTATGTTCACGTTGTGCCACCAAACACGAACGAAGAAGCATATTATGCCATTACCTACTACATTCCAAACAAGACAGGGCCTGGTGAAGATTTCGTAGACTTACGTTTCTTGTCTAACAATGCGCTTACAGAACCTGTTCTTGAAGACAACCGGCCACCGAGCCACGTGAGTGTGTTCTCAGTTAGTACAACCTCTGAGGCAGACGGAACCGGGGAAACAGAATTGACATGGTTTGGTGTCCCTGGTGAATCAGATGAACGGTACGATCTCTATGTATCTGGAGTTCCGTTTACATCCATCTACGACACAGGAGTTACTTTCCTTGCTTCGGTTTATGAAAATCAAACTCTTGAAGATTCAAACGCTCCATACGAATACACTCGTGAACTTCCGATCGGGACTCTTGGATGGGCATACTACTGTGTTGTGACTGTTGATGCTATCGGACTTTTCAATGAAGATACGAGCGGTGGTTCGTGCGATTCGATAGAGGAAGACGCGTTCAGCAACTGGCAGAAGGAGCCAACCGGCGTTCATGCAGAGTTTATCGGCGATCGAACCATTCGTGTTACATGGACTGACCAACTTGGTGTTGAAGGAGAACGCTATCACATTTACTCAAGCAACGGAGTACCAACAAATCCTCAACAGTTTGCAACCCAAACAACCTATCACGGGTTTGTTAATGATAACACACAAGTGTTTGACATCATTATCGGGCCAGAAATTGTTTCTGAAACTGGGGCTGTCCTCAATTGGTACATCTACGTCACAAGCGAAGCGCAATACATCCATGCAAACGGCTCGTACGAATATATTGGATTGGATCAGAATGAATTCGGACCCGTTGAAATTGACATTACACGACCATCGATTCCGCAAATCGTAAATGCTGAAAGCCGAGGTGACCTAGGTTTCGTAGCTATGGAATGGGGTAACTTGGTAGAGTTGAATGAATCGTATCAGATTTGGCGCCATAATGGTGATCCGTTTGAAGACTCCTCCATTAGTTCGACAGATGAAGATGGTTGGGAACTTGTTCTCGATGATGTTAACGTTGGATTGCAAACCTCATCCACCATCATCCGAAATGTGCCAATTGCGAATGGTTCAGAACAAGATGCATTCTATGCGATTACTGTTTGTGATCAATACAACAATTGCAATCCAGAAATCATTGATGGGTTGACAGGAAACACCCGCTCAATCCGCGAAGATGCTCGGGCACCAAGCGTTGACATGGAACTTATCGATGAAGATGGCGTACCTTACACAAGTCCTTCATTAGTACCTGGACTTTACACTGTGAAAATTGAGGTCAGTGAATATCTCAAGACAACTCCATCGATTGAGGTCTTTTCATCAGCGGGTTATAACGAAACGGCTGGAGGGGCCTTGATGACTCAAATAGCCGACAATCTCCTTAACCCTGACAAGGGGCCTGAGTATTCATTTGAGTTCCGGATCACAAACTCAGAGGCTGCGGGTGATCTTATGATCCGTATGACCCTACTCGATGAGGCGGACAATCAAGGTGTTCTCACGAACACGTCGTTCAAGATCGATGCTCAGGTTCCGTCAATTGCTGTTTACGCTCCTTCACCTTCATCCGAGGGTTCAAAGTATCTTTACGGGAATAAAATTAACCTGATGTTTGCTGCTGAGGATGACGTTCAAATCGCCGCACTACAGTATCGATTCACATTCAATTATGGCGGATTAACAGGTTCAGCCAGTACATCTCCATGGGCTAATGCAGAAGGTATTACCGATGTTAATGGCGATGGTACGTCACTTGTCAGCGACATGGAATTCTCTGCAGGGACCTTCGATGCCGGCCAACATGCCATCACAGTTCGTGCACTCGATACCGCTGGAAATCCAAATACTGCTCAAGTTGTCTTCGTAGTTGATTTTTGTCGAAACAACCTCGAAGGTGAAACAGTTTGTACGTTTGAAGAAGATCTAAAACCTGAGCCAGAGCCTGAAATCGTCACTCCATCAATGAGTGAACCGCCTTACGTTTTGGTTTGGATTGCAGTCATTGTGAATGTGGTGATATTTATTGTAGCTTTGCTGATCGTTCAAGTTAGTTTGTCAGGTCCAAAGAAGAAGAAAGGTGGTGACGATGATGAAGACGATGATTGGATGTCCGAATTTATCGGCACAACTCAGGATTTGGATATGGATGATATCACTGGAACGGGATCAGCCACTGGGGCAAAACCGGAGGATGAGAGCAAATCTATGGCAGCTTCTGAACCTGAGGATGAGGACGATCCGTTTGCAGTAAATGTTGTGCAGAGAAAGACTCGCAGAAAGAAGAAGTCTGAGGAAGAAGAGGAAGATGATGACGACGATGACGATCTTTCATGGGCTGGCCTCGACGACGATGATGACGAGGACGATGACGA
>DAKS01000005.1 GCA_002499195.1 Euryarchaeota archaeon UBA443
GTCCATGCTCCATAGCGGATTTCAGATAATGCTTCGCGGAATGTCTTGCCGTTGTTGCTGCTTTCGATGGCTGCTAGAGCCTTTGCGTTAGCATAGGTTGCTTGTGCCATACGGTTGAGCATTCGACCACGTTCTGCTGGATCCATTGCACTCCAACTCTTGTCTGCAAAGGCTGCTTTTGAGGCAGCAACACAGCGGTTAACATCGTCAATTGTTGCTTTAGGGGTTGTTGCGATCGTTTCGCCCGTTGCTGGGTTCAGAACATTGTGTGTATTGTTGTCTGATGATGCGCACCATTGGCCATCAATGTACATCTGCTTCTCGTCCATGTTCTTTCCACATCGGTGCGCCTCATGAGAGATTCGGTGTGTTCTTTTGGCCTAAAAGAACGATTCTATCGATGGTTGTGACCCAATAGACTCATGAGGTGAATGCATCAACAAGCGTCATGGTCGAGCGTGTTGGTCTTGCAGCAGAATCTGCTAGGACCATGAGTCAAGTCGCACCTCGCTTGTTGATTCTTGCTGGTGCTACCGGTGTTGGAAAGTCGACTGCTGCTCGACAGATTGCAGCAGCATCTGGATTCTCTCGAATCATTTCAACCGATGCTATTCGCGAAATAATGCGTACATGCATCGATGTTGATGAAGATCCTGCATTACATCGTTCCTCATTTTCTCGAGGAGAAAATGGAGAGGCTGTTATCGATTGGCAACGTACTTGTGAATCGGTTGAACCAGGAATCTCTGCAACTATTGAACGTGCTCGTCGTGAAGGTATTGACCTGTTGATTGAAGGCGTTCACATCGTACCGAGTGAGAGATTGTTACGTGCTTGGAGAGAAAGTGGAGGCATTGCTGTTGGCTTGTTGATGCAGGTTGAAACAGAAGAGAAGCATCGAGAGATGCTAAAATCTCGAGATGCTCATTCCTATCGTCGAGCAGACCGATATATTGCAGGCTTTGGACGCATTCGTCGAATCCAAGAAGGGTTGCAAGAGCGTGCAAAGATTGCCTCATGGCCAGTTGTTGATCCAACATGGGGCAGTGATGTTGATCGAATCAAGCAATTCCTTAACCTTGCTTGGAATGAACACAATTCCTGATTACAGTTCGATAATGAACTGAATAGGTTTCACCAACATTGCATCACTATCTGAAACTCCAAGTTCTGCATAGACTTGTATTTGATTTGAGCCAAGATCGGTCACTGTTATATTGATCAGTTTGACTTCAATACCACTGATTTCACCATGATGAAGAAGATCTTCATGCGATGAATCCATTGCTTGAGAAACGGATTCTAGGGGTGATACGCCGTTATCATACCAAACTTCAGCTCGTGCTTCAACGAGACCAGGCAGTACTGCTTCAACGTCCTGTGAAGTCTGTATGACCGCATCACTAGCCACATCATGCGGCACGGACATACCTGCAAGTTTGATGGCAAAAATAGCCATCGAGAGAAGGGACATCATGAGAACTACACCAGTTGCAAGTAGCATCTGGGCTTTGTCATCTTTCTGTGAAGAGCGCATCAGGATGTACCTCCACGTGACCATACATCGAGACTGATAGTCCATACATCCGTATCAACAACGACCAATTGATGCACCGTGACCGTCGCTCCGTTTGGAGTCCCTACTTCACCGTAAGGTGTTGCAGGCATGGCATTTTGCGCTAACCAGCAATTTGCTTCCTTACCTATTGGAAGCATCTCTTGTAAGAGTGTACAGGCCTCATCAAAGGAATCCTCGGAAAGGAGTTCATGCAACCGACTTTCTCCAGTAAGTTCGGGAGGTAATGCCATCGAAGCAGTGATTGCATCTTCACCAGCAGACTCCAGTGAAGCATCGATAGCAACAGAACGTGCGTCTGGAACGTTGACGCGTATCAGGAATGTTGCCGACATGAAGAATAACCAAAACAATGTCAGCATCTCAAGAATGTGAACTTGGGCGTCTTCGTCCTTACGCACAGCATCATCCTCCAACATTGAGAGGTGCAGGTACGAAGGTTCCAACCGATGGATTCAGCCCCGGTGTCGTTGTAATACCGATCAGATTTGGCGAGAAAGCAATAACGTTGAACACGGCAAGGGCAACAAGTATCATCATCCCTGAATGTTTGAACCCGGCTGAAAACCGCCCAGTTGCCATCAGACCAGCCATACAGCCATTACCGATGGCTTGCATTGTAACTCCATAATAGAAAATCGTCAAGAAGAACAGGGGATCAACATTCCGAATCTTCATGTTTCCAATGTTCTGGCCACCACCGCCATCATCCGAAGAGTTTGAATTAGCAATTGCAGGAATAAAGACCGTAGATAGAACGACGATAACACCGAGGAAAACGAAGTACGAGGTCCAAATAACGGCAATGTAGGAACCTATCGCCCGTTTCCGTTCACCTTCAAGGAACTTAATCTCACGAGAGTCATTTGCTGCTGTAACAAGAATATCAGAAATCTTTCCACCCGCTCGATCAGCTTCTGAAATCAATGAAATCGCACGTTTAACCAATGGAGTTCCGACACGCTCTGCGAATTGTAGAATAACATCACTGAATTTGATACCCCAAGAGAGTTGATCGCTCATCTTCTTGACTTCATCATTTAGTGCACCATATTCTGATGTCGCCAAGGTTTGAACTGCGACCGTCATCGAAAGACCACCTTTCCAGTATTCTGCAAGGTCTCGAAGGAAATCAGGGAATTTTTCTTCAATTTCGTTTTTCTTGTGTTCGACCCTTTCCCAGTAGAAGGATGCTGGCCAAAGGAAGAAGAAGAACATCAATCCAAAGAAGTTGAGGAAGATGGTCGGATGTACGTTGATCGGTCCAAGACTAACCTCAGGCCCAATCCACAGTGACTTGTTATTCATATTTGCAGGAACACCGTCAAAATACTGAATTTCCATGTTGAAGGTGAATTCGTCCAAAGGAACGTTTTCTGTGTTGGATTGGACCACAATCTCGTATCGCTTACCCGCATCAATGGAGTTCAATTCGAGGAGACACTTATCTGAAGAAACTCCCGTATTGCCTCGATAATAACCAAGAATTTCACCTTGTCGATTTCGAATCGCAACCGTATAAGTGACAGGTTCGCTGGCTTCCGTTTCACAGGTCAAGGTCATCGGTTGAAGTACCACTTCACCGCCCGTAGCCTGCGGATCAACCCCTGGAACGTCGAAATTCTTCCCTCTGAACATGATATCGTCCCAAGGCTCATCGCTCCATGAGACGATGTCTGGACTATCTTGCAGGAGAGAACACGATTGATTCTGCGCATAGGTTGGCTTCGAGTTACCATTGAACGCTTCGTTATCACCCGTGATGATTCCACAGGCGACGTTGGTGAACATTGGCTCGCCGTTGCTTGTTGGGATGAAGCCTGAGTTTGTTGCCCAAACAACAGCCGTCGACATTCCGAGAAGAATGGAAACGAACAAGATACCATACAACTTTGTCATGGTTGAATCGTCTTTCGGCAAATCGAGTTTGACGACCATCTTGTTCTTCTTTTTGCGAGCCAAGTATTGTCACCTCCTACATTTCTTGCTCCTTGCTTGCTGTGTAAACGAGAACAGCATAAGCAACGTGAATCATTGGTACGAATCCAAGAACAATACCGTATAGCATACCCTCAGACATTTCAGCACCTGAACCCGATACCCAGAACATAATGACAAGCATGACGATCAGGAACAGAGGCATTGCGACTGCAACAACAATGTAGGATTCAGCAAGAAGAGCAATGGATTCGAGGAATTGACCGAGTCGAGTTCTATTTTCACGCATATAGTGCTCAGCACGGTTCAGGAAGTATAGTTTCAACTGACCACCTGCAGTGAGTGTCCCGATCATTCCTTGGAAAAATTCAGTCAACCATACCGAAGCAGCTCGATCGACACTCAACTTCATGGCCGTAATCAGGTCATAACCGAGCAATGTAACGTCACGGTAGACCATCGCTGCATCGTCTGCTACATCGCTGTAGATGTCCTTATTCATAGCTAATGAACGGAAAATCTTGGCAGGAGTTGCATTTGCTGCTGACATCGCAGCTGTGTAAGAAGCAGCGTATGGGAGATACTTCTCAATCATATCACCACGGCGTTTGGCTTCACGCCCAGCACCGCTCTTGTTGAACTTCCACGCTGCAAATGGAACGATAATTACTCCAATGGCAACCAGAACCACTTTGATAACGGGCGGGAAGACGCGACTCTCGTAATAAGGACAATCATTACCAGGTTTTGTTTCATCGATTTGATCGGGATACCAATATTCCCACTCGAAACAAACAGCTTCAGATGCAGGATCTTGTTGACTTTCCCACAAATCGATGACTCCAATTTCAGGAATGAAAAATAAAGAAACGAAGCCAACGCCGAGAATGGTAACGACTATTGTAGTGACAAAAACCGTCGCCATGTAAACCTCTGGCATCATAGGCATGGACGCTTTGACGAGATTGTCTGAAAGTTCCTTATCCGCTCGAGCACGCTTCTTGAACACACCTCCTAAGAGGCGATGACAGATGCGTTGCCAAGCGGTTAGATCCATGGATTCACCTCAACGTAGACCATCAACACGGGCAAGTACTTCATGTGGTCGAACGTAGTATTCTGTGACGATTTGCGATACTTGGTCCGCCTTTCGGATATCGTTGAGAACAAGCCATTCGAGAATTCTCTTACGAGTTCTAAGTTCTCGACGCATATCATCTTGTGAGAAGTTGATCTTGACCATAATCTTCTCAAGAACATAGGACTTACCGCTGAAGATGAAATCATCGGAAGAAACATCCCATCGGAATACTTCGTTGGTGATGATTTCCATCGAGTTCGGATCGATACCGACAATCTCGACAACCTGCTTGGTTCTTCGAACACGACGGCCATTGATACGCGTTTGAATCTGAATCGAACACGCTTCAAGAGCGGGGAGCAGAACACGTGGGATATCGATCGGTTTGTTCTCCAATCGGTGAACTAGTGAAGCAACTGAGTCCGCGTGAACCGTTGAATATGCACAGTGACCTGTAGCCATCGCTTGGAACAGAACATAAGCCTCAGCACCACGAATTTCACCAACAATAATGTATTCAGGCCGTTCACGTAACGCTGCTTTAAGCAACTCGAACTCCCCGATTTCACCATCGGTTGATTCACCACCAAATCCTTGTCTGGTCAGACCTGGGACCCAGTTTGGTTGTGGAATGTTAACTTCACGAGTGGATTCGATTGATACGATCTTCATCTGCCATGGAATAAAGATACACATAGCGTTGAGTGTTGTTGTCTTCCCGGATGCAGTACCCCCGACAAACAGCATTGGAACTTCGTTTTGGAACGCAATCCAAAGGTAAGCGACCATCAGAGAAGACATAGTGCGGAATGCAACGATGTCCGCTGGTGAGAACGGGTCATCCTTGAATCGTCGAATACAGAAAGCTGAACCGCGAGTGGAGATTTCGTGGCCTAGTTTCATAACGATACGTGAACCATCCATCAGCGTAGCGTCAAGCAGTGGTTCAGCAACAGAGATGTGCTTACCACAACGTTGTGCGAGTTTGATAACATAAGATTCGAGTTCCTCGTCAGTGTTCCAGACGCAGGTTGTTTCCACCGATTCGAATTTTCTGTGATATGCGAAAATCGGAACACCGGTCCCATCGAGAGAAACGTCCTCAACGTTGGCATCGTTCATCAATACGTCCATCTGGCCATAGCCGATCAGATCGCGACGAATATAGTAGAAAAGTTTCGACTTCGATTTCTTTGTGATTTTCATACCGTATGATTTGATGACCTTGTCCATAGCAGTTCGAAGATATGCTTCGGGATTACCATCAATTTCTTCGATGTTGGCTGTGAGCGAACGGATGAAGATATCCATAATCTCCTCGCGCTGTTCTTGCTCTTTCTTGGTCATCGGAGGCTCGATGATTTGGTAAATAATGTTCAGCGTCCGCTTATCGCGAACGATGCGCGCAAAGGCATGCGGAGGCATGACTGGATACTTGTCAAGCTCATCGTACTGGGCACGCTGTTGCGCTCTTTGTCGGCCTCGCTTGCCCCCACCTTTTTTTCTAGCCATAACAAATCACCGCCGAGACGTTCCACGACAGGTTGCGCCCGACTATAACCTTTGGTTGCCAAACGAGGTAAAGGGGCTCAGATGAGCGTGGCTAACCAAGTCCGAATTTGATTCTGAAATTGAGTCAAATCTTCGTTATTCTCAATGAGTACATCCGCAGAGTCGATGAGTTCTTCCAAGCCCCAGCCTTTTTCACGCTCATCACGGGCTTCAAACGTTGCTGTTCCACCATCTTCACTTCGCCCACGTGCCATCATTCGAGCAAATCGAATTTCCTTGTCTGTATGGATCGCAACCGACTGGAATTTATCACCCCATGTTGATTTGAAAACACTGTATTCAGCTGTTCCTCGCAAACCATCTATCAAGACAAGAGGGTGGGTTTCCAGTAATTCATCAACTGCGGCAGTGAGACGGACTGCAAGGACGTCTTCGCCGAATTCTCGACGTAAATCTGATGCGACCTTTCCAAACACTTCGGGAATGACATCGAGTTCGCGTCGAGCGACTTCTTCGCGAACCATATCTCCCATCGAGCGAACCGGAATCCCAGCATCGATGAAAATTTGAGCGAACTCGCCCTTACCTGAGCCAGGCATACCGCAGACGGCGAGAACTCGACTCATGCTTGAAACGCGGTGGCGAGACCTCATCAATGTTGTTAGTTATCGAAGGGTGATTTGCCCCAACGTCGGTCCATCAACTTCCACAGCAAACCACTTGCTCCGATCAATGCAAGAGATACACCGAGCATGCCCCAGAATCCTTGCTGCATTTGCTCACTATCGAACCTCACCGATTCAGCATCAAGACCGTTTTCTCGAACTTGACTAAACCAATTCTGATAGAATTCAGTATCTCCCTGAGTGAAGGAAAGAAGGAAGAGCATCAAAAGTGGGAAGACGGTTCCAATCCAAAACTTGGTCATGATGGCTCCGTCAAAGATTGCTTTATTGGGACGTAATCCCATCAAAAATGCAGTCAGTGCAACGATATAAATCGAATTAGCAAACATGATGATAATACCGATTGGTAAGGCACCCCACTCATCTAGGCGCCACGCCATAACAACGAGGAATAGTAACGAAATCCATGATGTTGCAAGGAAGTATACGACGACTTTAGCTCGAATCAATTGAGGTACGCTCAGAGGAAGTCCATTCAGATAATCGGGAGAATCAAGAGCCGTTAACCAAGAATAGAAATTGAATCCAAAGAAGCCCAAAAATGGAGCATAGGAAAGCAAATTGATAGGAATCGGCGCTTCAGCAAAATCGACCAACCATGCCATTCCAAGAAGGACGAGCAATGGAATCGAATAGGATACTGTCATTTTCTTCAGTGCGCCTGAGCGGCGAAGATCGACGAATTCTTTAGCGACTAAAAGACGTACTTCGCCTTTACCGAGGAAATTCAAGCGGCGATAAAATGGTTCGAACATATCCGCGTGTTCAATCACTTTGGCTTCGAAATCATCGAGGATAAGTACGGCTGAAATCAAACCGATGAGTGCACATCCAATGAGTGCTGCAACGACAATCCACAAGGCTTGTTCGCGTTGAATGGCTAGCCCCCATAGGCCAATGTCGAGATCGATGAGGCCAATTCCAACAGCGATTCCAAGGAATACGATCAGTATCGGACCAAGAACTGTGAACGGACGACCTCGCATCCAAAGAGAAGATGCGAGAAAAGAGATAGCAAGCCCTTGAGCAATGGTCGTAAACATAGCCAACCAAGTCCAAGGTAGCGATGACCACTCAAGAGGAGTCGTAATCGCTCCGAATTCCCCAAGTAGAATACCGAATGACATACCGAGGGTGATTGGAGTAAGGATGAGAAGTGCATAATAGACCAGTTCCTTCACAAAAAATGCATAGTGGGCCATTGAGTTAGGTAATGGTTGAATCGCAGGAGCGGCTATCAGGTGGTTCTTATTTCCATCGCGTTGAGAAATTGCTTCACGACCACGGAATGCAAACGTCCCCATTCCTAAACTGAAGAATAATAGTGGGAGATGTAGTCCAAATCTAAGTTGATCCCAGGTGAAGGATTTTGTATCCATGTCAGAGGATTGTGCTGCAGAATCACCGACAAGAAATTGCAAACCGATGGTTGTAATCATGGTCACAAGAGTGAGGAGAAGTGGAAATAAAACGACTTGGCGTTTTTTTGCAAAGTCGACGTTCTCTCTCCATTCCTCGCGAAACATGTAACGAAACGTAGTTGAAAAGGCTGCAAATCCGCGTTGTGGTTCAAGAAGATGAACGCCGCCCGAGGAGGTGCCAAGCGAAGTTCTTGCACTGTCATCGTACGTACCAACAACATCATCCCAATCTCGAGAGATGATGCTAGAGGCGGACATCATCATTCCTCCTCAGTGTTGATTCCTTCCTCAGTATGGCGTTCGACTTCTTCGATGGAATGGCCGACCAATCGAATGAAGACGTCTTCCAATGTTTCTTTTTCAGACTCCTTTAATCCGGAAACCGTTCCAGCAGCAAGAACTCGACCATGATTGATGATGGCCATACGATTGCACATACGTTCAGCCATCTCAAGAACGTGTGAACAGAGGAATATTGTCCCTCCTTTTGCTACATGATCGAGTAACCATTCCCTGCATTTTCGTTGATATATCGGGTCTAAGTTTGCGAATGGTTCATCCAAAAACAGTAGTTTTGGTTTATGGATAAATGCGGATGCTAGCATGACCTTCTGGCGTTGTCCCTTCGACAAATCTTTGCACATAGTGTCACGTTTTTCTTGTAGACCAAACCAGTCCAGCCAATACTCGACCTTTTCCTCAAGTTGCTCAAGACCGCGCAATCTAGCTACAAATTGAAGAAATTCGGTTGGAGTCAAAAATGATGGTGGCGATTCAGACTCAGGAACGACTCCGATGTTGGCTTTGAGTTTCTGTGGAGATTCTCGAGCATCTACACCTAAGACCTCTATCTGGCCAATCGATGGTTGTAGTTGACCGGTTAGGAGTTTGATGAATGTAGATTTGCCTGCACCATTTGGTCCGAAGACACCGAAGAACTCACCCGAATGAACCTCGACATTGAGCGGATGAAGAGCTACAAACTCACCATATCGCTTACCCATATCCGCTGCACGTACAAGGGGTTTTGCATCATCGCCCATATCCCAACCAACCAACTTTAGGTTTTCATTGCTTGCTTGAACCACCTAAGTGCGCCATCGGTGGACTCTTGAACTTCCATTGTTTGCCAAATTCATGACGCCCCCTCAACATGACGTTCTAGCCATTGAAACCATCCCTGTTGACGCATGTGACGATGGAACAGTTGTTGCTTTAGTTACCATCAATCGACCAAACAAACTGAATGCATTGAATGCTGATGTTACATCGGCCATGAAAGCGATGGTTGCATGGGCTGAATCCGAAGATTCTGTTCGCTGCATTATCATGACCGGTGCTCAACCGCTCGAGCCTGAAGAAGGAAAGCGTGCAAAACCAAATGCGTTTGTTGCAGGTGCAGATATTACCGAATTCCTTGGCGCTGGAAGTGAAGAAATTACAGTGAAGTTCACCGATAATGCGATCGAAGCATTATGGAATATGAGTAAACCAACTATTGCCATGGTCGATGGTTTTGCACTCGGCGGAGGGCTTGAGGTCGCTTGCTCTTGTGACATTCGCATTGCAAGTTCTCGTTCAAAGTTTGGAACGCCTGAAATCAATCTTGGACTCATTCCAGGTTACGGTGGCACCCAACGACTAGTTTCTTTGCTTGGCTATGGCAAGGCACTCGAAATGGTCTACACTGGTGAGATGATAAGCGCTGAAGAGGCACATCGAATCGGCCTTGTGAATCATGTTGTTGAAGCGGATGAGTTGAAGCAAAAGGCATTGGATATGGCTTGCCTCATCGCTACCAAATCTAGCAATACGCTCCGAGTCGCCAAAGAAACGCTACGCTCAGCCCTTGATGAGGGTTTAACAGAAGGTGTAGCAACAGAAGCGAAAGCCTTTGCAGGATTATTCGATAGTGAAGATAAGGAAATCGGGGTTCAAGCATTCCTCAACCGAGAAAAGGCTCAGTGGAAGCACAAGTGATCAGAATCCAACGATCAATTGCCAAGCGATTGCAAAGATTGCAACGTCGGCAAGAGCGTGAGCGACCCAAGCCACCCAAATGCTTCGATATTGGATGTAGATCCATGAGAAGATGATGCCACCGATGAAGACTCCTAATGAGGCGAGAGCATTACCAAGCGGATCGATGAAGAAAGCCAATGCAATCGTATGATGCAGAGTAAAGATACCTGCTGATAGCAGAATTGGCAACCATTTACCACCTACGAGTTGTTCGAGTTTTGATGTTATGAACCAACGGAAAACATACTCCTCCAATACGGAATTGATGAAAATCCAAAACAGGATTCCAATAGCGAGTTTCCAAGGCACTGTAAGGCCAAAAGGTTCGAGAATTTCGTGCAAATCATCTCCTCGTAGCATAAGGTCGCCGAGAAAGAAATAAGCAACTCCAATGACGACTATCATTCCAATTCCAAGCAAAGTGGAAACCTTCCATCCACCATTCTGTGGAATCGAAAAGGAACGTTCACCACCTTCGACCTTGAGATACCAATACGCTGGTAATCCAAACATCCATAATTTTGTAAAAATGAAAACGAATGCTCCAATTATACCTGCTTTTAGAGCAAATCCTGTGACCACTGAAACGGTTGGTGCAATAGCGACGAGGACAAGTCCAATCAATGCTAGTTGTTTTTGTTTCAAGGTTGTTTGATTAATTGCTTCCATCAACAAGCCTCAATCTTCATCCATTTCCATTTTCAATGCTGCAAGCGCTCCTGAGGGGTTTGGAAGATCCGGAAGAAGAGGAAGTATTTTCCCGTCTGGTCCAATCAATGGAGGTAGTTCTGAGAGGGATGGATCAGGGGTCGGTTCGTCCGAGATGACCGCTTCAAATCCAGCATCGAGTTGTGAACGGAACTTGAGAATTCGTTGGTCGTCGATTCGAATGAAGGTCGCACCGTAAATGTGACCGGGATCTGGATTAAGGGGTTGATCGAGAACGGTTAGGCCATGACCTTCGTTCTGCAATAGTCCAACAATATCTTCTCGGACAACATTCTCTTCCCACATACGAGATGTGGAAGCACGGATGTCTGCCATTTGAGAACGACGGCGTGCTTCAATACGAGCACGTATCTCACCATGCCTTGAAGCACGTTCCTTGACCGTGACTTGAATGTCTGCTTCTTCAACAGATTCTGGACTGACTTCAACTACATACTCATCAGCAACGTGAACTGTTTCGACTTCAACGATGGGTAATGCATCCATTGCCTCATCTTTGTCACCGCTCGTTGCTGCCATAGCAGCACGTTGAGCTTCTTGTGCAGCAAGGATCTTCGCTGCTTTTCGCTCCTTAAGTGATATCGTCTTTGCTGACACTGGTGTAGGAGTAATTTCCTCCTCTTGAACAGAATCGGTTTGACCCTCGGAAGCAGTAGATGCCTCTGCAGTAGGAGTTGAGGCCGCAATAGGTTGTGCTGGAAGTTCAAAGGAAGGTGATCCCGAGAGGATGTAAATCAATCCGAGTACAACCATCACACCGATGGTAATCCACTGCTGGTTCTCATCCATTTCACCGACGGAAACGAAATAGAACAACAAGATAGCAACAAACGCCAATGCGATTGTGTTACGTAAGAATCCCATGCCTATCGCTCCATCCAAGAACTTCCTGCTTATGACGATGATGCTGATTCGGGTGTTGAAAGCAATTCGATAAGTCCGTCTAAGGCCTTGCTTCGGTGGCTGAATTGCTCTTTGATGGACAGGTCGACATCAGCGAAGGTCAATCCGTTGGTTGTGATTGTTTTACCGTCAATTTCAACATCGTCTGGAATAAAGATTGGATCGAATCCAAAGCCCTCGTTTCCACTTGCAAAGGAAGCGAGTGTGCCACGACAAACGCCTCTTGACACGTGTATTGTATCATCGATGAGTAGTGCGGCAACCGCTTCAAATTGAGCGCCTCTGGATTCGTTTTCTTCAACCAAATTTAGAAGTGCCCGATAACCAACTGTCCTCAATATGTATGCCGAATAGACGCCAGGAAAACCATTGAGTGTATCGACAAATAACCCTGCATCTTCAACCATTAGTGCATCGTTTGAGTCGGGCAGATGTGGTCTTGCTTGTTCAAGTTTTGAGCGAGCGACTATTTCCAAATCATCGCATTGCGGTTCAACAATGTCTACGTCTTCGACTGTCAATTGTCTGACATCAAAACCAAGTGGTTCAAGTGCGTGTTTGGCTTCACGAACTTTTCCAGCATTTCCGGTCATGAACCAAACGGTGCGCATGGGCTTGGCTTGAAGCGCCTCATTGATGGCTTTTCGGTTCCATTCAAGCACGAACTTCAAGGTCTGTATTGGTAAGCAGGTTTCATGTTCCAACAAGTCTTGATGGTTGCATTGGGCGGAGGGATTGGCGCCGCACTTCGTTATCTGACCTCTGAGTGGGTTTCCAATGACGGTTTTCCTTGGGCGACACTTTGTGTCAATCTCGTCGGATCGTTTCTGATGGGAGCGGTTGCAATCGGCCTTGCAGAACAAGTAATCTCCAAAGATATGGCATTACTCCTTGGAACTGGATTACTTGGCGGCTTGACCACTATGTCGGCCTTTTCTATTGAAACAATACAACTTATCGAAGATCAGCAAACCGGTCTTGCAGCCGGTTATGTGGGCCTTACAATGCTTCTTTGTCCTTTGCTTGCATTGCTTGGTTGGAAACTCTCAGAAACAATCCTAGGCTCAACCTGAACTTTAAGTGGAAGCGTGATGAGGGGAAAACGATGACAGACGAACACTTGATTGCAAAGTTGAATGAAGCACTCGGATGGGAACTACGTGCCATCAACATGTATGCACATTACGCAGCGTACATTCGTGGGATTCACCGACTGCAACTGGAACCACATTTTACTGCTGAAGCGAATGAATCCATGGAACATTCAAACATCGTTCGCTCAGCTATCGTTAAACTGGGTGGAGTTGCAGTAACAGAGCGAAATCAAACACCTATTGAACACGTCTCATCCTATCTTGATATGCTTGCAGAATCGTTGAAGACAGAGATCAAAGCGGCTGAAGTCTATGGCGAACTCATGACCTTGATCGAAGAAGCAGGCGATACAGAATTGTACGATGCTATCGAACAAATCTATCTTGTTGAAGTTCGTAGTGTTGAGGAATTACGACGTTTGGCTGAATGATTAGGCTCGAATGTTGAGCATACGCTCAAGTGCGAGCAGTGACCCTTCCTGTACTTCTTTTGAAACCATGATTTGGTTGTGCACTTGGCCTTCTACGAGTTTCTCTAGAAGGTCCATCAGATATGCAGGATGGATCATGTACATCGTCGAACATGGACAAATTTCTGGATCTAGACATTCGATATGTTTGTCAGGATGGTCATCAGCAAGTCGTGCAACCATGTTGATTTCCGTTCCAATAGCTACCGTTGCTCCATGTGGTAGATCGTTTACGTAATTGATGATGTATTGCGTTGAACCGTTTGCATCCGCAACTTCGACGGTTTCTTTTGGACACTCAGGATGTACGACTACAACACCATCTGGATGGCGTTGACGGAAATCAGCGATTTGACTTGGCTTAAATCTTTTATGAACAGAACAAAATCCATGCCATAGGATGATTCGTGCATCGGAAAGATTGGAACTTGCGCCAATACCTGGAGTCCATGTTGGCATCTGTTGTTCGGTAATACCCATCCCCAATCCAGTATTTCTTCCAAGGTGTTGGTCGGGGAAAAAGAGTACTGCACCACTTGGACCTGCTCGGTCAAAGGCCCACTGTAAGACTCCTTCAGCATTGGATGAAGTACAAACAATTCCGCCGTGACGGCCAACGAAGTCTTTGAGATCTGCACTGCTATTCATGTAGGTGACGGGAACGAGATATGATTCTCCTTCAGCAGCTGTTGAAGCAGGGTCGTCTTTGTCAATAGGATCCTGAAGATCGGTTGAAGCCAACATTTCACTCCATGCAACCTCTACGTCAACAAGCGTTGCCATATCGGCCATCGAACAGCCTGCTCTTAGGTTTGGAAGCATTACGACCTGCTCATCAGAAGTTAGAATATCAGCAGATTCAGCCATGAAGTGAACGCCACAAAAGACGATGTATTTTGCATCGGATTCCGCTGCCTTTTGACTTAACATGAAGGAATCACCAAGAAAATCAGCATGCATGACAATACTGTCTCGCTGATAGTGATGACCAAGAATCAATAGGTCGTCACCGAGTTCTTGTTTCAATTCTGCGATACGTTCCGCAATCGCCATATCTTCTGGTGACATCGATGTCGAAGAAAAGTCGACAGCACACATAGCAAGCGAGATTGACATGCGTATCATTCTTGCCAATTCGCCTTCCAATTTCAACCCATTGCTATCGCTGAACTTATGAAATGGAGGCTTTTCCATTGAATAGATGGCATTCACGGCCGATGAGCGACTGTACCTTGGTGCAGAGGCTGAAGTATGGCGTGGCTCTTGGATGGGGCAGCCCGCTGTTCGCAAACAACGTCGACTTCGTTCATGGCGTCATCCTGATTTGGACGACCGATTAGGGCGACGAAGAATGATAGCTGAAGCACGACTCATGGTACGGCTTTACAAAAGTGGACTAAACATTCCAATCCTCTACGATTGCGATATCGATGGGCAGCAACTAGTGATGAGTAATATTCCTGGCAAGCCGCTAATCGACCTTCTCAACGATCGTTCAATCGATGATGCGACCATCTTAGAATATCTACGTACATCTGGACATAGTATTCGGATGCTCCATCGACAGGCAATCGTACATGGTGATCTTTCGACCAATAACATCATCATCACTCCAGAAGAAGAAGCGGTCTTGATCGATTTTGGCCTTGCAAAAATCGAATTCGAAACCGAATTGTATGGTATTGATTTGCATGTTTTGTTCGAAATTCTAGGTGCTTCACACCCTCATCGAGAGGGTGCGATGGAGGCTGTCCTGCAAGGATATTCTCAATGCGAGAAAGATCTTGGTCCTGCAGCAACAACTCCGGGTGGCGACCCGGTTGCAATGGAAGATGTTATCGAGCGATTCGATCTCATTCGGACTCGAGTACGCTATCATGGTTGATGGTATCGAAGCGACTCTCATCTTGACGTTGTAAGATGTAGATGAAGGTTAGAACGATCAAGATGATGACGGACCATTGTAGTACTATACTGGAATATGTGGCAAGTTCTGTTCCTCGATTGAGAACATTCATCGTTATTTCTCCATCTTTTCCGACCTCAATGTAAGCAATTCCGTCTTCAAGAGCAAGTGGATTCACTTGATCGATTGTATCTGAAGTCAATTGTTCGGAATAATTCGTTAGAAGGTGTAATTGATGGATTTCCCAATCTCCATATTTATCTGTAAAACTTTGCGGATTGTAGTGATCTTTTGCCTCCCAGAAAATGTAATCATATCCAAGAGAGATGTTTCCTACAGGGTAGATGGGATCAAAACCAAGCCATTGACTCCCGGTTGAACGATCGTACAAGACCATTCGATCAAGGGCTGTAACATTCACTCTGACAGCAATATGTTGTGAGTTGAAGGCGACTTGTACAATGGTCGCATTATCTTCATCGACGGTTTGCCCCCATTCTTCTAGAACGAGGTTCTGTTCCAATGTCGTTGATGCGTTCACAAAGATACTTTGTGAACCGGATGCACCAATTGTACCAATGCGTAATGTCGATGGTTGCTCATTTGAAACCATTAGGATTTCAATTCCCGATACCGACACCAATTCGATTGTTTCATCATTTGGTAACGTTGGGACAAGGACTGTATCTCCTTCCAGATTCATTCCATGTAAAGCATCATCTGCAATGTAAAGAACAACAGGTACGCCTTGAAGAGATGTCAATTGCACCGATTCGATTGCAGCAACTTCCCGCTGAAGAATTATTTCGTTTGGTTTCTCAACATCGATTAGACGTAATTCGGTCTCATTAGCCATTACGAGATAGTTCTCATACAGTGCAAAAGGAGAATCAAATTGCATTAGTGGTTGTGCGACTGTTCTCGAATCGATCGATGGATCTGAAACGTCATGAATCAATACGATGGCTTCACCTGATTGATTGTCCATTGTTGCCATCCACCCTTCAGATGCTACTGCCCCTTGTGCTGATTGAACACCTTCTGCAGGAAGTTCGTTATGGGTCAAATCCCATGTGATGATCGCACCGGTCAGAATCAAAATGATGACAATGAACGTACCTGTTTCCTTACTGGACGGTTTCAATAATTTAGCAACGTATGCTTTGAAGCGATTGAAAATAATGGATAATGAATGTCTTGGTCGAGTCAATACTGTAGCTAATCGACTGTTGATGGTTCGCTCATCGAAGACCTTCCAAACAGAATCATTGGTTAAATCGGTTAACCGAACGGCTATCGCCGCGATCATCATTCCTCCAATGATGTCAACGAACCAGTGGATTCCAAGGTAGATAATGGCAAATGCTGTTAGGAGGATATAGCCCAAAACCATGTTTTGATATCGACGCCAGCGACCATCGTGATCATGCTTTCGGAAGGTGAGCCATATGGCAAACGGAACAGCGATATGGAGTGAAGGCATACAGTTCGTAAACGCATCGATACGACGGAACCAATCTTCGATTTCAGGATTCAATGTATATGCAATAGCATCCATATCTTCGATGTAAAAACCGGTCACTCTGACGTTAAAGAAGAGGTAAAATGGAATGGCGAGAAGGTAAACCCAAGCAACGCTCAAGGCGACTCTATCAGCCATCCAACGATCGTCAAAGTAGGTCACATAGAAAATTGAAGCATATGTGATGAACATAAATCCGGCAATGTAGAAGTGTGTCATCAAAACGTCGAGCCATTCAGCCCTAAACGCACCTTGGAACCAGACGACTAAATCACCTTCAATGGCATAGATATAAGGCGTCATATCGAGACCAGTTCGTGCCATCAATATTCGATCTATTTGATCGAGGAAATCTTTGGCATTGTAAATCGACAAAGCGATTAGTAGATGCACCCAATAACGTCGTATGAAGTCAATAAAACCGCTCAAAGTCAGTTTTGCCCATGGAGGCTTGAAGTATGGCATCAAAAAGACACCTACAGCCAATGCTGAGATGACCCAAGTTAGATAGATGCCATCCATATTGATGCCTCCTAAGTGCTTGGTGATGGCTTGTACTCAAGAAACCTGCACCTGAATTTTGCCCTCTAAGCCCGAATCACCATGCTCCATGGACGTAGGGGCGGCCTCGATCTGGGTCACGACGGTGGGCTAAATCCCATATGCGCTCGAATCGATAAATGCCGCTTGAGCATCCAGATTCCCATTCAAATGAGAGTGCATAATTTCCGACCGTTTGCACTAACGGTTTCTGTTTTGGATATGCTTCAATGGTTCGACGCAGTTGCATGCTTGTTTCATCTTCGTTGCGAAGAGGGGCACATTTTGCACAAGGACAAGCATGTCGCAAATCATCATAGGAGATGGTAAAGGTTGTACCATCTTCATACGTGAGTTCCATGTCCGTATCTCTACGTTCAAGGCGACGTAATTCGAGTGGTTCTCCGGTCATAATGAGTCCTCAAATAATTTCCAAACTGGAGGAGCTGGCTCCATCCAATTGCGATTGAATGGATGCAACAACATGAGAAAAGGCTGATGCGGATGCACCTTCGGGTTCGCTAACAATTCGATGAACACCATCATCTCCACCTCGGACAAAGCCGGGATCGAATGGAAGTGCGCCTAGGAACGGGACACCAAATTCTTCAGCAGTGGAACGGCCTCCACCCTCCTTGAAAATATCGAGTGTAACGCTGAAGTGTCCCTCATCATCGCATGTAGCTTGAAGTGTGCGTCCAGCAGGTGCAGCGATTTCAATCTCTGAACCAGGAGTTCCTTTTCCTTGGATGGTGTAGCCACTCATATTCTCGACCACGCCAAGAACAGGAACCTTCAACGAAGAGGCGAATGAAATCGATTTACGACTGTCGAGCAATGCAACTTCCTGTGGCGTTGTGACGATGACCATCCCATCGATATCTGGCAAGGACTGAGCAACAGTCAATGGTTCATCCGAAGTACCTGGTGGGAAATCGATTATGAGATAATCGAGATCTCCCCACTCAACATCGCCAATAAATTGCTGAATTGCTCCAAGTTTGATCGGTCCACGCCAAACAACAGGAGTATCTTCGTCTTCAAGAAGGAATGCCATAGAGATGACCTTGACGCCTAGATGGCCTTGTGCAGGATGTATTCGCCCTCCCTCGACATGGAGTTTTCGACCATCTAGACCCATCATCTTCGGTACGTTTGGACCGGTGATATCGATGTCCAGGATGCCAACTTTATGTCCTTGTTGAGCTAGAACGAGTGCGAGACCTGTTGAAACAGTGGATTTGCCGACACCACCTTTTCCTGAAAGAACCATGATCTTGTGCTTGATTTTTTTTCCAATCTCTGCCATCGCCATCTTTCGCTTCATCTGTGCATAGGCTTGTTCCATTTGCTTTTGTGCTGCGGGGTCAGGTGCTGCAGGTGCTTCTGCTGGAGCATCGTTTCCAGGGTTGTGCATCGAAACCGGAGAATCGGACATACACATTCCAATTGTTCTGCCTACTTCAATGCGTTTATTTTGCCCTCATTCGAAGATGCCAGCCACCATGCGTCAAAGTCGTAAGTAGCAAAGCAGTCGCACTTGCAACAAATTCGAATTCCATTCCAGTGTAGGCATAAGCAATTCCAATTGCCAATGGTAGACTAACGAAGTATCCGATTTTAATCGAATTCATCTCTTCGTGATTCAAGCGCTTATCAATAAACCAAAGCATAGGTCCGCACAGAAAAGTCATAGTAATCAAGATGAATGCAACTATTCGAAATAACATGTCCCAATCATTGGCTGCGAAAACGATGTGAAGGGTAAAGAGAAGCGAATATGAGCCCGAAAAAATGACCAGAGATCTCATCCAAGAATCCTTCCTATTCATTCTAAAGAGTCAATGTTGATAAGATACATCACAGTCGACACAGTATGCGATTGTTGTTCGTATGCGTAGGGAATTCATGCCGATCTCAAATGGCTGAAGGCATTGCTCGACATCTGGGCCACGAAGCAGCAAGTGCAGGAACACATCCAGCCACCCAAGTTTCAGCAAATGCGCTAAAGGTCCTTGAATCCAAAGGGATCTCCACCGATGGCCTGAAACCAAAATCGGTCGATTCGTTCAATGCAAACGACTTCGACATGGTTATTTCGATGGGTTGTGGAGTTTCGTGTCCAGCCATGCGTATCGATCAGGATTGGGGCCTTGATGACCCGGTTGGACAATCACTATCCGTGTTTGAAGCGACTGCCGAAGAGATTGAACGACGCTTGTCACAATTGTGATTATTCTTCTTCGGTCATTTCACCTTCACCGAGTAAATCGATGTACATACTACTGACTGTCTTGGTACGTCCTTCCTCACCTTGGAGTTCAACAGAATCTGTTTCGATAGTGACGATGGAAACCGTTTCTGGTAACATCGATGCAATGATTCCATGTCGTCTGCGACATATTTCAGCTACATCCACTGCTCGACTAATCGCTTGCCCTCTGGCTTGTAATCGAACGAGACGATCTCCATCCTTCATCGCCATCAAAACGGCCTTAACATACGAGAAAGAGGGTTTTTTTCCAACATAAACAACTCGAGGTTCAGTCATAATGCGCCATTGTACAAGCAGTATGTAAAGGCTCTTTCAATCAATTTTGGTGCGAGCGCCGGGACTCGAACCCGGGTTCAGGCGTTGGCAACGCCCGGTGATAACCACTACACTACGCTCGCAGGTAGCAACCAACCCACCGAGCAGAGGTATAAACGATTGTCGGCGCAGTTGGATGCTCATTGAAAACCAAATCTATCCTGCCCTTCTTTCGGCGGTTGGCGTTGTCGGAAATACACCACCAAACCGGCAAGAAGCGCCGCTATACCAACGACAATAGCAATCAACGTCAAAGAAAGTTCACCTTCTTGACCTCCAATTGGCCCTTCATCCGCTTCTTCAACGAAAACGATGAAAGAAGTTGGAGCGGTTGCATCACCAAACGAATCAGATGCTTGAACGAATATTTCGTGTCCGCTGATTGGCGTCGATGTACGAATCGAGGCCACTGCCGTGTAAATACCATCATTTGCCTCTCGGTCTAATCCTTGCCCATTATCGTACAAGGTCATCCACCGATCGGTTTGTCCAAGTGGCTTGAGGACTCCAAGATCCGCACGAACGAGAAGAATACCATCAGCATCTTCAACTCTGATTTCGATTCCTTGCTCGGAATTTGATTCACCTCGCTGCAATGGTTCAGTCGTTGCAAGGGAGATTGTAGGTGGTGTATTTTCAATCGTGATAGCCAAGTCAACATCGTTTGAACTCGGTTGGAAGTGGTGTTCGGATGTTTGGGTCTTTGTAACAAGAATTGTTGCACCGAGGTCATCGACTAATCGTACTTTTACAAGACGTAAGCCAGGGGTCATACCTTGAGGTATGACTATCTCACAAGCCCACACCTCGATTTTGATGCACGCTATTTCTTCACCCCCATATTCTCGAAGATCGACAATGACCGAATCTACGCCATGGTAATCAAGAACATCTAGCGTCATGAGAACAGCGCCTCCACGAACCCCAACATCTGGTTCAATGGATGCACTCAAAATTCGAGGCGCTTGATTTTCAATCGTAATGTTGGTTGAGAGCACATCGGTTTCGCCCCATTCATCGATAACTTCTACGCTAATTGGAAGTTCTCCCACTTCCAAGCCTTGAACATAAACCATCGTTGTCCATTGATTATCACCAATGGTCTGATCACCATCAAGGCCGCGATCATTCATTGCAACGGTTCCAAGTCCAATCGAAGATAGATCAACAACAACGCTAACAACGTTCCAATCAGGATCGTCAACTATTGCAACTAGATGTGCAGGAGATGCTCCTTCTCCAAACACAAGACCTTGCATGAGTGATAAATCCAAAATCTGAGGTGCATTGTTATCATCAGCAGAAACGATGCTAGGAGAAAGTATTGCGTCAACGGCCTGAGATTCGTTGAGTAGAGCGATTTCACTGTTTTCACCGAATTCGATTTCAAATGACCGATTCGTACTTGCAAGCAAACCTGTCAATGGACCTTTGTGAACGATCGAACCTTGAGCCGTACCTGAGACTCCATCGCTGTAAACCCCAGTCCATTCAATCACACTGAGATTTTTCGCATCACGTGGCTCGATGTTTTCCTGTCCTGCTGTAACGGTCAAAACAATACCATCTTGAGCAAGGAGACGAACAACATCACCTGTTTCCATAGGAACAGGTGCGAATCCTGCTTCTCGGCCTACCGAGATATTGCCCAGAGCTTCCTCGACTTCAGGCGGAGTTGGGTCGCGCTCGATTGGACTACGTTCTGGTCGCTCATCTCCACTTGACGGATCTGGTCCTGTTTCCGTCCAAACCAGTCGCACCGTCCGATTATCCCAATCAGCATTCGTAGCCTGGTAAATGTAAGAATCGTTGTAATAGGAGCCAACACCATCGCCACCAAAGAAATTACCTCCCCCTACACCGGTCACGTTGAACCAAGATTCACTGTGAATGACGTTAACATCGTGTTCCACGAGTGTATGATTGAGTTGTGTGCCTGTTTGTTCGATAGTTTGGACTACGCCAAAGGTTCCTTGGACATCTCCAGATAATGTTCCATCGACGTGGATATCATCGATTAGTGTGATTCCATCTTCAACACGATTGTGGAAGGTGTACACCGTTCCATTAACGACCATAGAAGAATTCTCTTCTTGGTCTTCAAAACCGAAGGTTCCATCACCTCGAATCAAATCCAATTGGTCGACTCTTACACCGTTTTCCCACCGTTCAAGCGTTTCAAATTGATCGAGTTGAAGGCTGAATTCTGAGCCTTCATCGGTCAAAAGCATATCAGCTGTCGCTTCGATTTGTGTATGTTCAAGGACACGTACGCCATCAATATCGATCGTCTCCAACAAAAGTAAACTGATTTCGCCATCAACATTGAACTGTGCATCATCTTCTTCTCCATTGACAAGCAATGCACCAAATGCTTCCAAGCGAAGGCGTTCTGTAACGACATTTTCAATGTTTGAACGGTTAAGCAGTGCATCAACCACCGTTGCATTGATGGTTGTCACCAATCCATCCTCCTCAAGTTGTAACAAAATGTCGCCACTTCCACGTGCTTGAATGACTTGCGAGGTCAACACTCCTGATGTGACGGTTTCGTTTTTCCAAAACGATTCAAAGTCTAGGGCCAATTCCGTAGTCGTGTTATCGGTAACCTCTGATGTGAGCAAGGTTCCGCTACCCAATTCATACGAATTGAGAACCTCGCCAATACGTTGTTGCCAGCCATTCCCTTCAAACAGAAGCATGAATGATTGATTGCCTTCATCGGTTTGGTAATTTTGTTCAAGAGACCATGCGGTTGTTGTCGTCACTTCATGATCGGCCATCGGCTGATTCCATGAACCAACAGTAAACGTTCTCTCCACAATAACAGGGGAAGTGAGTGGCGTACCATCATGGCCATTGATAGTGACTTCTATGGAGATTGTATCGTTCCAAGCAACCACCGTATCGAGAACAATACGTGCCGTGAGTGTAGGAGTATTTTCAAGGAAGGTTGTTTGAATCGATGGATTGAGATCGGATGAATCCCGTAAATGCTCTACGGTTATATCATAATCGTGAGTAGATGAATCACCAAACGTCAAGATGTAGGCATGCTCATTATTTAACGCAGAAGAACTATTCCAATCGGTAGTGATTGAAACCGTTGGAGTGTCTTGTGCGGAGACAAAATATGACATCGGTGTCAGCAATAGAAGCAAAACGAGAGCAACGCTTCGATAATATCCCATACCTACCTCTTCACGCCGCTCCTCTCTAAGGGTGTTGGCTGATTGCTTCAACATTCAAAGATTCAAGATGTAGGCAAATAAGAGAGGAGCGACGATGGTCGCATCGCTTTCTACAACAAACATCGGTGTTGATGTATCGATTTTACCCCACGTGATTTTCTCGCTTGGTGGCGCTCCCGAATAACCCCCATAGGATGGGCGTGATTCGGATATTTGACCGAACCATGACCATAGAGGGACATCACGTTCTAAATCCTGATTGAGCATCGGTACTACGCAAATAGGGAAGTCACCAGCGATTCCTCCACCGATCTGTAGAAACGCAAGAGGTCTTTCTTGGCCCTCATACCAAGTAGCAAGTTGCTTCATGTACTCAATTCCAGAGAGAATGCAATCCGAATCGACCTCGGCTTCAATTGAGTGTGCTGCAAATATATTCCCCATTGTGGAATCCTCCCATCCTGGAACGAAGAGGGGAAGATTGGTCTGAGCTGCAGCCAATACCCAAGATGCCTCTTGATCTCCTTCGCTTGATTTCAGCAATGATTCATTCTGAAGTACATCGTAAAAATAGAGGTGAGGAAGTTGACGTATTCCATTTCTTGAAGCATTTTTCCAAACCTGAAGAAGATGGGGTTCAAGCGTTCGAATTGCTTCAGCCTCTGGAATACAAATATCCGTTACTCGGTTCATCTTCTTACTGAGGAGTTCTGCTTCATCCTCGAGTGACAGACCCCTCCAATTATCGATTGAAGTATAGTGAGGGAAGGCTATCATGCGGAAGATATCTTCTTCGAGGTTTGCACCTGTGCAACTGATTCCTGCAACATGTCCTTCTCGAATCATCGGAGCGAGTAATTTTCCAATTCCTGCAGTACTCATAGCCCCTGCAAGCGTAATGAACAATTTTCCTCCAGACTCAAGATGGTTGACCAATGAAGACGACATCTTCGTTAACTCACCCGCATTAAAATGCTGGAAATTTGAATCCATCATATTGCGTATGCTCATGGTCAATCCTCCGAAAAAAGAAAGCGATTGACGAACTTTTCTTGCATCAAAACGATACCTGGACAGTGCTGAAGGAGTGCGTCTTTGAGTTGAGATACGATCACCTGTGGATCTGTGCCTCCGCATGTGAATGCGTCAATAGCCAACAGACCTCGGTCGAGATAGCAGTGAGCGCTAACATGACTTTCGTCGATGAGAACTACAGCGGCAAATCCTGGTGGAGAAACGGTACCATCAAACACTTCAACATGAGCATGGACCTCACGCGCACTACTGTTTGCTACTGCTTTTTTCATCAGTTCAAGCATACTATCTCCATTGAAGGATGGTGCTGGGAAAAATTCACTATAATCTAGGAAAATATGCTTCCCTCGAGCGTTTGAAGACATCTATTCGCCTCCATTCGATTGAGAAAAACCTCTGAAATCTGTTGCTTGGCGATTCGGTCCTGAACGTGTTTCCAGGGCTTTCCACATTCCATTCTTTCTAGCAAAAGCGTGGCTTGAGACTACATTGGTCGCCAACATTGCCGCGGTGAACTGAGTCAATGGAGAGTCTTTTTGAACACCGATTTCATTGACGTCAGCACTGACGACAACTGCGTTTGGAGCGTTGAACAAAGTCCGGATTGTTTCGTTGACTTGCCAATAGGTCAAGCCACCTGGAACCGGTGTTCCTGTAGCAGGAACCAATGCTCCATCGAGTCCATCGATATCGATGGTTAGATGGGCGGGCCCTTTGATCGAAGAGAGCGTCTCCAGCCATTGATTCCAGTGTTGCGCACCATGGCATGGCGATTGAGTATCTTTTGCGAAGAAGGTTGTGATCCGTTCATCAATGGTCATTCGTTCGTGCTCTTCTTTGCTAAAGGCTCGAATCCCAACCTGAAGCAAGGACCCAATTCCTGCATCAAGAGCGCGAGCTGCTGCACAGGCATGCGAATACGGCTCACCATCCAATTCCTCTCGTAGATCGCCATGTGCATCGATTTGAACAACGGTGAGATTGGACAGATCGTTCTCGACAAGTGGGTGGTGGCGTGCTGCTTCCATAATTGAAGGTAAGATTCCGTGTTCTCCACCTAAGCAAAGTGGAAAGCAGTCTCCTTTGAACCATGGAATCAGGTATCCTGTCATCGAATCTAATTGTTGTAAAAGCGTTGGTTCATCACCTTCCCATGCAGGAATCGTGTGGATGGACAAACCTGCTGGTAAATCATCGTTCAGTTGAACATCATACAACTCGACTTGTGCAGACGCTTCGATGCATGCTTGTGGGCCTTGAGCTGTTCCTTGTCCGTAGGATGTTGTCAATTCGTAATGTAGTGGAAGGATAGCGATGTCAACATCGCCATCGTCTGGCCTAAGGCCAAGAAAGGTCGGCATACCCTTGTCCTCCATGGTCTCGACGCTCTCTCCGCGCTTCTAAGCATTACCAAATTCAACCGTAAAATCGCGTCTGAACCTCACTTTACATGAAAAACAGCCGATGTGTTAATATACATCAACGACCAATATACAATAGTGTTCTCGGAGAAAAACCGCGGGCGGGGTGATGGAAAATGGTAATGACACTACAATCGTTGACGCAAGCAATTCAGCAGCATATTGATACTGAAATGGATGCAGAGGTTGCTGCAGGCATGGCCGAGCACGCGCTCGGTTTCTTTGGATTCTACAATCGTATTATCGATAATGCGCTTGAACCAACCGACCGTAACTTGTTCTACATGTTCCAAGATTATGATCTCTTAACCACTGAATCGGAGGAAACAACGCTATGGGATGGACGTGAATGGCGTATTCACTATTGGAAGTTCAAACCAGACCTCAAGGAACGTGTTGAATCGTATATGCAACGCCAACGTAAGACCGAAGACATTGATCCATTCGCTGATGTTTATGGTACCACTGGACAAACCATTTGGACACGAGAATCTGAAAAGGTACAGAATCCAAACGCATTCACCAGTGATTGGTGAGATTTCTTACCAAGCGTTTTTGTTTCACCGTCGAGAGGCTTTGACCATGCGTGTCGCGGTCGGCCTTGTCCTCTGCCTCCTTTTGACAGGACTTACACCTATTGCCAGTGCTTCGTCGGAATCCGATGAAGAGGCATGGCCTGGAGAACCGATCGATAATCACGTTCACATGACTTGGGCGGCTTTGACGATGGAAGTCAAGGAATGGGCTGATGACAATCCGGATATCGTCACGTTGATTGATGCTGGAAAATCTGAACTGGGCAAGTCGTTGTGGGTTGTCCAGATATCTGATTGGTCTATGGAGACCAAAGCAAACGGAAAAGCAAAGGAAATTGTCTACATCGATGGTGGCCATCATGGCAATGAGTATCTCGGTACAGCACTCGCCTGGCTATCGGCGCAATGGTACATTGAAGGCTGGAACGAAGGGAATCAGGAGGCGGTAGATGCGCTTCAAAACACAGAGATCCATGTTCTAATTATGCTCAACCCTGATGGTAACGACATCGATACAAGATGGAACATAAATCAAGTCGATTTGAATCGAAACTATGACCATTATTGGAATACATGTCCGACAACGCAACCAGGAAGTGCAGCATTTAGCGAATCAGAAACCGCTGCAAATTCACAATACATGAACGATTATGTTTCAGATGCTGATCTCTATGTAACGATGCACACCGGAGTATGGATCATGCTCTATCCGTGGGGCAAGTGGGCAAGCCAACCATCAGACTGGGAATTGTTCTATGATATTCGAGAAGATGTCCACGCGAATATTTCTGACATTCCTATTCAAAATGCTAACCAAGGCCTATATCCAAACTGTGGAACAAGCAGGGATTATGGATATGGCGTAATGGGATTCCCCACTTTTACATTCGAAACCGATGATGAGCAATTTGTCCCCGGTTCTATTGAAGCCCTCAACGAACGTTTAGGTGAAGAGATGGATGTCATGCGCTACCTGATTACCAATGTATGGTACTGGCGAGCCCGTCTTGATGTTCAATCGATTCAGGTATCGGATGATAAGGTGACTATTGATGTCGATAACCTTGGTCATGCTTCAACCACCAACGCGAGTTTGCAATATGTGGATTCGAGTGGACAGGTTGCTTGGACATCGTCTCTTTTCTCTGTCAATGCAAGCAATTCAACCATCGCCTCACTGGACGCGTCCAATTTTTCTTATTCCAAAGACGGAACATGGCAATTGTATTACCAGAAGCGGGTAATTGATGCCTCGAAGTGGGTTACGGAACCTCTTGAAATCAATGCTACCTTGGTTGAAGATGATGATGATTCAAGCTTCCTCATAGGCTATGGGTTGTTCAGTCCGACAACGATTCTAGCCGGTTTGGCAGTGATTTCTTTGATGCGAAAAGAGGAAGAATAACGATTCTAAATCGCTAAAAACGATTCGCGAGGTTTCAAGTGCCTCAAGGAATTGGACGATATCGGTGAAACCATGCAAATCAACGTAAGCTCAAGCCAGAACATCGACGGAACTCTCATTCTTCCACTCTATGAAGGAACCGATATCGTACCCGAAGCACATGCAACTGGCTTGCATGTTGCACTCAAATCCC
Organism: Euryarchaeota archaeon UBA443; assembly: GCA_002499195.1. Taxonomy (GTDB): domain Archaea; phylum Thermoplasmatota; class Poseidoniia; order Poseidoniales; family Poseidoniaceae; genus MGIIa-L2. The sequence goes on from DAKS01000005.1 coordinate 27,772, forward strand.
AAATCAATCGAGTTCTTGCCGATGAAGATTTCAAAGGAAAGGCGAAATCCACGATGACGCTTATGGGAAGCGAAGGTGGAAAGGCCATGCTCGTTGGACTTGGAAAAGAAGACGATGCTGATGTTCACGCATATCGCAAAGCAGGAGCTGCTATCATTGCTGCTCGAAAGAAAACACATGGTACAGATCTCACAGTTCGCTTCGCAGGAGCGAGTATCGAATGTATGGGAGCCTTTGCAGAAGGCATGTTGCTCCGTGATTATTCATATGACGAGTACAAGATGCAAAAAGAAGAGGACAAGGAGGCTGAGCGCAGTGTTCGTATCACTTGCGACGAGGGTCAAGAAGAAGAACTGGAAGAACTCGTTCGAATCCACAGTGGAGTTGTATCCGGCGTCCATCTATCTCGCGACCTTGGTAACTGCCCTCCAAACGATATGTATCCTGAAGCATTCTCCGATATGGCATGGGAATGGGCCAAGCAATACGACAATGTCGAAGTAACCATCATCAACTACGAACATGCCATCAAAGCAGGTATGGGCGGTTTGGTCGCTGTCGGAATGGGTTCGTCTCGAAAACCATGTATGGTCATCTTTGAAATGAATAAGGAAAAGTCTGGTCGCTGTCCTCTTCTAGTTGGAAAAGGAATCACATTCGATACCGGTGGCATCTCTCTCAAGCCTGGTGCAAACATGGACGAAATGAAGTACGATATGGGTGGTTCAGCAACCGTTTTTGGAACCATGCAAGCACTCGCATCGACTGGACATGATGGAAAGGTCGTTGCAATTACCTGTATGGCTGAAAACATGCCTGCTGCAAACGCACAACGGCCAGGTGATGTCATTACCACACTTTCTGGCAAGACTATCGAAGTCCTCAACACAGATGCAGAAGGACGATTGGTCCTTTCCGATGGTCTGTGGAAGGCTGGTGAATTCGATCCTGAATTCATCATTGACTTTGCAACACTTACTGGAGCATGTGTCGTCGCTCTCGGTCACGAAGCGACTGGATTGTGGTCCAACGACGATGACTTCCGCACTAAGATTCATGAAGCAGGAAACGCAGTTGACGAATTGGCTTGGCCAATGCCGCTTCTCCCTGCCTTCGAAAAGGAGATGACCGATTCCAAGATTGCTGATACTCGCAACCTCGGTGCTGGTCGATGGGGCGGTGCAAACACCGCTGCAGCCTTCCTCAAGCAGTTCGTTCCAAATCGAAACTACGATGAAGATGGTGAACAAATCACTTGGGCGCACATGGACATCGCTGGAACCTACTGGGGTGCGAAGACCAACACTATGGTCGGAAATGGTGCAACTGGAATCCATGTCCGCACCATGTATCATTTGATTGCAAATTGGAACAATTGAATGTGATGATATGAAGCAGCCCATTCTCTTCTTGGGAGTCGTCTGCATGTTTCTGACGTCTGGTTGTCTAGGATTTGTCAATAATGAGGAGATTCAAACCTCTCTCAAGGTTGAAGTCAATGAGCAGCACCTCATCATTGAAACAATCTACGAACATGGTGAACTTGTTTCATCATCAACAGTCACCTTCGAGTTCGATTTTTCAGGATCAAACTCAGATGTTTCCATCAAAACCTTTGGTCTTGAAACAGATGATGGTCGATTCATGACCTTCAATGCAGATGAACAGCAAACGGCCTCATTGGGATTCTCGCAGCATGGACGATACAACGTTACATTGTTTGCGATTGACTCCACTGGAGCAAACATTACTGAAACGAAAATATTGATTGTTGAACAAGTAATCTCATGGGCTGAAGACGATGCTGGCGCACCAGAATCGCTGTTCTTTGATGCAACACCAGGAAACGATGGAACTACGCCATCTTATCTCATTCTCAATTCAACAGTAACCAATCCATCTCCATTGTTGGAATTGAATGGAAGAGATGTTGATCTTGAATGGGCGGTGTTGAATGTCGACGGTCAATGCATGGGTCATCGAGAAATCATCGAGAATGGAGATTCTGTCACTTGGAACACGCTACATTTCGCTCCGATTGAGAATCATGAGGTCAAATTGACCATTCATGAAGGCCAGGATTCGGTGGATGTCGAACACCGCATTGAATTACGGTACACCGATTAACTCTTCTACCATAGTGTTTATGACAACCGAGAAAGACTTTGTATTGCCTTTCCCTCAATTTGATTTAGGTGACTTTGTGATTACTCTTGCAGATGTGGAGGACGCCCAACGCAAATGGGGAGATGGAATCGTAAGGATTGCAACAGCACACAGTACTGGAGGCAACTACACAGAAATTGCCACGAAACATGTTGAGCATCTCTATGCGTATGATTTTAGCCAAGTCCTCTTCAAACCGACAATGGCTTCGATTGATCAATTCCGCCCAACGTTCGAGAGTGCTTTGTCTTATTTTGTAGCCTCAAACGGTGTATGTGAAGAAGACAGTGGATTTGCAATTAAAGGTTGGACAGCTGTGCGTTTTGAGAATTCAGGCATTATCATCAACGAATCTAACGCTATTGCCATGGGCAACTATTTCTTCACGGATGGAGATGGAAATGAAACAAAGGTCGAGTACACATTTGGATACATCCTCGATGATGCAAGTAACCTTCGTATCGTACTCCATCATTCCTCGCTACCAGCATCATCGTAGATGTTAATTTGAGTTTAAGCCAATCAAATTCCTCAGGAATGTTACCTGGCCTTCTGTATACAAGGGTACCCACTGCCAAGAGGGGTTATCAAAGGGGGCCCTTTGCAAAAACGCCCAATCAAAGGAATCGCAGTGTATCATTTTCTGTGCCTCTTCAGTACTTC
>DAKS01000038.1 GCA_002499195.1 Euryarchaeota archaeon UBA443
TCTGAAGATACGCCTGGATTCTCCTTAGTTGTCGCTTCAGCAGCCATTGCAATGGCCGTCTTCGTTAATGCTCGAAGAGAAGAAGAATGATTCTTCAAGCGTTCAATGCTGAAAGGATTGATTCCGTATTGAGAGCAACTGGAAGTTGTTCTCCATCTGCAAGTCGCTTGACTGTTGCTTGACCTTGTTCGAGATCTCTTGGACCTACGACCAATGCATAACTTGAACCAATACTATCTGCCCAACCCATGGCTTTGCCAATCTTTCTCGAGCGTAGTTCAATCTCAACACGTACGCCTGATGCTCGTAATTCTCTTACTAAATCAAGGACTTCTGATGAGTCAATATTGAATGGGATTATTGCAAGAAGTGGAGTTTCATCGTTTTGACCAGGAACGACTTCATCTCGTCCTTCTGCAGCAGCTTGTGCTTCCAAGGCAAGAAGGACTCGATCAAATCCTAGACCAAATCCACAACATGGGTCAAGGTCTGCAAGTCCAAACAGATGAAGCAGTTTGTAGGAGCCTCCTCCAAGGACTTGCCCTTCCCCACCAAGTTCTGGAACATGGACTTCAAACACTGTTCCTGTGTAATAATCGAGTCCACGGGCAACGGTAAGATTGACTGAAAGAGATGGTGGTGCAGGAGCGAGTTGCCCAATGGAATTGAGTGTTGATTCAAGATCATCCAATGCTTCTAGAGAAACTCCATCCATTGTCGACAGAAGTTCACGTGCTGTTGCAATCGTTTCTTGTCCACCTTTCAATTCAGAAAGTTGTTGTAATGGTGCGATGAAATCCGATGAAATGGATTGTGTTTCGAACAATTTTCGAAGTCCATCGAAGTCTGATTTATCGAGAAAGCGCATTGCAGATGCAAGTGGTGGTTCACCGGCTTCGGATGTATCGCTGAGTCCAATACCAGTAAGGACTTGCTTTAGAACTCCTACATGGCCGATACGTAACTCCCAATTCTTGAGACCGGCTTCATTGAGCATATTGATTGCAAGAGCAATAACTTCGGCTTCGACAAGAGGTCCAGTAGCACCTATCAGTTCGACTCCGTATTGGTAGAACTCTCGATAGCGTCCTTTCTTGAATTCCTCATATCGGAAACATTGTCCAAAGTAAGAGAGCCGTAGTGGTTTGGTTTCGTTGCGAAGTTCTTCAGCGACCATACGCATTACTGGTGCGGTTAATTCGGGACGTAGTGTAAGGTCTCTCTCCCCTTTATCTTGGAATGCATAGAGTTGGGAAACAACACCTGGTCCTGACTTAGCAGTGAACAAATCAAGCGATTCAAACATCGGTGTTTGGACTCGAGAAAATCCATGACGACGGGCCTGTTCTTCTAGAAGCGATTCGAAGGCAAGTCGTCGTTTCATTTCCGCTGGTCCGAAATCACGCGTACCTCTTGGACGTTGGACCATGAACCTTCGAGTAGCACTCCCCTCTAATGCCCTTCGCTTGAAAAACGGTTTAGCGGGTCTTCTAGCAAGTTACTCCAATCGTTCATTCCTCTGATGAGATATCAGGCAGTGATGGAGCATGAGGAAGTTCAGGATGTGGGGTTTCTTCCATTTCCTCTGATTCAGCAATACGTTTGAGACGATCAACAAGTTCCCAATCTGGCTCTTCCAGTTCGTTATCAGATTGTTCTGATCCATCCCACGCATCTTGACGAACTTCAACAAGATCTGGGATGTTATCAACATCTGAATCATCTGCATCCTCTATGATATCTGCTCCTGTTTGAGGAGCTGGTTCGGGTGCACCTCCAAGAGATTCGAACGCCTTTGCTACAACCTTAGCATCGGGTGCTTTTCCAGACGATGATGCGGCTTCTCTCTTGATTTGAAAAACTGCTTTTTTCTCAGCTTCCTCCGCTTCACGACGCATTTGCATTTCAACTGATTCCCAGACCTTACGCTCCTTGCGCTTTTCTTCCTGTTCCTTTTGCCATTCTATTGCCGCTTCACTTGGTTTATCGTAACGTTTCCAGAACCATCGAGCAATGGCAATAAAGAGAAGGGAGACTACAAATCCTCCCAACAACCACTGGACGAGTGGTTCCATCGATATTCACCTCAATCAATCTGCAGTTTCTGCTACAAGTTCGCCTACTGGAACATCTTCGCCAAGAACGGTAATGAGTGGATCATCTCCACCCGGTAGCAATGAAATGTCAGCATCCGCTCCTTCTGGAACGTTACGATACAATGGTCGAGAGATCAATAATTTGTTCAGTGAAATGAACACGATAGCAACAACAGACCAGAAAGTAAGGATAATTCCAAGCCCTTTCGGATTACCAGGATTCCAAACATCTTCTGTATTCGCAATCATATCTCCAAAGTACGAGAGCATCAAGACGCTGAATAGAATCGGGAACGCTAGGTAAAGACACAAGTCCCACCATCGTCCAACTTCGATATCGTTGTCACCAGTATTGATGTAATCATCACGGAACGCGGATACACCTACTCCGAGATATCCTGCAAAGCCTGGAGGGGCCTTACCCAATTCAACTTCTTTCTTCCACTTGATGTATCCATACTTCCAAATTGAGAATGCTATGAACAATCCACTGAACATCAAACCGTAGCCCCAAATGTGATCTTGAACTTCAAGGAATTCAGGGAATGCTACTCCAGCAGCATCGAGTTTGACCCACATGATTGCTGATGGCAGTCCGAAGAAGAAGATCGCAATCGATGTGATGAGGACCGAGCGTTGTCGTTCATAACCATGATCGACGAAGTTTCGAACACACAATTCAACGGTTGAAATCATGGATGTAATCGCCGCAAAAGACAGTGCTAAGAAGAAACCAGCCATCATCACGAAAGCACCTATCGCTCCACCAGGAGCTTGTGCAAAGACTTCAGGTAGTGCTAGGAAAGTGATGGCGGAGGATCCGTTGGTGACAGTTGCAAGAGGATCAGAGCTTACTGCAAAGATGGCGGATAGAACTGCTAATCCAGCAATGATGGAAATGCTATTGTTGGCAAAGCCCATTGTGAATGCATTGAGAACAGTATCCTCATCCTTACGCATGTAAACCGCGTAAGTGATGGCCATGCCCATTCCTGCTGAACAGGACCATGCTGATTGAGACAGACCATTGATCCAAACTTCAGGTTCTGAAAGCATCGCAGGATCGACTGTAAACATGAACAATGCTCCATCAAGACTACCATCGGATAGGTCCATCCACAATGAGAGGCCAAGGGTCATGAACAAAAGAACAAACAAAGATGTCATGAGGATGACGTTAACCTTCTCAATGGCCTTTGCACCCTTCCAAATTGCAAGAAGTGTAATGGCAATAACTAGGAATTGGAATGCAATAACCTGCAAAGGATTTTGCAAGAATGTGTTCCATACTTCGGTCGTATCAACACCATCTCCTGTCAATCCACCCGAAATACCCAATTGGAAATACTTGAGGCACCATCCTGCTACAATTGCGTAGTAGAAACCAATGGCTGTTGAAATCCAAGCGGTCCACAACCCCATCCATGCAAATTTCTTTCCAGCAAATATACGGAATGTTCCGACCGTACCTGTTCGAGATCGCTTACCCATAGCAAATTCAGCAATAACAAGTGGAATCGACCAAATGAATAGGAAAATCACCCATGGAATGAGGAAGGTTCCTCCACCATTTGCACCAACCATTCGCGGAAAACGCCAAATGTTACCTGTACCGATAGCTGCTCCAATAGAAGCGAAAATAAGGCCAAGGCGGCCTGAAAACTGGTCACTTTGCCCCATATGATCGCCTCAGACAACCTCTGCGTCAATCGTTTCATTATCACTGAGCATCAGCCTCAGACAGGCCCCTAACCCGCCCCAAACTGCACCTGCAATAATAACGAAAAGGAACAACGAACTCGCAAGATTACCATAGGCAGATCTGTATTCAATTCCAAGTTCGAAATACGAACCATCCGCAGGATAGATTGATTCCGATCCACTCAGGGTCGTGATTTGTGCCTTGTAGTGCAGTTTTCCTGTCGCAGATTCAGATACAGGAATCTCTGCCCGAAGGATTGTACCATTACCTTCAGTAGTTGTGCATGCTTCATCAACTCGCTCAACTTGAACCGATTCCCACGGAGTTGTTGCCCATTCACGAGGACCATAATCGGATTGAAGTCGGCTCGGTTTAACCATTCGGTACTTGACAAAACTGTTGGTTTCACTGTATGGGAACTGATTTGAGACGCATACGTCGATTGGGATGTCACCTGATTCTGGGACATCAACATCTGTTGGAAGGAAGAGGTAGTTCTGTTGAGAGATGTTCTCCATTGCAAGGTTAGCGCGTTCACGCGGGTTGTCAGCAATCTCGAGAACGTAGAATGGAACTCCGACGTTTCGTACCGCAATGTGATTCACATCTTCTGGTTGCTGATGAAAGGCGGTCCCGATCTCCATTGTGTAACAATACGCATCGTGAACTCCATATTGCCAATCGCAGTAATCACCCGTGGTAGGATACAGATCACTGCTCTGCATGTTTGTGTAATCTGTCATCTCGGCCATCTGATCACCGTGATAGATGAGTTGTTGATGATCTGGGGTTTCACATCCTGTGCAGTGTCCCCATGGGTAGAGAACGAGTTCTGAGAAGGAGTGCCATGAGAGAGTCATCTTAAAGTCGGATGCAAGGTTGTTATCATCATCGTTCATTTCGGTTAAATCCTGAACAAAGAGCGTTTCAGGCTCACTGTTTCCACCAGCCCAGTCTTCATCCAATTGACCATCGTTATCGTCATCCTCGCCATCGACGTTGTCTTCGTTGACGAAGCCATCTCCATCGTTATCCGTTGTATCGTATGGCCCAGTATACACATCGTTGTTTGTGATACCTGCTTGTTCATCTTCAGCAGGGGTGCATGTACCTGGGACAAGTGGTACTGTGGCGCCCAATGGCCATCCCCACTCAAACTGGAAGTTTCTGTTTAAATCGACTCCATCACAGTCCTCATCGACTTCTTCATTGAAATCTGGCAATGGTTGAGGCCCGTTGTTTCGTAGGTTCTTTCTCCATCCTCCTGTTGGACAGGTTTCCCATGCGTTTTCTCCACAGAATTCTTCTCGATCGTATCGGTTTCCATCGACGTTGAGCATCGGTACGAGGTAAATTTCTCGTGTGTTGACAAGGTCCGTGAGTTGTTGTTCTGAAAAGTCCTCATCGACCCCAAGGTCACCTGGTCCACATGGGTTTCCATCTCCATTCGAATCTTGGTATTCGGCTGCGAGAGACAAACAATCTCCATCGTCATCGAGAATTCCATCACCGTTTGAATCGCCCCATGGGTCTTCATCGACCAATCCATCACCATCGTTGTCAACACCAACCGAGCCGTAGTAATGAGCAAGCATCTCGAGGAACATCATTGGAACTTCATAAGACATCCATTCTCGAGCATGGAAATTTCCAACCATTTGTACATCTGGTATATCCTCGTAGTTTCCACAATCACCAACGAAATCGTTGCATTCACCGCCAAAAACACCCTCGAGGTCTTCTCCACCGCCAGTTATTTTCATCCAAGGAGAGGGATGACTGTAATGATGGCCTTTGTAACTGTCTGCTGTCATTTCGACATCGCGTGCATTGATGCCTCCATTGAGTCCTTCATGGAAGGACATGATCTCGACATCTTGCCCTTGATAGGAGTAGGATTGTTCGGCGAGCTGTAGCATTCGTTGTCGCATGCTATCATAGTCGTGATATTGCTTGAATTGGATACGATCGTCACCGCCCCAAGGATGGACATTGTTGGCATAGTCTTCACTCCAAATACCCTCAGGGGTATTTCCAGACTCGTTTTCTTCGAACGAAGTAGCCACTGTTGATGACACTGAAGTAAGCATCAGTGGCATCATGAGCAAGAAAATTGCGACTAAGGCTGAGCGTTGACGACGTGTGGACGACATGCTATCGTTCCGGCCACATACTTCCCACACTTGAAACTCTCGCGGAAACAAAATTCTCTAGTAAAGGAAAAAGCCTTGAAGAAAAGGTCTCAGGATAGGGCATGGGCCTATATGATAATTTGACCTATGAAAGCGATGAAATATTCGGCTTTTCACAATCAACACTTCTGCTCTTCGGAACGATTTTTGTCATTGCATTCATACTCCGATTGATTGTCAGTAAGACTTCTCATGGCTTCTTTGGAACCATCGTTCGTAATGATACGATTCGCCAAAAAACGGTTAAGAAAGGTGACAAGGCACTCGGAAATGTTGCAGGTTTTGCCTTTGCATTAGTGATGATTAACATTCTTGTTGATGAACGGAGTCAAAACGCAAACATCGTTATTCCTTCATGGGCAGAATATATCCCATCTGTGCTTCAATTCGTTCTTGTTATCTCGATTGTAATATGGGCATTTCGTCTTGTCAACCTCGTTTACGACCTTGTCAAATTCCTCGACAAAGACGATGAACTAGATGGGACAGAAAAGACCCTCATCTCAGCACTTGAAAGTGTACTTCGATTCGTCATAGTCTTCGTTGGATCTATCTTTGTTGCAGATGCCCTCGGATTTGAACTGACTTCACTTCTTGCTGGATTAGGAATCTCCGGATTGGCACTCGCACTTGCTGCAAAGGATAGCATCTCGAACTTCTTTGGAGCTATAACGGTCCTACTCGATCGTCCATTCAAAGTCGGCGATTGGGTCATTGTCGGAACATCTGAAGGTGAAGTCATTGAAATCAATCTACGAACCACGCTGGTTCGAACCTCAGTCGATACCATCATCACAATTCCAAACGCAAATCTCGTCAGCATCCCTGTAGAAAACTGGGGTAAGCGTCGATGGCGTCGATGGCAATCCATGGTCCACCTCGATATCAACTCTGATCCAGAAAAGGTCGAATCCTTCTGCCAACGTTCACTTGAATTGATTCAAAAACATGATTCGACGACAAAGGAAGATGCGTCTTGGTGTAGCATTAATACAATTTCAGCACAATCCATTGACATTGAACTCAACTTGTATTGGAACGTTGATTCATCGATTGCTGAACGCAAGGCGCGTGAGTCACTCATCATCGATTTGATGGAACTTGCAAAAGAATTAGATCTATCATTCTATGACGGAAGAATCCGTCAACAACGATGATTAAAACGCGGGCGGATCCTTCTTCCAGTAAAGGAAATTGGAACCGAACGAGATGATTGCCCCAAGTGCTGCAAGTCCAATCGATTGTGTTGTTGACATGGAATCAAGTTGCCATGAATAGTAAGCCACAACCATCGTGGTAATACCGACCCAAACGCCACTCTTCCATACGCGTAATACACCAAGATGTGCTTGTAATCGTGAGACATCCTTCAGCCATTTTTGAGCGGATTCATATCTGGATTCATCCCCATATAATACCGATTCTGCATTGACAACAAGAACGTCGTAGTATCGCCAAATCCATGCACCACCAAGCACGGTAGAGAGAGCTTTTCGACTTGACCAGGAACTGGGAACTTCATTCTTCCAATGTTCGAAAAAAATGCTGATTTGTTCTGGCTTATACCCTTTATCTTCCACTAATCGCCCCTCTAAATGGATGAATTCAGCAATTCCAGGAAGACGTTCTGTTCCGCAAAGGAGCAATTCACTTACACTCTGATTGAGGGGTAAAGCATATTGTTCTCCTTCAACATTAACAATCCAATTTGGGTTAATACGGACGGATGGTATACCTACAGTCGCGGAAGCATGTGGAGCTCGCCAAAGCGTGTTTGGCTTCAGTTCATCTTCCAAATCCTTCAGTCGTTTATTCCATCGCTTCTGATCGTTGGGACTAGAGAAAGGAGCGAGTTTGGATTGAATCTTGCCAAGAGTTCGCCCGAACCAATCGGGTGATGCTTCCATAAATTCAGCATTCGGAAACACGACCAATGCGTCTTTCCCGTCGATAAGGAGGCCTCCAATTGGCATGAGGAGGTTAGTTGATTCAAGGGCTGATTTGAGATTCGGTTTTTGGTGCAGTGAAGAGGTTCGGTTACTGGTCGGAATCGAATAGGCAAGAGCGATGTAAGATTCATCAAGTCGTAACAACGTTTGATTTCCATCTCTGCGAATCACCTCGATGGATGAAGGTTTGATCTCATCAAATTCACCCCATATCCCCTCCTTCGATTGATTCCACCACTCCGAAGTCAGAGCCTTTTGGACATCCCAACAGGGTACTACACCCCATTTTGTATTCAATTGACCCGAGTCAAGAGCCTCATCCAACGATGAGACAGCGACGCCTTGAGGCCACCATGACTCGTCCTCCATGACCATGCCAAATTGGCACTTCCCATTCAATGTGTCTTTGTTGTCAAGGGGATGCAATGAAAGAAGAGAACCGTTTGGAAGAGGCGGGACGGCCATGGGAATTAGCGAGAAGATGGGTGATGTCCTCGGCCAAGCGGTTGAGGCAAAACTCCTTCGCGAAGTCCTTGAGCATGAGATTCAGCCGAAGCATCTTGCCATCATTATGGATGGAAATCGTCGTTTTGCATGGCGCTCCAACCTTGCAACCCATGTTGGACATCGTATTGGGAAGCAACGACTTGAAGCCGTTCTAGATTGGGTTCTTGAACTTGGTATCCCTTGGTTCACTGTCTATGCTCTATCGACTGAAAATCTAAATCGTCCAGAGAAGGAACTTGATACACTTTTCAAACTCTATGTCGAAGGACTCAAATCGATCGCTGAAGATCCTCGTATCCACGAAAACAACGTTCGTGTACAAATCATCGGACGGAGAGAACTTCTTCCCAAACACGTCAATGATGCCATCGATTATGCCGAATCAAAAACTGCAGAATACAATGATTTTGTCTTCACGGTATGCCTCGCCTATGGTGCTCGAGAAGAGTTGATTCTCGCTATCAAAAATATTGCTGAACTTCACAAATCTGGAGAATTAACACTCGAACAGATAACTGAGCAAACCGTTTCAGAGCATCTCTACACCGCAGACATGCCGGACCCTGACCTCGTCATTCGAACGAGTGGAGAGGAGAGAATCAGTAATTTCCTGTTATGGCAAATGGCCTATTCTGAACTGTATTTTACGGATGTTTTCTGGCCTTCATTCAAGAAAAAGGATCTTCTCAAAGCGGTTCAAACCTATCAAATGCGAAAGCGACGATTTGGTGAGTAAGATGGTTCAATGTGACGAATGTCAGGGATATCTCAATCCAGCACTAGCGGTCGATGCCTGCGTCCGTAGAGGCGATTCAATCCTTCTCGTTCAACGCAAATTCCCTCCTTCAGCAGGCTCATGGGTTCTTCCAGGAGGATTTGTTGATCGGGGAGAACAGCCAAAGGAGGCAGTTCTTCGAGAATTGAAAGAAGAATCAGGACTTGATGGAATAAATCCACGCCTCCTCATGGTCATGGGTGACCCTGCCCGAGACCCACGGAAGCACATCGTTAGCATCGTTTACGAAGTTGAAGCAACCGGAGAACCGGTCGGTGGAGATGATGCACAAGATGCTCGCTTCTGGCCAATCTCGGAGATTCTTGAAGGTCGTCTTGTTTTAGCTGGTGATCATGGAGAAATTGTTGAGCGTTGGCTCAATCAATCAATTCAGAGCCAATAAATTCTGCAAATTGTTGACGTGTATTTGGCCATTCAGGTAGTTCGAGTGCGTCCGTAAGGTGCAATCCTGCAAGGAATTGTGCATGGATTTTCTCAACTTCGTCCCCGCTGCGTAATCGGAACAAAGGATACCCTTCGGATTCAAGTCGATCGAGAAATCCTCGTTCTGCATTACTTACAAGAAGGGTAGGAACGCCCATCAATACCGCTTCACTTGCAACGGTTACAGATTGTGAGATAACACCATCTTGCATCGAAATCATTGAAAGAAATTCCCACGGGTCACCGTCATATTTTCCCTCATCCGCCTGCATAGAATCGATCCCATCCAACAATGAATCAGGGATCTCAAGGACTTCTCCAGAATCATGAACGCCATCTCCAATCAAGCGACGGACTACAATCTTTGGAACTGCTGCCACTTCTTTCGGACGTAGTTGAGGGTGTAAGTGAACCATTCCATGTAATCCATCCAAACGGTGAATTGATGCACCTTTATTGTTGATTTTTTCAAGCCAGCCCCCATCGATTGAAGTGTTCCAGTGCGTTGGAACAAGAACATCCGTAGCCATACCTGTCGCAAGACGGTGTGCAAGATGATTGACTTCAGTATCCGAAATGTACCATCGATTCGCAATCTTCAATCGCTTTGCAACTCGTAATTCCAATGGAGCACCAATAGAAACGATACGCTCAATTTTTCCCCCAGAACGTTGAGCTTTCTTCAGGAATGAACGAACTTGTCGCATTCGTTTCCATGCAATACGTGTACGTTTTGTCCCGATGGGCCTCTCAACCCACCTCTGCTGACGCTTTGGCAATACGCCTTCGGAAGAACCCAATAACTGTCGAACCTCCTTCCGATCTGTTGCAATCAGAACATCCGATGTCGTTCCACTCCGGATGAATGGGGCGAGCAATCGCACATGTGCAGGATGATCTAAGACCCAACATGTGCGCATAATTACTCCAGTAACTCATGGTTAATGTTCATGAGCATTCAAGCATTAGCAGGTTCATGAAAGAACATATCTCACTCGATGGAATGAAAACATTCGGACCATACACACCCGGCATCAAACATGGTCAGACCTTCTGGCTTTCTGGTCAAATCGCAATCGATGGACGCGATGACATCAAATCGCAAACCGAAGGCGCACTTGCAAAAATCGATGCACTCCTCGAAGCAGGAGGATTATCGAAGAATGACATTTGTTTTGCTCAAGTTCTCCTCGACACCATCGATGATTATGGAGCGATGAACGAAGTCTACGGAGCATGGGTCGCTGATATGGATATGCCACCAGCAAGAGCTGCATTTGAAGCAGGCGCATTACCGAAAGGAGCACTTGTTGAAATCGTTGTGCAAGGTATCAAATCTTGAGGATCAACTATGCCTGGTTCACCCTATCTCGAGGAGCCTCCCAAAGACCTCCTTACGTGGCCAGTGTTGTTGAGATTGATGATTCCAACCTTTTCGATTCTTGCAATTGCCTCTTGGTGGATGGGTTATCTCCTTGAATTTCTCATTCTTTTGACCATAACTGGAGCCGTTCTTTTCGTTGTTCGCCGATAGGCATCCTTGATAACAAAGAGGATGAGCAGAAGGCATGACGGAATGGCCAGTGTCGTGTTTCAAAGCCTACGACATCCGCGGATTATCAGGCGATGAACTGAGCGATGAATTCGCTTATCGGCTTGGACGTGCTCTTGCTACATATCTTGAATGCGATTCATTTGCAGTCGGACGAGACATTCGTGAATCTAGTCCTGGCTATACATCCAACTTGATTCAAGGACTGGTAGATTCAGGTGTAAGAGTCCTCGACCTTGGTATCGTATCAACAGGTTGCGTCTATCATGCATGCTGGACACTACCAGTCGATGGTGGCGTCATGGTCACCGCATCTCATCTCCCAATGCCAACTCATAATGGATTCAAGATGTGTCGAGGAACATTACCATTAGCAGGAGAAGAAATTCAAGAACTAAAGGACATATTCCTTGAAGGAAACTTCCGAGATGGTCAAGGCGAACATATCGATCATCCTCACGAAGATACCTATCTGAAAGCCATCATCGAATCAACTGGCCCACTTGCTCGTTCAGTGAAAGTAGCTGTCGATTGTGGAAACGCCGTACCTGGCCCTGCGATGACCAAACTCCTCGATATGCTTGGAGCAGAACACATCGACTTGTATTGCAATTGGGACAATACAGAACCCAACCATGGTGCAGACCCAACTCGAGAATACAACATGGTTGACCTCGCTAAAACAGTCGTTGACAATGGATGTGAACTTGGACTAGGAGCAGATGGTGATGGTGACAGAATCGGGGCAGTTGATGAGAATGGAGACTTCGTCTATCCAGACCGACTCATCGCTCTACTCGCTGATGATGTCGTCGGAAGTGAGGATGGTAAGGACCTCCTGATTTACGATGTTAAATGTTCAATGAACGTTGAGAAAGCAATCCTTTCAGCAGGTGGAAGACCAATGATGGCAAAAACTGGACATTCGTTCATGAAACGCGTCCTAGCTGAACATCCTGATTCATTGATGGCTGCAGAAATGAGTGGCCACATCTTCATGAACGATCGTGGATGGTATGGCTTCGA
>DAKS01000022.1:0-70118 GCA_002499195.1 Euryarchaeota archaeon UBA443
AAGGAAAGCGTCACGATCTTGGTTGATTTGCTCGATGGTTAGACTTGCAACCGTCAAACGAAGTTGACCAAGAATGATTTCTTGCGCCATTCCCTCAATGTCGTTCTTGGTAAGGTGAAGAAGGCGCTCTGCTGCATTGTTCATAATGAGTGGGTTTGTGCTCACACCAACAGTAAATGTTGAAGGAACATTGATACGAATGTTTTGTAGAGAAAGAGCATTGTCAAGCGGAATAGAAATGGTCATTGGAATGAGTGAGATTTTCTTATATTCCTGAATGAGTGGCCAAACCATAACAGCGCCACCATGGATACATCTAGACGCTTTCCCTCCTCTAATCCGTCCGTAGACGACGAGAATTTCGTCAGATGCACAACGCTTGTATCGTGTTGCGACCAAAATTATTCCAAAGGCTGCGATAGCCAATACGCCAAAAACGATGAAAACTGCCCAAAAACTTGCATCCGCCATGACATTAACCAGAGTTATTCGTTATTAATCACTTTGCCTACGCCCAATTGGATTCCAAATCACTCTTCAGAAGTACCATCTTCAAGTGGAGTGACAATCATTGTCGATCCAATAATATCTATGACTTTGATGAATTCTCCAGATGGAATTAACATCGATTTATCTTGTGCTCTGGCTAACAATGTCTTGAGTGTGCCGTCAACAGGAACCTGAATCTCACCAGTTTCGTTTGGCTTGATGCGAGAATAGACTTGACCACGCTGACCAATTGCATCGTTGTAATTGATGGTACCATCTGCTTGTAGTTGATTGATTGCATGCATCATTTTACCCATGCCATACATCCCGGCTACAGCACCAATTCCTCCGGCCAATACTGCAACTACATCGCTTCCGGTTGCTGAAAGACCAAACATTCCTGTTAATCCGAACATCATTACAGATACGGAAAGGCCCTGCACACTCAGAATTTCAAAGGCCCCGCCACCAGCATCGATATCTAAACCGATTGCATCTGTTACGCCTCCGAGGACATCACCGACCATCATGAGGATCATCATGATGAAAAATAGAATTCCTCCAAGAACTGCACAACTCACGAAGATGATTTCCATCAAGGAAGGGGCTTCAATTCCAACAAACTCAGTCAACCATTCGAATAAGGTCATGGTCGATATCAACAGCCAGTCATTAATTGTCTTTTCCTGCAATTTGGCGCAGTTTGTATCGTTCGATAGCCACAATTATTGATAGGGAAAGTCCTGAAAGTAGGGCAGAAACAATGTTTGGCAAACCTGCTGCCCACAATAATAGCCACACCCACAGGGGTAGGAACAACATCATTGTTCGACGAATAAAAGGCCAGAATCCACCAAACAACTCTTCGGAACCTTCGTCAATTGCACGAATTGTGGTTACCGTGCCAGGGTCAATGGGAATCATTCATATCGCCTTGATTAGATGAATAGGAGGACAATCAATGAGATTATCCACAGGCCGACACCGACTCCAACACCTTTTCCTTGACCTTGGATGGCATCATCGTGAACTTCACGGTTAAGTTTCAGAGGGTTGAGTAGGAGTTCTCGTTGCTCTTGTCTAAAAATTACAATTGCGAGCATAAATGCCGCAGCAGCAGTTCCACCAAACAAGGTGGTAATCCATCCTTCGACTTCCCCAACGAGTTTTATCGACATGAACACCTGTGTAATTGCAAACATCATCCACAGGAAAGAACCGCGTTCTGCTGCTGCCATGCTTAATGCACAACCCCCTTCTTTTTGAATACATGGCCTGCATTCTCAATATTTTAGTCAAGATGGTTAAAGCAGACGTTCATCAATAATGACTCCAAAGTGATAGTATGGACGGCTTGAGATACGCGGTTGGCGGCTCTCCAATCAGCCATTCTTTGTCGCCTATTTTGTTCAATCTTGTTCTTGCAGATCTTAGAAACAAGGGCCAATTCTCTAAACTTGATGTTTCTTCTATCACTACACTCAAGACAGATCATATCGACGAGGTCCTTGGATGGGCCTACATCGAACACGATAAGCATCAGCCCATTTGGAAACCTGTTGATCAGAAATTGAGGGTTTTTCAATCACAACTTTACGATTATGCATCACATACAATCGATGAGAAACCGTTCTCCGGAATGTTAGCGAAACTCAAAACTCCACTACGGGCATTATCCAACAAGCAGTTGCCTGTTCGCTCATCATCAAATGAGGTTTGGCTGAACTTGACATCTCCACTCAAACATCAAATACAGAGCATGGTTTTCTCGCCAATCGATGAGGCCCTTGACATTATTTCTGTTAACACCCTTAGGTACACTGGACAAGGTTGGTATTGTGCAACGACCGATGGATTTGGCGTCGTTAATGTGGCCTATCATTTCGGTATCGATGTTTCCAAAGGAGCATTGCTAGGAATCAATGGAGGTGGAGGAGCAGCTCGTTCCATCGCATCGGCTTGGATGAACTGTGGAGGAAAAGTCGCCTCACTCGGAGGTCGTCGCCAACTCCCTGCAACCTTAGTCAATACAAAACATGGAGAGGATTTAGTCTTCGATCTTGTGCTCGATACAGAAGGTTCACTACAACATGAACCTAATTCGAAGTACTCACTTAATCCAGCCTATGCACCATTGGAAGGCTCTTTGCAAGAGCGTTTAGAACACTTGTCGATTGAAAGTTCTGGTATAGATGGGCGATGGATGTTAGCGGCCCAACATCTTGAGAGTTGGCGTAGTTTGTGGACGCCTGATCATGCACAACACCTTCCAACCCTTGAACAATTGATGACTTGGTTGCTTTCTGTTGAGTACAAACTTGAGGAAAATTGAAGCAATCGGCTGCAACAATCAAATGTTCAAACATGGACAGCCCTTCATGAGAGAGCGGGCAATTGCACTCGTTTGTTTGTTGCTGCTTTCATCACTTTCTACTTCTGCGGCTGTTCCCGAGGAGGATACGAATTTTCAACCAACACATACAGGCGTTGACTTCCCTGTTGGTTACGTCGATTTTCAACAGGGTGGAAATTTCGAACCCGAGCATCGATTGGTCTATCCTGCATTGAACAGTGGAGAAGATCAAGAAATGGCAGGAAATGGCCCCTTCCCCTGGGTTTTGCTTCTCATTGATGAAAATGAATCTCCTGACAACTACATGCTCATATCCACCAGAATCGCCCAACGTGGAACTATGGTATACATTCACACCGAATTGAATTCAGATACAACTCCAACATGGCAGAGTCTCATCGATTCCATAATGGATGTTCAATCATGGATGGAGGGAGCGAATCAAACAAACGATATCGTTCTCGGTATGTACGGTTCTGTCGATGAGCAGCATTGGGGACTTATTGGACACGGTTATGGAGCGACATGGGCCAGCAACGTATACATCAATTGGGACAATTTGGTCAGTGATAATTCTCTTCAGCCACCGCGTGCTTTGGTTGGCCTAGCGATGCAGGTTGATGAAGTTCAAGATCCAATGATTACAAGCGGGGCAGTTCCGAATGTAGCACTATACATCACCGGTAGCGCTGATGAAGTTGCTCCAGCAACTGAAAACGTGATTCCTGTGTTAGAAAACGTCGACGGCCTTGCTTGGCAAATTTTGCATTCTCTCGGAGCGAATCACTACCAATATCAAGACACATCCTCCTTTTTGGAAAATTTCAACGATGGAGATGCATCATTAACACAAGAGGAACAAATCGATCATGCGATGGAACATGTTTTGCCATATTTTGATCTTACACTTCGTGGAGATCATTCCAAGTTCCGAGAAGCCTTCAATCGAGAAAGTAATCTCTATTCATCTTCGGATTCAAACGGATATGTCGATGAATTACTTGATGATGCTAAACTGATACTTATCTCTAACGTTACAAGCCTCAACGGAACTGTTTTCGGACCTCAAGACGATGCAATTTTCGAAGCACTTTGGTCGATGAGAAATGGAGATGTTTATGCCGACCTGCCTCAAGAATGGACTGTTGAAGGACATTGTCTATTGGACAATACCACTACCTATCAAGCGACCATAGTCGATGATAATGTATCCTGTACGGTTCCGATGCAAGGAATTTCTCCAGGTCCTCACGAATTGAGACTAGTCGTTTCAGTTGAAGGCGGGACAGGGTATGCGAGTTTTGATTTCACCCGGACTAACGATCCTATTGAGTTAGTCGAACCAATGCCTGAACTTCTTGTGCCTCAGAGAGGCTCAACCGTTCTGAATGCATCGGATATTGCAACCGATCCTGATGGTCAAGCAATCCGTATTTTGAACGCAACAATTCTCGAGAATGAATCTCACTTCATCATCGCAATTAGCCCTGATTCCTCCTCTGTAACTCTTTATCATTCGGTGGATGAAGAATGGGAAGGAACGACGCGTATTGAACTTGATTTGGAAGCGGAAGGAGGCCTTCTTGATCAAGCAACTGCGACGCTAACAGGACGCGTAATCCCCGTCAATGATCAAATCATTCAATTGTCAACAATCGATCAACAAACACTGACTGAGGATGGGGAAAGTCTCTACCTCAATTATGATAATTACTTCCTCGATCCTGAACAACAACCTTTGACGGTTTTCATCAATGGATTAAACCAAGGGACTGGGGATTTAGTTTCATGGAGTGTATCAAACGATTTACCACTTATTGAATTCACACCTCTTCCGAATGCAAATGGGGCGGAAGTGCTTCAAATATCCATTTCGGATGGATTCAATGCTCCATTGATTGCAGATCTACCTCTTCGAATCGAAGCCGTTGATGATGAATTTGTTGTCGATGAAACGGCTTGGTCGATTGTAATGGATGAAGAGGAATCCTTACTTGCTGATCTAAGCGTATTTGCCTATGATGTTGACGGTGATGCCCTAACTTGGTCTATTGAATCGGCCGGTAGCTCAAAGGTGATGGCTGCTTTATCGGGTCAGGAATTGCTCATTTCAGCGCTTCTTGATGAATGGGGTGAAGATTCAGGCTGGTGGCTAAACGTGACCGATGGCTCGAACGTCTTTTCCAAGTTGCTCAATGTTACTATCGAGCCTAAACCAGATCGCCCTACGCTCTCGAATGCTTCGCTTGAACGAGTTGATGATTCCCTTTCAGTAACTTGGACATGGAATGATGTTGACGGAGGTGAAATGGATGTAATCCTCCTTCTCAACGGTGCCGATATCACAGGTGAACGTATCTGTGATGCCGATGGATTGTGTTCAGAGATTATCGAAGTTGATTTACAACCAACTGCACTCCTGAACATCGACATCATTGCTCGCGATTCTTCCTTTGCGGATGTTTCCATTCGATTACAGTACCTTGTTCCTGATGATCAATCGACATCAACAACGGGTGATGATGCGGGATCAAATTCAGGTGGTTCAATGTTCGCAGCCCTCATCATTTTACCACTTCTTGCGATTATAGGATGGCTGCTTTTCCAATTCAAGAAGCCACCCCAAGAACCGGTTCGTGAATCCTCATCCGGTGGACTACTCGCTCGAGCGGAAGCAAAAATCAATTGATCATAGAGGAATGTTTCCGTGCTTTTTTGGCGGACTCCATTCTCGCTTTGAGCGAAGGATTGCTAGTGCACGGCAAAGTCTGAGACGGCTCTCGGTTGGTTCGATAACATCGTCAAGCCAACCGTTACGTGCGGCAACATATGGGTCGCCAAATTTCGCCTTATATTCATCAACCAATCGTTGACGTACCTCTTCTTTTTGCTCATCATCGACAGCGTTGATCTCTCTTCGATGGATGATGTTTACTGCACCTTCGGCCCCCATAACTGCGAGTTCAGCGGTCGGCCAAGCGACGTTGTAATCGCTTTGCAAGTGCTTACAAGACATAGCAAGATAAGCTCCACCGTAGGCTTTTCGTGTAACCAGTGTTAGTTTTGGCACGGTCGCTTCGGCATAAGCGAACAACAACTTGGCACCATGTCGAATAATACCGCCCCATTCTTGAACGACTCCAGGTAAGAATCCGGGTACGTCTTCAAAGGTGACTAGAGGTATATTGAATGCATCACAGAGACGAATAAACCGTGCTGCTTTAATCGACGCATCGATGTCCAAACAGCCAGCGAGGACATTCGGTTGATTACCAACAACACCGATACTTCGTCCATCGAGACGTGCAAATCCTATGATGATGTTTTCAGCATAATTCGGAAACAATTCAAGAAATTCACCATCATCAACAACTTCTTCAACGACACCGACCATGTTGTATGGTCGATTGGGGTTGTCTGGAACAAGCGTTTCGAGTTGATCGTTAACGCGGTCGATTGGATCTTCAGTAGGGACATGTGGTGGTTCAGCATCATTATGATCAGGAAGGTAGGAAAGAATTTCTTGAACGAGGAAAAAGGCATCGTCTTCATCGTCTGCAACCAAGCATGCAATTCCTGAACGAGAAGCATGGAGGTTTGCACCACCCAATCCTGCTGCATCGACTTCACCGCGTTGAACTTCAGGTGTTTCTAATGGAGAGGAAAGGAACAATTGCCCATGTTCCTCTCCAAGGATTGTGAAATCGGAAAGACTTGCTGCAAGTGCGGAAACACCAACAACTGGTCCGAGTACAAGACTGATGACAGGAACTCGGCCACTACATTGAACCAATCGATCGAGCAACTCTCCAGTTCCTGCTAATGCATCGATACCGTCATGCGCTCGTTGGCCACCACCGTCCCAGATACACACAAGTGGTGTTTTTGAGCGCTCGGCCATCTCGACGAGTTTTGCTATTTTTTTGGCATGCATTTCTCCCATCGAGCCTCCATGTACACTGAAATCTTGTGCAAAACAGTAGGTACGTCGGCCATCGATGGTACCATGTCCCGTTACAACACCATCGCCGAGTGTTTGATGGAGGAACATGTTGTGATCCTTTGTTCGATGTGTAATGAAAGTATCAACTTCAACGAAAGAATCGGGGTCAAGGAGTAAATCAATTCGGTCTCTAGCAGTCCCCCTGCCTGTTGCGCGAATGGATTCCAATGCCTTACGTCCACCACCAGCACGGGCGCGTTCACGACGCGACCGTAGTTCGGTTGTAGGGTCACCAATTGGGCTCGCCATATTTCGACCAGAACCGATAAGGTTCTTCATCGAATCGCTTAGTTAAGGATGGTTTGTTGTTGTTCTCCAATCAAATTTTGAGTCATTACAGAACCGACATCCATACTGTTGGAGAGGGCGAAATGAAGCTTGACAACAGCTGCTTCTGGAGAGGATGTGATGCCATGGCCGAGAAGTCCAATGTCCTGTTGGATTCTTCCTTTTGAATAGACGTTCATATTGATTGGTCCATGGATGCATTGATTGACAACTAAGGCCGGAATATTCAGTTGTTGAAGAGAACTTTGAAGTTCGATGTTCTGAGGTGCATCACCGTTTGGATTTTCGATCGGCAAATGGCCAAGTCCTGTTCCATGGATTACCAGTGCATCCACATTAGATGCAACAGCGTCATCAATTTCTTGCTTGGTAAGCCAAGGTCCAGCGATCATTTGGCGAACAACAATGTTCTCATCGTATCGTTCTGCAGTGGATGTAGACGCTCTTGAAACCGTATTTGAACGGGCTTCTTTGTAATGATGTTCCAATTCGAGTTCAACATCCTTGTTATCGATACGAATTGTTGCTAGAGGCATTGTATTGACGGGACGAAAAGCGTCACGTCGACTTGAGTGTAGTTTACGAACACCTGTAGCGGAATGAATCGAACAAGCACCATCATCACTGGTTTTGTGCATTGAAACAACAACTGCATCGCTAAGTTCACCAGTTGGTAGTGGCCCTTCAGCTGCCCATTTCACAGCTGAAATGAGATTCTGAGCAGCATCGGAAGAGGCTCGATCACTGGATCTTTGAGATCCAACAAATGCAATACGTCCTGGTGGATTACCTCCTTTACCGCACCATGCGAATGCAACAGCTGACGCAGTAATGTGTAAGGTATCCGTGCCATGAGTCACAACAACTCCAGTACAACCGTCAGCAAACGCTTTCTCTGTTGCATCAATGATTTGGTTCCAGTGATTTGGACGAATATCCTCACTGAACATATTCCCAATTTTGTGAACATCGAGATTTGTTATCTGGAGAAGTTCTGGAACGTGTTCGACCAGTTCGGATGGCTCGAATTGGGCAGTCACTGCACCTGTTTTGTAATCCACTTTGGAAGCAATCGTTCCTCCAGTATGGATAATTCGAACCGTTGGAAGGTCTGGATTTGTTTCAGTCTCGTTTGTTGATGCGACTTCAGATGATTCAGGTTGTTCAGATGATATGATTTCTACGGATGTGAGCGGGTGACTTACATTGTAGCCATTCGCTAGTTTGATCGTTACATAATCTTGAACAGCAGGTGGCAGGACTACGCCCTCAATCTCAGTCTCACCATCATGCGTTGTGAGTTTGATACGGACGCGAGAACCAACGTCAGGACTGTGTGCCATAGTGGTTGGACTAGTTTCTAGCCCTTCAACAATGCGATGGTGGTGCCGGGAGCGGGGCTCGAACCCGCGACCTTCGGATGTCTCAGACACCACAAGGGGCTTTGCACGTCATACGATCGCCTTGAAGGCTGCCCTATGAGTCCGACGCGCTACCAACTACGCCACCCCGGCCTGCCCTCGCCTGCGAAAACCCCCATTTGAAGAATGCGGGTTCAAACAGAAGGAATCTGACCGCATCCTTCATTCACTCCCACTTATCCGAAGGGGCATGGTCGACCTTTCGACGGCGATGACTGCGGCTCAGGGCGAGCGTCGCCAGCGGATGCAAGGAGGGGACCGCGAGAAGAAGGTACGTCGAACTGGTCGGAACCTCGGAATCGAGGCATTTGATCCTGTAAAACATGTCCAGAAGGAGAAGGCTGATACTGCATCTATGTGGCTTGTGTTAACCTTTTCATTGACAATAACTATTCTGATGCGTTATGTTTTGATGGATTCTACTGACCCTGAAAATTCTAAGATTTTGTACATTCTTCCACTAACATGTATTTTCCTTATTCCGACCCTTCATCGAACAATAATGCCCGAGCGATTTGTGGAGCATTATGGGGGTGGAACATGGTTCAAGGCAGCGTTTTTGCATACGTTCACGTTCCTCGCCTTTTCTTTCCTCCTCGTCAATCCGCCCTTTGGTGACATTGCAGCACCAGAACTTGCCAGTAAATGGACTGTGATTACGGATGATGGTGAGGACATTACCTATCCTCATACCATGGCAACATCGGGTTCAACATTGATTTGGTATACCGACGGGTCGCCGATTCTTACTGGTGATTCTTGGTTGCTCTTCGGACTCATGGACAATGTAAATTCGGACGGGGCTGTCGTTGAAGTAACTCGAGAATATCAAGCAAACGAAACGATTCGGGACGACAATATTTCATATTGGACGAGTAATTCTGAACGAATTGCAAATGGTACATCATCATCCAACAATTCCGTACCGAACTTAACTCCTCATGGCGAATTAGATCAACCCTTCTCCGTATTTCTCGGAACCGATCTCGAAGAGGGTACTCACGAAATTGTAGTTCGAATCACCGAACAAGGCGACCCTTGGAAAAACGTACAAGTTTACACTTGGAATCTAGTGATTTCAAGCGAGCCCGCAGCTTAAGACAGTAAGTCGGAATGGTATCTGAGAATTCTCTCAAATACAGAATCGATCTTTTTCGACATACGTAATTTGGCTGTTCGTTCGTTTAGTTGCTGCATACGATAGGTTCGAATAAATCGGACTAGAGGTGTCCAAGATAGAATGTCAAGGAAGGCTTCGATTGATTTGTTCATGGTTGTTCCAACGAACATTAGGATACCTTGTTGTTGGCGAGGCGTTTTGAAAAGTGAAAGTGAATCACGAATTTCGTAACATTGTTACTAGTTTCGCTGTCATGGCATCGAGTTGAATCTTTTCGCCTCCACCTTCAACGAGACGATAATCGACTTCGGCCATGATTTCTGTAAGGTCAAGTTTGTTCATTTCGGATATGAAATCAACATTGTACAATTCCCGATGGAGTTGGCCAACAAAATCCGTGCCAGCAAGCCCATACTTGTTCAGAAGTTCTTGCAAGCGTCGGCGAGCAACATGAAAACCATCGTCCTTGCAGGCCATAATGTATTGATGGAGCGCTTCAGGTGGAGCTGTAGCTGATGTTTCGTAAACGATTGCTCGCGTAATTGTATCACTGATAGCCGCAGAGACTTGGAGGGCAGTAATCGCTCTCCTCAAATCACCCTGAGCAATTTTTGCAAGCGCCTCTGCAGCATCATCGTCCAGTGCAACTTTTTCTTCGCTTGCAACATGCTTGATTTGATCGAGAACTTCAGAATCTGCGAGTGGACGAAATCGGAAAACTGCGCATCGTGACTGAATAGGTTCAATCACTTTGGAGGAGTAATTGCATGAGAGAATGAAACGACATGTTTCAGCATATTGCTCCATGATTCGACGTAATGCACCTTGTGCATCATTGGTCAATGCATCCGATTCGTCAAGGAATATAATCTTGAATTTCGCATCACCGTATGGTTGTGTACGTGCAAATTGCTTGACCTTTGAACGGATCTTGTCCAATCCTCGTTCATCGGATGCGTTCATTTCGAGAAGATTATCTCGGTAGTGTTCTCCAAAGACGTCTTTGGTCAGAGCCATCGCAGCCGTTGTTTTTCCAGTTCCTGGAGGTCCAGCAAAGAGCAAATGAGGAAATTCCTTGTGTTCTGCATATACCGTCAATCGACTCACTACAGAGGCTTGCCCCCTAATTTCGTCGACGCTCTGAGGGCGATGTCGTTCAACCCACAGTTCGCTCATGAACCCTAGAGAATGGCGAGCATCTTTCAACATTCGGTTCGTTTTTTTTTGAGTTGAATTTCCGCCCCCCTAAAGGGGGGCGTACGCCGAATCAGTCATAACCTTCCACATCTTAGGTCGAACGAGCGCCATGAGAAACAGTACCACAAACCGAAATGTCTTCACTGCAGTGACATTGATTCTGATGTTCCTTTTCGCTGATGTATTCGTTCCTTCTGCTTTCCCAGCACCGGAACTTTTGGAAGAAGAATCATCCGTTCAGCATGTCATTTCCACCATCAACCCATCTCTGGACACGTACATTGATTCGGATTATCCAAACGATGACTATGCGGGTGAAGACACTGGTCTTCTTGGAATCGCGGGGACCAGCGATTCCCGTCTCTTGATATCCTTCCCGCTGAACTTTGCTTCGACAGATACAATCCACTCGGCCCGTTTGGATCTTGTCTGTTCGAACAGTGGAGCAACGAATGGTCTTGCGGTTTATCCTGCTTCGACCAGCGTTGCTTGGGATGAAAATGCAACATGGAACTCACGCGATGGAATACTCATGTGGGGCGAGCCAGGAGCAGATGATGGTGCCGACCGTTCCGATTGGGAGCCTCCTATCGTCACATCTCCACTCGGACCTTCCGGTGGTTCTTCTAACGTTCAATTGAACGTGACTGCTCTTGCTCAGAGCGCTGTTGCTTCCAGCGCTTCTGCTTTGGAAATTCTAGTTTCAGCGTATGGTTCACAATACGATTGTGCGATGAATGAATCTCTAAACATAGCTGAAAGACCGAGTCTGCGAGTCGATTCCTCGACGACAACTGCAGGTTCGGGAGGCCTCATCACGCCTAACTTTGTTGAAGACGGGGCCCCTCTCATGTCAGGAGATTTCTATCTCTCTGCTGATTTGACTCCTAGCATGACATGGACATCCTATTCAGGTATTATGGCTGAAGTTCAACTCTCACTCAGTGATGGTTTCAAGAGCGATCAAGACAATTACAATTGGCTCTACAATTCAGATATCCATACATCGAGTTTTACCTTGTCAGGAACCACAGGTTCACTTGATATTCCTTCCTCTGATGCTTTTGAAAATGGAACATTTATGCATTACAGAATGCGAGCAATGGACTCAACAGGAACCCTAAGTTCGTGGACAAGTGGTCATTTCTTCTTACCAAATCATGATGTTACATTGAACGATGACGGTACTGCTTCGATTGCAGTTGATCTTGACGATCTGTCTACTGATTTTGTCTTTATTGAAGATGCTGTAGCTGATGAACATAGTAAGAATACAAATTATGGTTCCTCAGCCACATTGGAGGCCAAGTTATCTTCTAACAAGGAGTCTATACCTCATTTCAGATTGTCATTCGATGCATTAGGAATGCATTCAAATGCAACAATTCTTGATGCTTCATTGAATCTAACCCGCTCCACTTCTAGTGGTTCAGCAACATTGGCATTACATGAAATGGATAATGATGGATCATGGATTGAAGGTGAACTTACATGGTTGCGAAAGAAAACCAATCAATGGTGGAAAAGCGGAGGTAGAGGATTGCTTAGTCATGCGAGTGATTCTGGAGTTATGGGATCACAGATTGATGATGACTTTTCGTTCGATTTGACCTCAGTATTACAACAACATGTCGATAATGGGAATACGGGTGTAATAGATTTAGCAATAACGGCACGTTCTCAAAACGGTGCTTACGCCGCTAATAATGGCGTGGATTCGGTTACATTCCACTCTTCAGATGCGGTCAATGACGGTGATAAACCATACCTCTACATCAAGTACGACTGGTCAACACCTGTCACGGTTGCACCATCATTCACCTCTCCATGGGATGGAGAAACATTGTGGAACCAGACCGGACACAATTTCACTGGAAATACAACGCCAACACTTACGTGGGCAGCGTCAACTTCATCTTCCTATGATATGATTTTCGAACTATCGACCGACTCGTTATTCCACGACCGAGTTGCACTAATCGATACACGCATTGACACTGATTTTGCCCCTTCAGATGGAGAATTAAGTTTCACAGGTTCTGAGAGTCTAGAATCAGGCCACATGTACAACTGGCGAATGCTTCACGTCGATTCTGACGGTCGTCATGGAGAATGGTCGTATTCATCATTCCTCATCAGCGGTCTGAATTCAACTTGGCTTGGCGGAGATCGATATGAGTTCCGATTGAAACAAGGGAATGCGAGTTCCGATGGACTCCATCCTGCATGTGATGACACCTATATTGATTCAGGAATGCCAAATTCAAACTATGGCTCAGAGACAGAATTGCAGGTTTCCTACAACACAATTCCTTCCGAAACCACAGTATTGTTTGGATGTGATCTATCGACTACATTCCTACCATCCGGTTACGCAGTTGAATCAGCTAACCTCGAATTCCATCTGAGTGACTTCCCCTTCGGAACTCCTGTTGTTGGTGCATGGGAAAACACACAACACGGTTGGACTGAAGATGGTGCAACATGGGCAACATACGATGGTACGAACACATGGAACAGCGTAGGTGCAAAGGGAAGCGAACGATCATCGCTCCTCGATTCTGTCAGCATTGGTTCTGGATTCACATCAAGTTCTTCGGTGAATTGGAACGTTACATTGGCGGTTCAGAATGCAATGCGTGATAATCACTCAGCGGATTTCATTCTTGGAATAGTTGGCGCAGGTAGTGGACAAATCCGTGACGTTCTTTTCCATCCAGGTACTGCTGTAGAAACAAAGCGACCTGAACTTTCATTCGTTTACGTCCCCGGATCAAACGCAATTCCAATCGAACCGATGCCAGTCTTACCTCTTAATGGAACTTGGAGTGTTGCGCCTGGTATCAACCCAGAACCGGTTCACCGTCCATTGATGAACTGGACGCATTCATCCGCTGTCAGCATCAGCGGCTATGCTATACAAATGGATACGGTTCAATCCTTCGATAGTAACGACATGAGCATCGAAACATCGTGGTCAAATTCTGGATTTGATCTGACAAATAATTCTTTCACTCCGACGTCAGATTTGGATGATGGAAAGACTTGGTATTGGCGTGTTCGTGCCATTTCCGCGACCAACCAACTCGGAAATTGGTCAGAAACCTTCCACTTCAATCTCCCTTCACTGGTGACTTGGAACCTGTCATCAACCAGTGCAGCAGTTGAAATCAGACATCATGAAGCAATGCCAAATCTGCAACTTCCACACTTCATTGATACGTGGGTTGCAGAAGGTGGTGTTGAAGGTCAACAAAATCACTCCACATCCACATCGCTCAAGGTTGGCGAATTAGGAAGTGGTTACCATACAAGTGCTCTACTCAAGATTCCATTGAATCAACTACCAACGCCGAGCAATGCTCGAGTAACTAATGCCGAACTCAATATGTGGGCTCAAGCGGGTTCAGATACCAACGTGCAAGTAGCGGTCCGCCCAGTCTTGCAAACATGGACCACAGGACTCAACAACTCGACCTATGATGGAACCAATAGTTGGTCTGCTGACGGTGGCCGAGCAATTGGTACGGATGTTGGTTCATTGAGTGATCTCAGTGCATCTGATTCAGCTGATTGGATGGATTGGGATGTAACAGAATTGGTTCAAGCCGCAATGGCAAATGGGGACTCCTACCTCTCTATCGCTCTGATGACAAGTGATTCATCTGATGCTCTCATCACGTTCACAAGTACGGACGGTTTAGCGACTCAACAACCATGGTTGAATCTTACATGGACCGACGGTACGGCATCGATTCCAACGGTTGCTGCAAGCAATGCTTTGCCGCTCGATGGCACAATCTCATGGGATTTGAGTGGACATGTTCCCGAGCCATCAACTCGACCTGTTATGTCTTGGACACACTCCAACGCTGCAAACATTGATGATTGGAAGGTATTCATTCAAAACGATCCAACGGACATCATGGAAGGATTCACAATTTACGATTCTCGAGTTGATAGTGCACTGTTCGATGTTCAAAGCCTATCATTCCAACCGTCCAGTGATCTATCGACCAATCAAAGCATTCGATGGTTTGTTCAACCGGTCAACGATGAAATGCTTGGTCCTCGCTCGTCCAGTTCAATCTTCCACATTCCACACGATATTGGAAATGAAATCAACAGTACTTGGGGCTACATCAACGTCTCAGAGGGTGGTTTCCTGCCCGACTTGAATGAACCATCAGGTTTCATCGTCGATACGACACTTGATTCATCTGCTGCAAATGCAAATCTCTACAATTCTGGAACCATAAACGTGGGTCGATCATTCTACAGCGGCGGTCAGTCTCAACGTTCCTCGTTCATTGTTTCCGTTGATTTGACAAAACTACCTATCAATGGAACCTACGAAATTATGGATGCCTTCTTCACGATGAATACGAAATCCACTAGTTATGGCGAGGTCTTTTGGACTCCATCGCTGATCAACACTGCCTTCGATGGTGATGCCAACTGGAACAATGCAACTAATTCAACCCAATGGAATACTCCAGGTGCTTATCACTCGACGGACACGGATATTCCGTTTTATGCAAGTGAAGAGATTTTTTGGGACGACCCATACCAAATCGGTGACATCACTGGTTTGCTGCAGCAAGCGGTTGCAAACGGAGCGACGAGTCTTGACTTCCTCGTACAAGCTGAAGAAAACGACAGCAGTGTTGATGGTAGGATTGACATGTATTCAAGTAATGAAGTAAGCGCAGACCTCCGCCCATCACTCAATATCACGTACAGAATGACCAACCCTTACATCGCATCAAGTCCAACAGGTTTGATTCCTGCCGACGGAGCGGCCCTCTGGAATCTTTCAGAGCCCCGGCCTTCTGGAGCAGATGAAGTGAACTTAACTTGGACTCCTCCGTCCTCAAATGAGTCAGGATATATCCTATGTTTTGCTGGAGATCAGAGAATGGTACGGAGTTCCGGTTGTATCGATCTGGGTGATTCTACACAACTCAGCGAAAATGATCTCATTTGGGATGCAGCCAATACAACGTTGTTGCTCCAAGAGGTTGAAGATACAGGTGATACCTGGGTTTATTGGAGAACATTGTCCTACCAAGGTGTCGTTGACGATTACTATCGCTTCGGTGAATGGTCACAAGTCAATAAATTCCGTATTCCAGAAGATCAAGGCTCTGATGATGGAGCAGGCAATCACACCGTGAACCTCTCAAGCGGCTCGATTTTCGAAGATACTGGTCTTTTACCTGGCGCTCCAGATGCGTATACTATCTCCTCAGCACTCAACACCAACTATGGAGGAAGTACTACACTGAAACTTGGAGCAGGCTCATCTGGAGATCATGAGATTTTCATCGAATTTGATCTATCACAGATGCCTTGGCCAAGTGCGATGACGCCAACATCAACCATGCTTCGATTGTATCGATCTCAGGTCGCTGGCGTGTCTCCTTTGACTGTTAGCGCACACGCTTGTTCGACTTTTAATGAAGCGAGCGTGACAGCGCTTCAACCACCGACCTGTAGTGCAACAGAGATTACTCGTTCAACGCTCTCTGTGACACCTCCATCAGGATGGCTTGAATGGGATATTACGTCACTTGCACAGTCGAACATTGCCAATGGAAACATGACGATGACCATCCAACTCAAGGCCGTAGGAACTGGAAGTAGTTTGCACACATTTACTTCCGGAGAGTCTTCTTCTGAATCTTTGCGACCTACTCTGAGAATCGACTATGTGGACAATGTTGCAGGTGTTGTGCCTCCAGCACAACCGGTTCTTCTTTCACCGCTTGATGGTGCTGTTCTCTACGATACGACAACCAACCTCCTAGATTCACTTGACAAACCGGTTCTAAACTGGAACACCGTTTCGGGTGCCACTGGATACATTGTCACAATACGCAATGCTTCAGGACAGTATACGTTCAAGTCAGCGACTTCGAGTCAAATCACTGGAACGAGTTTCACCTTTGCTGATAACGTAGCTCCAGGCTCCACCTTTGAATGGTGGGTCCAAGCGATCAATGGTTCGATTCCAGGTCCATCCTCTTCTCGATGGATAGTTGGAATAGGTGACCCACAAACATCGGATAACAACGACCACACATGGACATATGAATTCCAAACAGGTAACGAAATCGAAGAACTTGCACATACCAATATTCAAGATGTTTCGATCTTCAGTGGCCTTCCAGATACGAATCTCGATGGTAACGCTAACGTCATTGGTATTGATGCTGCTCAAGATGAATACCGAATGTTGCTTAGTGTCGATTTCGGTCAAATACCATTCAACCCAAGCATGAATGTCCACTCGGTTGACATTGAGATGTATCTTGAGGATCTCAATCATGGTGCAGGTGCTACTGGAATGACCTTCACTGTTCATCGAATCCTTACCACAGGATGGTCGGAAACAACTGCGACTTGGAATGGTACAGGTAGTACGGCATGGAGTGCAGCGGGCATGCAAGCTGGTGTCGACTATGATGCAACACCAATCGATACGGTATTCATCAGTAATTCACAGTCGATCGATACATGGATTCCATTCAATTTGGGTCATCGTATGATGTATATCGATGGACTCCACAGTTGGATCATTATCGGAACACCAACCCAAGGTTGGATGGAAGCGGACTTTGCAGACAATAGCGCTACCGATGCTTCACTTCGTCCTCTACTACAGATGAATTACACCGATATTGATTCGGTCACAATCTCTCCAACAGCAACCACGACTGACGCAGATTCGACCGTTCAATTCAGTGCCTCTACCTTTGATTACAACTCATTGGTTGCTAGTGTACCAGTCGTTTGGTCAGTAAGTAGCGGTTCGATCGATTCAACAGGATTGTTCACGCCAACGACTGTTGGAACACACACAGTTAGCGCTTGTTTTGGTGTCATCTGCGAAGATGAGACGGTCACCGTATCACCCGGTGCACCTGTAGATTTGAGTGTCACACCGCTTTCAGCGACGATTACAACAGATCAAACATTACAACTGACTGCTAACGTGATCGATCAGAACGGAAACACCGTGCCGGGTGAAAGCATCACCTTTACTCCGAGCAATGGGACGATGGGCGGAACCTTTGGCGACGTCTTCCAGCCGTATACTGTTGGAGGTCAGACCGTTACAGTTACATGGGGTACAACCTCGATTATCGTCAATATTCTCGTCGAGTTGGGCGCTCCAACTGACATAGAATTAACGGGATGCAGTGGAGTTGTTCCAGCAGGTACTGAATGTGAAATCACAACAACGTTGTACGACCAATTTGGAAACATCATACCTCTCACTGAAGCAGGTGCCTTATCCTACACTGTCAACGATGGCCTCTACAGTGAAGCGACCAATATGTACTTCGCTGATAACGTAGGAACGTGGCAACTTTCAGTCAACTCAGCCATCGGTCTAGTAGATTCGATAACGATTCAGACAGGTCATGGACAAATGGCGTCACTGGAGATTATTCCATCCGCATGGGACATCACCGCTGACGATGTGATATTCCTTAACACCACGAGAATCGATGTTCAAGGCAACCGACTTTCGGTTGTTTTGCCACTTGAAAATTGGACATCAATTTCGGATGGAGCATTGAATATTACACTGGACCATCCGGTCCAATGGATTCCAAATGGATTGGGTGGACGTGTCATCTCTGCACAGTATGAAACCATCTTTGAGTCGATTACAATCAACGTCACTAAGGGTGTCATGGTCGACATGGTTCTCATTGTTGATTCTCAAGACGCGGATGGAGCGACCTATGGCATGACTTCCGATGAGACATTGGTTGTCAAGGCTAAGGCAAGTGATGGAAAAGGCAATCGCTGGACCATTGATGTCAACTGGACGGTTGCTCATCCGGATTGGAGTGAACAATCGGTCTTACTCTACCCACTTTCTGATGAAACTGAATTCATGCCAATTCTCTCTTCATCCACAGCCTATGTGGTTCGAGCCGAGTACACATTTGATGGTCAGTTGTTCAGCGAAGTGGTAAATGTGGAAGTTTCAGAAGGTATCATTCAAGTCTTTACGATGAACACAATCGCTTCCAATGGCGATACAGGAACGGTTTACAACATCAGTGCTGATCATTCGATTGACTTCTCCGTTTCCTTGAGCGATGGTGACTTGAATCCTCTCGATTATGATGTCTTGACATGGTTGTTTGAAGATACTGATTCAGGTGAGGTAACCGATTTCACAACAGATTTTGTTGCAAATGGCTACCAATGGGAAGCAACAACTGTTGGAAACTATCGTATCTTGGCTTATGTCGAGAATGCAGATGGATTCAACTACACTCGTTCGGTTGATATCTCGGTCTATCATGGAGTCGCAGTTTCACTCGACCACGAACTCAACACTTTTGACGAAGATGCTGGAGATGATATTGACATTGCCATCACAGGTACTGACAGCGATGGAAACACTTTCCCTCAAGATGTTGAGTGGAACGAGGATGGTTCAACATCAGACCGTATTATTCCAGGCGATAATCCTGGGACTTACGTGTACAAATCAGAAGCTGCTGGAGATCACGTTATGGAATACTCAACTCCGGGTGCTTCAAACACATTTGAGTTGAAGATTTCACCACAGATGATTGTTGACTTTATCGAAGTTGAACTGTCAGCAGTCACTGTTGAGCAACAGGCTTCAATCGAGGTAACCGTCCAAGCCTTCGACCGATTTGCAAATCCGATACCTGTTCCAAGCAGTGCGCGCGTCGATGCAACTGGACGCGGTACCGTCGAGAGTACAGGACAGGGTACTTGGAAGGTTACTACCTTGGACAGTGGCCCTCAAACCATTACCGTTTCAGCCGGTCAAGTTAGTGAAAACTACGAAATTGAGGTTACTGGTACCTTTGGTGGATTCTTTGCTGCAGGTGGTACAATCTATTACATCGGTGCAGTTCTACTCGGTTTAATCATCGTTATTGTTCTCGTTCTTCTTGTCATGGCGCTTCGTTCAGGTCGCGATGATGATGATTGGGACGATGATTACGACGATGACGATGATGATTATGACGAACCACGAACTGCTCGAGGACCATCAGGTCCAGCACCTGGTCCAAGCGGTCCCGCGCCTGGTACAGGTCCATCAGGACCGCCTCCAGTTGAAGAGGAGGAAAAAGAAGACACCAGTTGGATCGTCGAACAACGTACCGATGATGATGGAACCGAATGGGCTCAAAGCGAAGATGGAACTTGGTACTACCGTGAACCGGATCAAAGCGATTGGGTTGAATGGGAAGATTAGGTGAAAGCATGAACCAGCAACGCTCCGCAGTAGTCCTCTGCAGTTTGTTGCTTGCTTCTTTGTTTGCTACACTTCCAGCAGTGGCTGCTGGTCCACCCGCTCAAATTGTGATCTCAACGCCTTCTACCGTGATTTCTTCAGATGGCGTATTACAAATGGAAGCAACATTGTATGATGCTCTAAACAACGTCGTTGATGGCGAAATCACATGGTCTACAAGCAATGGAACAATCGAACAAAGCGGATTGTTCTTCCCGTGGTCGGCAGGTCAAGTTACCATCCGTGCTGATCATGGTGGATTCAACGATACCGTTATCGTAACTGTTGTTGCCGGTTTTGGTCAATCTATCGAGATTAATACGAGTGCACAACCACGAGCGAAATTCCCGTTTACACTGCAAGCAAATCTCATTGATTCGCATGATAATCCCCGTTCAGGACAAGATGTCGTTTGGACAGTGGATGGAATGTACATTGGGCAAGGAGAACCGTCTTGGACTCCTCCATCGCTTGGATTGTACGAAGTCGTTGCACGATACGATCAATTGGAAGAACAGATAACTATGGAAGCTATTGCAGGTGATCCATACGAATTTGTTTTCGCTGATGATTTGATTGTACGAAGTGGAGATGGATTGCAACTCTATCCAGATCTTGTCGACACATTTGGTCAAAAGATGAACAATACACTCGCAGGAAACAAGTTTTGGGATGTTGAGAATGGTACGATTACACCAGTAGGTTTCTACTATGCTTCTGCTCCGGGAATCTGGAACCTTTCCGTACGAGCTGGAGCTGTTTGGGGGAATAGTACCATCCGTGTAATTCCTGCTGATGCATCGATCGTAGAAATCCAAATTACTCCACAAGAGGATGTGTACGTCTCAGGAGAAACCTACCTGCTCGAGGCTATTCGTACAGATTCACAAGGCTACTCATCGCCCGTTCCAATTCCTATCGGAAATTGGTCGATCGACAATGGGATACTCTCACAAGTAGATAACGAAGTCCATTGGACTCCTGGACAAACCGGTCAATTTAGTATGCATGTTGTTGATTCGGATGTACCTGCTTCTGCGAATGTTGAGGTAATGCATGGTTCTGCTGATACGACAAGGCTGGCTTCCAGTCAATCCAGTGTTTCGGCCGGTACACAATTTGCATTGGTTCATGAAGCGATAGATTCGTTTGGAAATGTTTGGCAGACAGAGGCGAATATCACTCAAACCAATGGCGTATTTGCGAGCGTTGATATCTTCAATTCATATGTTTCTGTGATGCCTAAACAAGTTGAATCAATTGGGTTTACTGCCAACTACTTCAATGCTTCAACAGGTGTTCTTCATCAGTCGCAATGGTCGAGTGAAATCTTACCGGGTCGTCTCGCTTTCATTGAATTACCAGAATCCGGTACAGAGGTTGCAGCAGATTCCTATCTCGACTTCGATCCACAATTCAAGGATGCATATGGAAACACAATCCCTCATGTGGCTGTTAATTGGACTATCTCTGGCCAGGACCGAACACTAGAGATTAGAATGGCTGATGGAAAATGGTATCCAACCGAAACCGGTGAGCATGAAATACGTGCCAATGCTGACGGTGTGTTTGCAGCAGTTAGGATTAACGTTGTTCCAGGGGCTGGAACATCCTTGCTTACTGATAGTGATACAGGATTGACCATTGAAGCAGGTGTTTCTTCCGATCTCTTCGTTGAACTGGTCGATGTTCATGGAAATACTGCTCCTGCTGAAAGTGTGGAATTGGTGTCGGGTGATTTCGTACTCTTCGAAGCATCTTCCAGTGGCCGCGGTTTTTGGCAACTCACAGGAGTTACGAGTGGAGTGTATGAACTTGAACTTGCTCAAGGCGATGCTGAACACACTATTCCATTGACAATCACTCCAGGTCAACCCGTACGAGTGATTACTGGTATGGCGAACGAGACACGCAGTCAAGGCGAAGTAACTCTCATCACTGTATGGGCTGAAGATTCGCAAGGTAATAGAGTTGAAGTCAATCCTGACCAAACAAGTCTATCCTGTACATCCGGAAAAGCAACACACATCAAGTCGGATACTTGGGAGGTTGAACTTGAAGAAGCAGGATCAGACCGTTCATGTACCGTTACATGGAATGGTTTGATTTCGCAACAATTCTATGATGTTGATTCTGTTTTACTCAGTGGCGCTCTTGGATCAACCAACACAGCAGTTTCGATAATCATCGGACTCTTGTTGATGATTTTCGTTGTATTGATTGTTCTTATCCGCCGCGGCAACGCAAAGGATGAGGATTGGGATGAGGATGAATTCTACGAAGTTTCAGAGGATGAAGAGGAGCGACTCATCGACGATTCCGAAGATGTGGTGGATGAAGTCTTAACAACACCTTCAGAAACACCACAGAATGAAACATATTCTGAACCAGATCTTAGTTCTGATATGCGTCAACAACTGGCAACCAAGGCTGGGCAAGTTGGCGTTATGCAAGCAGCTCCTGGTACAAATCAAGGTGAAACAGGATGGTACGTTGATGCAAGTACAGAGTTGCAGTACTGGAATGTTGGTGACGATGGTTCCTGGACTCGAGTTCAGTGATGGTCAGTGATGCAATGGGCGTTGAAGAACATCGTAATTGGAACGATGTTGATTATTCTGGATTATTGAATGGTCAAGCATTCCCTCCAGATTTTATGTGGGGGGTGGCAACCGCTTCACATCAAATTGAAGGAGGCAATACCAATAATTGGACTCGCTTTGAACCAAATTCAAAGAGTGGTCAGTTAAGCGGAGATGCTTGCGATCATTGGAATCGAAAAGAACAGGATATTGAACTAATAACAAATCTTAACGTAACTCATTACAGATTTTCCTTAGAATGGAGCCGCATTGAACCTGAAATGGGGATATGGGATGAAGACGCAATCGCTTGGTACAGTGATCTAGTCGATCGCTTACTTGAGCGAGGAATTCAACCTATGGTGACGCTTCATCATTTTACAAATCCACTCTGGTGGGAAGATTTAGGTGCTTTCGAAAAAGAATCTAACATCATTTACTGGATTCGTTTTAGTTCGAAGATGTTTGAAGTATTGAGCGATCGTGTTGAGTGGTGGTGTACAATCAATGAACCTGCAGTTTATGCTTCGATGGGTTATGTGCTTGGAGAATTTCCACCAGGGCAGCGTTCATTCAAGAAAACACGACAGGTTTCACTCAACCTGATGCGTGCTCATGCTCGTTGTTATCACACGCTTAAGTCAATGGAACATGGTTCAAGTGCGAAGATTGGACTTGTTAAGAACATCAATATTTTCGATCCGTATAGACGCTGGAATCCATTGCACCGGTTTCAAGCAAACCTTCTCGATGGAATGTTCAACCGTTGCTGGATTAAAGGACTGAAGACAGGTCGCTTCAAACCTCCTTCAGCATTCCGTAGTGTTTCGATTGAAGGGCTCCAAGGCAGCAGTGATTTTATCGGTTTGAATTATTACACGCATCTCCTTACCACGCCGTTTATGCCAACAAAGGTTGAGATCGATCCACTCATTCGTCCTTGGGAAGAGAGAACAGATTTCCGTTATCCGATGTATGCGGAGGGTTTGGAGCGAGCATTCGAAATGGTCGCTTCGCTCAATATACCCATTATCGTTACAGAGAACGGTGTGGCGGATGATGATGATGATATGCGCCCAGAACATATTCGTAGGCATTTGCAAATTACTTCAGAGGCTATTGCAAACGGATATGATATTCTAGGATTCTATCATTGGAGTTTAATGGATAATTTCGAATGGGCTGAAGGATATGAACAATGTTTTGGCTTATATCATGTTGATTTGGAAACGAAAAAACGAACTCTTCGAGATAGTGGTGCATTGTATGCTTCCATTGCCAAATCACATCGTATGCCTCAAGTGGTTATTCTTGCAGGTGGCCTTGGGAGCCGACTTGGTAAGAAAACACAACATCTACCAAAGTCATTAATCGAAGTTGGAGGAAAACCAATCTTGTCTCATATTCTCGATTGGGTCAAAGGTCAAGGTTGTAACCGCGTACTTGTTTTGACAGGACATCATGGTGAACAGTTCGATGGATTCATTCATCCTGGCATCGAACTAACCTTCGTCAAGGAACCTAAGCAAATGGGAACAGGAGGCGCTTTGTGGAATGCAAGAGAATCTCTTGAGGACGAATTCATTCTCCTTTGGGGGGACGACTACCATCCGATTGACTATAGCCCATTGGTCAATTATCATCGAAGAGAATCATCTCGTTTGACAATGACGGTAACAACCGAACATGAAATGATGAATCTCCATCATGAGAACGGTCGTTTGGTTCAATATTCAAAAGAAGAGCAAACACCTGAAGAATTCAATGGATATGAGGCTGGAACGTCCGTTGTAAGCAAATCTGTTGTTTTAGAGTTTGGAAAGGATGGCCCTTGGTCTTGGGAAAACACAGTCTATTCCGCACTTTCAAAAGGTATCCATGTCCATCTGGACTCAACAAAGTTCTGGGATATGGGTACGCCTGAACGCCTAGAGAAGTTAGATCAATTCTTCAACGAATCCAGGTCGTGATGGGATAACAATTGGATGTTCGAAAAGAACGTCTTCATCCTCAACAAGTACTAGGATCATGCCACCAAAACCTCCTCCCATCATCCGTGCACCTAACACGCCATCCATATTCTGAAGTGATTGAACGAGCGAATCAATTTCTGCTGTGCTAACTCCAATCATCATCAATGATTCGTGTGTTGCGTTCAGTAATTTACCCAATTGTTCTTTTGTAGAATTGATAGCACAATGAACCCTTTCGTTCTCATTTTGGACGTGGAGTTGTTTGGTTTCCTCACTCGCAGTTTGCCGATAATCGTGGGAATTGAGAGTTCTGTGAATCTCTGAATCAATAATCTTGAACTTCCATGTGGGTGGAAATGGAATAGTCTTTGTTTCAAGGGATGAAAAGTCAATCATTGTACAATGATGTTCCATCGAATACATCATCGTCATTTGATCGAGGAGGCCACACTGTGTTCCAAGGACAATATGTTCGAGTCGTTGTGCTTCTTCGCATGCATCTTGCTTGTTTATTGAATCACCATGGATGCATAGGACGATACTCAGGCATAGTGCTGCAGAAGAGGACATTCCCTTACCAATGGGTATCGTACTGTTAACCTCCAATCTTGCTGGTGGCCCGTCTGCTTCTTTCCATAATTCTACGACAGTTTGGTCTCCATATATTCCAGAATCAATGAACTCCGCTTCAAGGATAAGTCTGTGCTGTGATGCAAAGGCTAAGGAAACCCCTCCAGCATAATCGGTGTGTTCTCCTATGATGTTGATTCGACCAGGTATTGAGGCGCGACGAATCATTCTTGCACATCCTCGCGAATGTCGAGATCGAACCAAACGGGGAAGTGGTCGGACACATCTGAGCCGCTCATGTTTCGATCGACTCCCCATCGTTCAAAGAAGCGACCATCAACATCGCTTGTTAGGACAATTCGGTCATATGCACAATGTGTATTTTCAGAATATGTCGTATCAGCAGAATCAGGAACAACCCAGATATATTCAGGATTACGAATTTCAAGCTGATTCAAATCATAGCTTGATGCATAACTACAATCAGCATTGAAATCACCAAGTACAATGATGTCCGAATCACTTGAATTGGTTTTGTAGGTTTCAACAACATTGTGTAGTGAAGCGGTTTCATTCACTGCTTGTGCCGGTTTTGTATGCACTGTAATGAGTGTTATATCCTCGATAATGGTGCCATTCTTTGATAACATTTTGAACGTTGAAATGAACGGTTCACGTTGGAATTCATCAAGTTCTGAATCGTTATGTAACCAAGAAGATTCAGCGACAAAACGGGATGTTCGATAGTAGAATGCATATTGTTCTTGGCCACTTTGGTCATCTTCTTGTTGTCCAGATCGTTCACTAAGAACAAGTCCATAGGTTTCATTTGATTCAGCGTTGATCGCATCCAAGAAATCGTAAGGAACCGTTTGGTCCAAATCTTTGATTTCCTGAATGACAACCATATCGTATCGTAATGTGATATCCACAAGTTCGGATATAACATCGGCCTTGCCCATCTTTGTCTCGCCAAAGATCTTGATATTGAAGGTTGCAATTCGTGCAACATCTTCTCGACTTAGAGATTCAGAACGTGCATCAACATCATCTTCTTCATCGGATTCCACTTCAACATAAACCGTCTTCCATAGTGGACTCTCATCTTGATGGACCAAGAGTTGGATGGTCATCGGAAAGAGGATTAACAAAGCAACAAGCATAACGCCTTGCAAAACGCTATCATGCCGTGCCATGGCTTTGGATGGACTTCACTGTTATGAATCATCAAGGTTCATTCTATGCCAACCATAGGTTCTTGACGCGAATCCATTTGGTTACGACATGGCTGAAGAGGTCTCTCCTGAAAAGGCGAAGGAAATCGTCGAGATGCTTACTGGAGGTGGCTCGATAGAATCGATCAACACATCATTAGCGTTAGGTATCTTACCACTGGTCGAATCCATTGGTGATGAAGAACTTCTCTCTCGTTTGGTTGAACATGCACAGAAGGTTGCAGAGGATGACATCGAGAAGGGTTGGGCTCGATTTGAATATCTCAAACGCAATGCAGGCTCCATCGAAGATATTGCAGAACTTGCCTTCCATGCCGAATCTCTCGAAAAGGGAGAGCCACTTGCAGCAGCAGTATTGCATCACCATGCACTCATGCTTCTTTCAATCGATGATACTGACTCCGCACAAACATCGGTTCGTCGTTCGTTGACCTTAAGAGAATCACTTGAAGATAAAGAAGGTATCATCTACGGGCTTGCTGTACTCTCACGTTGCGCCCGTATGAACCAAGATTGGGATTCTGCAATCGTTCATGATACACGGCGACTAGAATTGGCCATAGCCATGCAAAACGATATTCTTCACATGGAAGCTCTTGCTGATGTTGCCCATGCTCAGGCAAGTCTTGGTGAACTCGCAACAGCATCAGAGATGTACCAAGAGAGTCTTGATTTCGCAAAGCGTCTTGAGCATCCTGCTGGCCATTTGGTCGCCAGTTGGGGACTTGCAGATCTTGCAGAAATCGAAACACGTTATGACGATGCACTCCTTGCTCTATCGGATACAATGCATCTTTTCATGCAGTTAGGAATCCCCGCACCTGACCTGCTGAAAAAACGACTTCATGCCTTGACTTCTATTGGCGAAGAGGTCAAGTAAGGTACGAACGGGTTATGTTCTTTGACGTGTTGGGAAAAAAGAGGCGAAGTGCATGGAACACGACATTTTCTTCTCCATCAGCCAGACGCCTGATGATAAAGGACATATTCCCGATGAGCAAACCATGCTGCAAAATTACTTCCAACAGTTGGAATGTGCCGATGAGTTAGGATTTGGAGTTGGATGGATTGCACAGGCTCATCTTTCCACTGAAACACAGAAATCCAACAGCAAACCGGTCGTTCCTCACTGGCAAGGAGAGGTTGGCCTTTGTACCGATTTCCCTCAACTCGCGATGGAATCTTTTCGTAGAACAAAAAACATCGAAATCGGTAGTGCTGTAATCTCAATTCTCGCATCAGGAGGTCCAATAGCACAGGCTGAGAGAATAGCTAACACATTGCAACTTCTTGCTGTCAATAATGATTCACGACGCCTTCATGTCGGCTTTTCAGCGGGACGTTTTGAATTCATGGCCCGTCCGTATGGAATCGTTCCTCGAACACCTGTTGAAGAAGCAGCATGGCCTGCATTGCGAGGACAAATCTTTCTCGAAGCAAGTGAAATCTTCCTGCGCTTGTTACGGGGCGATGTTGTTTCATCAGATTCAGTTCGTTCAACAACACTAACCCGTGAGAATTTTAGAAGCGATGAGGATTGGCAACGGGTACAAGAAGCGAATGGTTCCAATTCGGATGCGATTGCAATCGATCGTCGTTATGTGTTCGAAGACATTCGTATCGTTCCAAATACATTTGATCGAAACCAACTCGTTCTTGTTGCTGGTACACACGATCCAAAAGCACAAGTTTTCGTCAATTCCATCCTACCTGTTCGCGTGTTTAACCTATCGATTACACAACCCGAAATCATCGATGCTACACACGAACGAATGCGGGCTTGCTTCCATTCCGATGGAGGTTCTTGGAAACGTTCAGACATGCCTCGAACGAGTTTTGTTTTCTTGAACGATGAGCCAGGACTTTCATCTGAGGAACAACGCAAGGCTGCTCATGCTGAGGCTGAACAAGCGCTTGGAGCTTATTGGAATGCTCTTGAGGGTACCATCGATCCTAACAAAGTTCAGAATGCTGCTCGGAATGCTTTGATCGGTAATGTCGAAGATGTTTCCCAACAATTGGTCGAACGATTCCATCCCGAAGATCGAGTCATGGCCTGGTTTGATTTCTTTAATCACGATAGTGAACGTGTCTGTAGAAACATGCGTTCCTACATGGAAAAAGTGGCTCCTCGAGTCGAAGAACTTCTCAAAGGTGATTGAACATGGCAATCAATCATCATAATCATTCAGCCGTTAAACCAGGAAGGCCTGGAAGTGAATTATTTCCAGACTCTCCACTCGGTGAACAGGTTGAGGGGATTCCGACTGGACGCGACGTTGCATGGGAGCCATTGGTCGATTATCGGCGCAATGGCGTTTCTGAGACGACCATTCATGGAGCCGTCGCTTGGGCGCATGGTGATGAAGTGATTCACTCCTTTGGTGGAAATGTGCTTTGTTATGGTCGTTCGATGATGAAGCCATTCATGCTCAAAGCATTCGTTAAAGAATTGGCCGACCTTTCTTGGGAACAGAAAGCGATATCCGTTGCCAGTCACAATGGTGATACGGAGCACGTTGCAGCTGCCCAATCACTCTTATCGCAGTCTGAATGGCCATTGATGTTGACGCCAATCGATGTACCATTGATTCAGTTTGGTCGACAAGTTCGTCGGCCTCGTCGTTGGTATCATACCTGTTCAGGTGAACATGCAGCAATTCTTCGCGGTTGTAGAGAGAAAGGTTGGAATCGTGCAGGATATACATTGCCAAGCCATCAGGTGTTTGAAGCATATATGTCGCAAATTCGCCGTTTTATTGGTGAGGACTGGACGCCACTGAGAATTGCTAAGGATGGATGTGGATTGCCAACCGTTTCTAACACAGTCGCTGAACTAGCACAAATTTATGCAGGACTTGTTCGCGATAAAAATGAAGATTGGATTTGGGAAGCGATGGTCCGTCATCCTGATCTTGTCGGTGGATTCAACCGTTTGG
The DNA here is from genome assembly GCA_002499195.1 of Euryarchaeota archaeon UBA443. Taxonomy (GTDB): domain Archaea; phylum Thermoplasmatota; class Poseidoniia; order Poseidoniales; family Poseidoniaceae; genus MGIIa-L2. Next base: position 29,472 of record DAKS01000022.1, read on the forward strand.
ACTCAACAATTCTCAAAGCGGGTGAAGGTACGGTGATCGCCAAGGAAGGAGCCGATGGATTGCTTGGGTTGGCTATTGAACATCCTGATTATCCAAAGGGACTTGGTATCGTCATCAAAATCGCTCATGGTTGGAATGCACAAGCAACATGGTATGTTGCTCGAGCCGTTCTCGGTGTCTTGGGAGTTGATTTGAGGAACCCCTATCCGCTGCATCGACAAAAAGCATTCATCGTTCCAGGAATTGTTCCTGATCGCTATATCGACGTGCTTGAAACCATTCCAACATGGGACGAATGGGATCCTGACCAAGACCGTTGGATGTACGATGCGGAGATGGATCCATGAATGTACTGAACTTTATCGATGGAGTCTTTGTTGATGCTATTGATGAACAAACCATCTCCAATATCAATCCCGCTACAGGTCAAATAATCGGGACTCTAGCTCGCTCGAAGGGATTAGATGTTGAGTCCGCGGTAGAAGCAGCCTTGAATGCACAACAGGATTGGTCTGCTTTGAGTATGCTTGAACGTGCAGATTGGCTTGACCGTATTGCAGATGGACTTGAAGCGAGAAAAGAAGAACTTGCACAACGGGAATCCAGAGACACCGGTAAGCCACTGGCATTAGCCCGTCGTGTTGATGCACAACGTTCGATTGATAATTTCAGATTCTTCGCTGATTTTGCTCGAAAACGAGAGCCTGAAGTGTTTGAAATGACTGATGCAACCAATGTTGTACATCGAAATCCGATTGGAACTGTAGGATTGATTACACCTTGGAATCTTCCGCTCTATTTGCTGAGTTGGAAGGTTGCACCTGCCTTATTGATGGGTAATACGATCGTTGCTAAACCGAGTGAACTCACGCCCTTGACAGCGAATCTTTTGTGTGAAGTAACTTCTGAAATTGGACTTCCTTCGGGTGTTCTCAACATTGTTCACGGCTATGGTCCAGAGGTTGGACAAGCGATACTTGAGCATCCTGATATTCGTGCTATATCCTTCACAGGCGGTACTGAGACAGGACGTCACGTCGCAGCAACTGCAGCGCCGATGTTCAAGAAACTCTCATTGGAGTTAGGCGGTAAAAATGCGACCATCATCCTTGATGACGCTGATATTGATATGGCAGTTGAAGGAGCAGTTCGAGCAGGATTTACCAATGGAGGTCAAGTTTGTCTATGTGGCTCTAGAATTCTTGTTCATACATCCATAGCTGACGAATTCACATCTAGACTTGTCGAAGCGGTTGAGGCAATGGTATGTGGCGCCCCTGAAAATGAATCCACACAAATCGGTGCACTCATCAGTCAAGATCACATGCACAAAGTGGAATCTTACATTCAACTTGGAATCGAGGAGGGAGGAACAATTCTCACTGGAGGTACCCGTGAGATGACCGGACAAGTTGGACCTACTTCAGAGGGAGCATTCTTGAGACCTACCGTCATCGACGGACTTGATCACAATTCCCGCACCTCAACCGAGGAAATCTTTGGTCCTGTTGTAACCATCCATCGATTTGAGTACGATGAAGAAGCGATTGAAATTGCAAATTCAACCGAATATGGACTAGCTGGTTCTGTATGGTCGGGCGACACAAATCGAGCGCACGAAATCGCACAGAGGATTGAAACTGGAATCATCTGGGTTAATACTTGGTTACACCGTGATTTGAGGACACCATTTGGAGGAGTCAAGAACTCAGGAGTGGGCCGAGAAGGTGGTGCATGGAGCCTAGGATTCTTTTCCGAACCACTGAATGTTTGCATCAAACACGATTGATTTCGGTAGCGAGCCTTTGAAATGTTGAATTCAATCGGAAGCATGAGGCAGAACAATGTCGGTTCACAGTAAGGCGACGAAAGTAACCACGCATACGCTTCAAGAAATGAAGCGAGTCAATGAGCCCATTACAATGCTGACAGCCTACGATTATTCTCTAGCACGCCTTGTCGATGCTGCTGGTGTGGATGTAATCCTTGTTGGTGATTCAGCCTCCAATGTTATGGCAGGTCAAGTAACGACCGTGCCCATGACGCTCGACCATATGATCTACCACGCTCAGTGTGTCCAGCGTGCTGTTGATAGAGCACTTATCGTCGTCGATATGCCGTTTGGAACCTATCAAGGAAATTCAAGGCAGGCTCTTGAAAGTGCAATTCGAATTATGAAAGAAGCGGAAGGCCATGCTGTCAAACTCGAGGGTGGTTCGGAGATTGTTGAATCGATTGAGCGAATTTTGACAGCAGGAATCCCAGTCATGGGCCATCTTGGTCTTACTCCACAAAGCATCTACAAGTTTGGTACATATACAGTACGAGCGAAAGAAGATGAAGAGGCAGAGAAGTTGATTGCTGATGCAAAACTCTTGGAAGCAGCTGGATGTTTTGCTATCGTTCTCGAGAAGATTCCAAAGGAATTGGCTCAGCGTGTACAGGGCGAATTGAACATTCCAGTAATTGGTATAGGTGCAGGGCCACATTGTGATGGACAGGTTTTGGTCTTGCATGATCTTCTTGGAATCACTATGGATTTCTCACCACGATTCCTCCGACGTTACCTCAATCTTGCAGAGGAGATTGATGGTGCAATTCGTTCATACTGTGAAGATGTCCGATCCGGTGACTTCCCGAACGAATCCGAATCCTATACGTCTTAGAAATAAATGAAGACAAGGACACCGCCACCAAAACCGCCGATGTTGACGGCCATTCCATGCCATAGTCCGTATCGGAATGGTGGAAACTCGAATTGAAGCCAGTATGAACTAATGAATAGCCATGCTATGGCTGGAATAAATCCTCCCAAATAAAGGGAAGAAGTACCAAACATCCAGACTAATGATAGGATACATGCAGTAACTGCAAAACCCATCGCATATTCCCCTGCTCGCCTCATTTCCATTCCAACGAGTTGCTTGTAGATCAAAGGTGATGCAATGAGATACATGGCAAATGCACCGTGAACTGGATTCGGTACGAATGAATCAATTCGGGGCATGACGGTGAGTTGCCATATGGCTCCAAATATCATTCCGATAAATAGAGGAGCCATCATATGTCGAAGCATATCTGAGAAGATTTCGCTTCCTGAAACAGATGCATCATCTGTTGCATCGGATGAAATCACTTCCGTATCACCCTCCGACATACCTCATGCTCAATATCTTCTCGTTTGAGTTTTAGCCTTATCCTGCGATGCATCCATATGCGACCTATGTTTCGTTGGAACATGGCCAAAGGTTCGATTGTTGCAGGCTGTCTTGCACCACACCCTCCTCACCTTGTCTATGCAGAAAATCCACCACAAAATGAACCGACTTCAGAAGGTGGGTGGGAACAACTTCGATGGGGCTATGAGCGACTGCGTGAATCGCTTTCAAAGGTTGATCACGATGTATTGGTCATTCTTTCACCGCATTGGCAAACCTACGTCGGCACTCATTTCCTCGGCCTTCCAAACTTTGAGGATCTCTCGGTTGACCCTATTTTTCCAAACCTGTTTCGATACTCCTATAATCTCGATATCGATGTGGAATTGAGTAAAGCCATCCATGACAAGGCAGCAGATGCTGGACTTGCAGTGAAGATGATGGAAAATCCCGATTTCCGTGTTGATTACGGAACCATCACAACTGGACATATGGTCAATCCTGCATTTGACAAACCCCTGGTGGTTATTTCTTCGAATAGATCGAGACATTACTACTCTGTCGAAGTCATGCAAGAGATGATGATGGAACTCGGCCGTGCAACCCGTGCTGCTATTCTTGAAAGTGGGAAAAAGGCCGTTGTACTTGCATCCAATTCCCTTTCACATCGCCATTTTACGACCGAATCTGATGTTCCTGAAGACATGAGTAAAGAGCACATTACGAGCCATGCAATGCATCTTTGGGACATGCGAATCATCGACTATATGCGAACTGGTCAGGCGCAGCGAATCATCGATGAAATGCCAGAATTCACTGAGCAGGCGATTGCTGAATCGGATGGTGGTGGACTGACTTGGCTTCTCAGTACGCTAACAGTTCCATCGTATCCTGCTATTCTTCATGGATATGGGACCATTATTGGAACTGGTAACGCGATTGTAGAGTGGCCTTGTTATCTACACGAGGAGGTCTGAACATGAGCAATCCAATCCTCGCCTCTTACGTTGTTCCAGTTCATCCACATCCATTATTGGTTCCCGAGCAAAATGAGGGATGGCAACGGCTTCGTAATGCATTTGATGAAGCCCGTGAACAAATCGCTCAAAGCGATGCAGATTTGATGATTATTTATTCAACGACATGGCCGAGTATTATCGGGCATCAGATTCAAGCCGATCCAAATCCAACATGGACGCTTGTCGATCATGACTTTCATGATTTGGGTTCAATGGATTACTCGTTCCGAATCGATGCTGATTTTGCTGAAGCTTGGAACGAAGCCAATCATGCCCGTGGCTTGCAAAGTCGAACGGTTGCCTACAACGGCTTTCCAATCGATGTTGGTTCGGTTGTGGCATTGAAATTACTCAATCCTGACAATGCGATTCCGGCGGTTATCGTCTCATCAAATGTTTATGCAAATCGTGCTGAAACAACAGTTCTTGCAAAAGCCTGCCTAGATGTTCTTGGATCGACCGGAAAGAAGGCTGTTGCTGTGACTGCAATGTCAATGTCGAATCGAATGTTCACCGAATTTATCGATGCTGCTGATGACAAAATACACTCGCTAAAGGATGATGAATGGAATCGTAAGGTGCTTGAATTCCTTGAAGAAGGACGGCTCGAAGATGTTGCTCAACTTTCTCGAACCATCCACCAACAAATACGCGTACAGAAAGTTGTGACATTCAAACCTATGTGGTGGCTCTCGGCTATGAACGATAATCGAAATGATCTGACGGGCCGAGTTCTCGCCTACGAAGCCTTGCATGGCGCTGGTGGTGCTGTGGTTCATCTCGATCCAACATCCAATGGAATGGGTGACAAAGAATACGACGAAGACGATGTCGAAGTCTACCATGGTGAACGAAATGTTCTCGATGCAGAAGATTCTGATGAGGACAATCCTAAGCCTTCATCGGACAATGGGCCTGCACTATGGGATCCTGTGGAAGGTAAGGGTGCCGTGAATACAGATTCCGCTCCCAAACCAGTAGGATTGTATCCACATGCTCGACGTGTTGGAGATCTTCTCTACCTCTCGGGTGTAGGGCCTCGTCAACCTGGAACGAATGCTATTCCTGGTGGGCCAATACGTGATGGAAATGGCCAACCGCTTGAATACGATATCAAAGCCCAAACACGGGCAGTTGTAGAGAATATTGCTAGAATCCTTGAGGAAGCAGGCTCTTCAATGGACAAAGTGGTTGATGTGACATCGTTCCTTGTCGATATGGATAGAGACTTTGGTGGATACAATGAGGTTTGGGCTGAAACACTCGGTCATTATGGACCAACACGGACGACACTGGCAATTCGTGCACTTCCTACACCAATCGCTGTAGAGATGAAAGTCATCGCTAAAATATAGTTTCCAGATTTTGGCGACTTGTATCCTCAAAATATGCAAGAGAATATATCCTTTATTTGTTTGAAGGGACTTACAGGCCTAGTTGCTGTCGGATATCGGGGGATGTTTTCATGGTATTTTCAAGGTTTGACTCAATCATCGATAAGGGGGCTGAGAGGCTTAGAAATACTCTCATACGGACAGTCGGGCTTGCAGGAGTCGTAATCATCTCACTTTCTGCAATGCTACCTGGTATCTTCGTCACGCCTACGTTCGCTGCAGAAATCATGGGTCCAGGTATCTGGCTTGCATTCCTTGTAGCTGCAACGATTGTTCTTCCTGCAGCATTATCTAAATCGGAATTGGCATCAGGTATGCCATCTAGTGGAGGTACTTACGTCTACATCGAAAGAACGTATGGTCCGCTGGTTGGAACCATTAGTGGATTGGGTCTTTGGGCCTCATTCCTTCTGAAATCAGCGTTCGCATTGATCGGTTTTTCTGCATATTTTGTCGTCGTCACTACTTATTTTGATGTGGAAATGGAAATGATGGTCCTTTCGATGAGTGCTTTGGTTCTGATTACCATCGTTAACATTCTTGGTGTTAAGAAGGTCAAGGCGATACAAATGCCGGTTGTTATTTTGACGGTTGGTTTGTTGTTGTTCATTTGTGCGGCAGCATTTTTTGTTGATGATTTTGATGCTGAACGCCCTTTCAATTCAGCATTTGATACGGATATATGGACGCTTGCGGAAGCATCAGCGTTCGTCTTTGTAGCATATGCAGGAGTAACCAAAGTTGCTGCGATCGGCGGAGAGGTCAAAGATCCTGAAAAGAATCTGCCAACAGGAATTCTCCTCTCCTTACTCATCGCCACTATCTTGTACGTAATGCTTGCATTTTTGATGATGGCAGCAGTTCCAGGTGAATGGTGGATTGACGAGAGCGGAAACGTTGTCGAGAATCCAATCTTTGTCTTCGCTCATGAGGTTGCAGGAACTAAATTTGGTATCCTCGCAGCCATGTTATCTGTCCTTACAATGATTTCAATGGCTCTAGCAGGCATTTTAGCATCGTCTCGGTTTTTGTTTGCAATGGCTCAAGACAACCTTTTGCCTCAGGCACTTGAAGATGTCAATCCGAAATTTGCAACACCGCACTGGCCAATTCTCATTACCGGTGTTGCGATGGGTATGGCCATCTTTTTCGTACCGCTCAAAGATGTTGTAAAGTTGGCATCTGGATTCAAAATTATGATTTTCATAATGGTTAACACATGTGTAATCGTCCTTCGGCAAACAAGCCAACAACATGGCTGGAATCCTTCATACAAAGGACCACTATATCCATTCATGCAGATATGGGGAATTGTCGCTGGTGCTTTCCTCATCAGTTTCATCGGTTCAAAAGCTCTTGTCGGTGCCATTGCTGCAATCATCTCTGGACTTATGACATACTACCTCTATGGGAAAAAGCATGCCACGTTCAATCAAACACCGATTCAAACCTTCCGTAAATCATTCAAGAATCCTACGCAATACGAACATGAACGTCGATTGACTGCATTCAGAGCCGCGGATCGAGGTGGGAGAAACCAACTGAATTTGAGAGAATTTCAGAATGCATTACGGGCACTTGGTTTCGTCTACACTTCGGACGAGTCGCGAGTTATTTTCCATGAAGCGGACAAGGATGAGAATGGAGTCATCGATATTGATGAATTCTTAATGGCCTTTGAAGAAGAGTGAATACATTACGTGGATTACTCAAATACTTCTTAGCCTTCCACCATCAACCGGTAATGAAACACCACGGATTGCTCCTGCAGCGGGTGAAGATAGGAATGCGATTACCGAGGCGGTTTCGAGTGGATCGATCAATCGTTCAATTGGAACTTGGCTCATCCAACCATCATGGATTGATTCAATTGATTGACCCGTTCTTTGATGAATTGATTGAGCAAGACTTCCCAATCGCTCAGTATCGGTAAAACCCGGTAGAACGTTATTGATGGTGATGCATGGATGCAATTCTCTTGAGAGTGATTTTGCCCAAGATGCCATCGCTCCGCGGAGGGTGTTGGAAACACCCAAGTTTGGAATTGGCTCACGCACACTGGTCGAAACGATTTGGATAATGCGCCCATAGTTTGCCATTATCATACCCGGAGTGAGTAATTTCACCAATGTATGTGCTGCGTGAAGATGTCTCGTAAACGGCTGAGCGAGCTCTTCTACGGTTGCATTCAATAAAGGTCCACCAGGTGGCCCTCCTGCATTGTTGACAAGAATGTGAATTGGGCCTTGGTCGAGGAATGGTTGAATGCATTCTGCGATCGATTCTGTTTCCTCCAAGTCCATGACCAATGCTTGATGTTGCCCGTTACCAAGTATTGGTAGTTCTTCTAGCAACGATTTTAGTTGATCCTCGCTTCGTGAAGCGACTATTACGTTTGCACCCGCCTTAGCCATAATTCGTGCGGTTGCTGCACCAATTCCTCGACTTGCACCGCATATTAGTGCAGTCTTTCCTTCAAGTGCATTTGATTGAAGAACGGCTTGCTCGCCTAGGAGGTCCATGCTTGCTCGAGGGGCCCCCATATCTTAGTGGTTCGCTCTCATAGCCAATCCAAAATAGCATCTTGTTGCACCAACCAATCATCGCTTGCAGCATCGATGATGCTGTAGTGATCACCAGGTAGCCATACTTTCTGTACATCACAACCTTTTGCCTTCATTGCTCGTGCATACGTTTCACTCTGCTCTAAAGGTACGTCGACATCTCGCTCACCATGAATCAATAGGACTGGGGATTGTGGTGGCAAATCCATTGGATTGACTTTTTTCCATAGCTCTTCATTGTCATATGGAGTGCAACCAATCCACTTGCGGATGGCATCTCCGTCATCACTGAGTTTAGTATCATCAGCTCCAAACAAGTCCGTAATGGGTGCTTGTGCGATGGCTAACCAAGGTTTTCTTTCTGCTTTACTGGCCATGAGAAGTGCGAGATGACCACCGGCTGAATGACCCATTACCATGCTTCTAGTAATGTCAATACCCGGTAGTAGAGCGAGCTGTCCCCAAGCGCGAAGAACGTCGGAAAGTGTATCCATCCAAACACCTTCATCCCCGTCTTCCCATCTTCTAAATTCAATGTTCCAACTTGCAACTCCTGCATCGCTCAAAGCGTTTGCAATGGGTTGCATAAGTTCAGAAGTGTACTCTTTTTTCCAAAACCCTCCATGGATCAACATGATACATGGAACACCGTGATCGTTTTGAAAGGGTGATGGTTCATCAGGCATGTGCAAATCTGCATACTGCCATGATTCTGCGCCCCATTGCATTCTATCGATGGGCATGATGGCCAACTCATGGCGTTACTCGATGTCGGTCACGTGGGAATAAGACGGTTTCACGAACATTTCGAGAACCGGTCAAGACCATGAGAAGACGTGCTACACCAAGTCCCCATCCAGCGTGTGGTGGTGCTCCAAAGCGGAATCCGTCGGTGTAGAATGAGAAATCTTCAGGGTTGAGTCCCTTACTTCGAAGGTTTTCTTCCAATACGTCGACATTGTGTTCACGTTGTCCGCCACTAGTCATCTCATCGCGGCCATAATTGAGATCAAACCCACGGCTAAGTTGCTCACCAGTAGCACCATTCTCTCCAGGTACGTGATGGATGTAGAACGGTTTCATTTCCATTGGCCATCGTGGCAAGAAATGGAATCCAGGATACTTGGCTGCGATGATGTCACAATGCGAAGAATCGATATCATCTCCCCACTTGATATCCTCACCTGCATCTTGAACCATTTGAATTGCTTCACAATAGTCGATTCTAGGGAATGGAACACTAGGCACGTCAACTGAAATCGGTTCCAATTCCTGCGTTTGGCGATATTCGTTGATGGTATCGATTTGTTCCTGATCGTGTTCAGCTACCGATTTCCAGATGTGATGAATCATACGTTCCTGTACACCCATAACATCCTCATCAGTCATCCATGCTGCTTCGATATCAAAGGAGATGAATTCATTCAAATGTCGGTATGTATCGTGATTCTCAGCACGGAAAGCAGGCCCAATTTCGAATACACGCTCCATACCACCAAGAATAGCAAGTTGCTTGTATAATTGTGGACTTTGGGAGAGGAAGGCAGGTGTATCGAAGTACATCATTGGAAAGAGATTGGTTCCTCCTTCCGATGCTGAAGCAATAATCTTCGGTGTATTAATCTCTTTGAATCCTTCAGTGATGAGGTGTTCACGTCCGTATTGTAGAACGCGTGCACGCAAGGTGAACATGGCGTTGACATGAGCGCGACGAAGGTCGAGGAATCGATTGTCAAGACGCGTGTCGAGACCGATTGAAACAGTGTCTGTAATCCCCAAAGGTAGAGGAACATTTGCCCGCGTCAGGACGTTAACACCACTTGCAACGATTTCGTAAGCAGGCGGAGGAGGAGTCTCACCTTCCTTTACTTTCGGAGGTCGCTTTTCAGCAACCGTTCCTGTGAACTGAAGTGTCGACTCTCGGGTCATTCTCTGAACAAGATCAAGATTCTCTTCACCAATGTTATCGCCTTTGAGGAATACTTGGAGTTGACCAGTACCGTCACGGAGATCAACAAAACATATGGCGCCTTTACCGCGGTTTGCTTCCATAAATCCGCAAACGGTGACCTCCGTTCCAACAAGGTCTGCACCTTTGCCTTGAATTTCGCCTAAGGTATGCGTTCGATATGCCGTAGGGTACCAGTCAGCCATGTCAATTCCTGCGTGATGTTCCTAAAATAGCAATCGCCAGAATCAATACCTTTCAAAAAAACCAAACCTTTGATAATGTGAATCCAAACGGTTGATGTATGACACAATGGATGTTCAGCTCTGAATCAGTAACCGCTGGCCATCCAGACAAGGTCTGTGATGCCGTATCCGATGCTATCGTCGATGCCTGTTTGGCTCTTGATCCAAACGCCCGTGTCGCTGTCGAAACCTGCATCAAAGGTATGCCGGATAAGAGTTTCATCATTCTTGCTGGCGAGGTTTCCCTTGAAGGAGAAACTCCGGATTATGCATCCATCGCTCGAAAGGCTGCAGCAGATATTGGATACATCTCTCACGACATTGGTATGGATGCTACGGATGAATCACTCTGCGACGTCTTGGTTTACGTTACCACACAATCCACATTCATCAATCAAGGTGTAGACCGCGATAATATTGACTCTCAAGGAGCAGGTGATCAAGGACTCATGTTTGGTTATGCATGCGATGAAACGGAGGCATATGATGATCTTAAAGGCCGGTTTTTCCCACTAGCTGCAGCGCTTTCTCAACGTCTTTCTCGTCGATTGAAGTCGGTTCGGGAAGACAACATTCTTCCTTGGGCTCGACCGGATGGAAAGACTCAGGTTACCGTTGCATACAATGAGGATGGTTCAATCATAGGTGTTGATACGGTAATCATTGCAATTCAACACGATAAGCACTTGAAGGATCAATTTGGAGGTTCGATAGAAGCCGAACTTGCACACATTCGTGAAGCGATTACTCAGCATGTTATCGAAACATCAATTCCTCAAGAATTGCTACTGCCGGGATACAAATTGGTTGTGAATGGAACGGGCCGATTTGCAGATCCAGGAGGCCCTTATGCTGATGCAGGACTAACGGGCCGAAAAATCATCGTTGACACCTATGGTGGAATGGGCCGCCACGGTGGAGGCGCTTTCAGTGGAAAGGACCCTTCTAAGGTGGACCGTAGTGCAGCCTATGCTGCTCGATGGGCTGCAAAACACGTTGTTGCAGCAGGTCTTGCAACCAAGTTTGAGATTCAACTCGCCTATGTAATCGGTGTGGCAGAACCTGTTAGTTTGATGGTCGAATCTTTTGGAACCGGAATCGTTTCGGATGAAATACTTGCAAAGCGTGTTGAAAAAACATTTGATTTCCGTCCAGCTGCGATTGCACGAGATCTTGATCTTCTTCGCCCAATTTACAAGCAAACCTCCTCAGGTGGCCACTTTGGAAGAGTGCCTACCGATGAAGGTCATTTCCCTTGGGAGAGAATCGATTCGGCTCGCATCGAAAACTTGCTACAATCGTAAACTTTCAACCTTTGAAGCCGATTCGCTCAAGTGCTGATAACATCTCGCAGGCATTGGTCCCATGTCGAAACTCTCCATTCGTGCGTTCGTTTTGGTTGGAATGATGCTGCTTGCAAGCGCATCGCCTCTTACACAATTTTCCAAAGCAGACCCAGAAATTGAGTTGCAGGTTGACATGAGTCATATGATTCTTGTACCGGGTGAATCGATGAATTTGACCTTGACCATCGAGAACAATGGATCTTCGATTGAAACCTATGATGTTGAAACAACAACCGATGGTCTCTCGTTATTGTGGACTGCAACACCAACGTCCAATTCCGTATCAAACGTGTTGCCGACATACAATGCGACCACGACCATCGCGGTCCAACTTGCTGAAACTGCGACTCCGAGCGACAATGGTAAGTTCACTATCATAGTCAACGAGAGCGATGGCGTCGCTTCAACATCTATCGATGTGTATGTCAGTGTTGCCGTTGTTTACAATCCTCATCTGGATGCAACCGGCATCGGCGATCAAGGTCTATTGGCTATCCAGCCAGGGCAATCCGTCGATTTGTCGATTCCGGTAAGCAATCATGGCTCGGTCATGGATTCTTATCTGCTCGAAGTTGGTGAAGAGCCCGACCTAACGGGATGGTGGGCAAACTATTCTTCAAGCGGCTCATCGAATACGTCGAACACCGCTCCTTCATGGTCCGCATCTGTGAGTGATGTCCTCACATTTGGGAATTCCTATACGTCTGCAAATGGTCTTTCATCCATGCTTGAGGAACTTCTTCGAAGCGCAAACAGTCCAAGCAATACGTCGGACTTTACCGGCGGCGGTTCGACGATTGCAAATCACTGGGACGATGTCAACACATCTGGAAGTGCTCAAAACCTGTCACTTGCATCGGGTGTTTGGGACACGGTTGTTGTTCAAGATCAATCTCAGATTCCGGGTTTCTTGAGGACCCACTCCGACTGGCTTGCAAGCAAAAATGGTAGTATCGATCTTGCAGAACGAATCGATACAGAAGGCGCTGCGATGATGTTGATGATGACATGGGGGCGACGCAGCGGGGATGCAATGAATCCAACCCTATACCCCAATTACACCGTTATGCAAGATAGACTTGAACAAGGTTACATCGATTATCGAGACAATATTTCACTTTCCACTTCAGCTGAAATTTACATCGCTCCAGTCGGCCTTGCCTTCAAGCACATTCATGATTCAATCGTCGCTTCTGGCGGTAATCCTCAGTCACCAACATCGACTTTCTATGGTCTCTACAGTACGGATGGTAGTCATCCTTCCACATCTGGTTCTTATCTCACTGCTTGTGTGTTATTTGCAGCATTGACCGGTGATTCTCCTGTTGGATTGACAGATAATACGACCATGGATGCAACACTTCGTCTAACGCTTCAACAGGCTGCTGCTGAGGTTGTTTTCAATGGTTCTTCGACGTATGATTATCCATGGGAGGCATCGGGTACAATCCAAGCGATGAATCAACATTCCAGTTTCCCTGCAGGATGGGAAGTCCGCTGGTTGGATGACCAAATTGAGAATCTTAGTGCAAACGGCCAGGAGACTGCAACCTTGCGAGTATCGATTCCTTCGGATGCAAGTCCAGGGGCGACCGGTGTTCGTCTCTATGCAGGGTCGTTGTTTGGGAACCTAACGACTTCAACTTTGATGGTGATAGATGTCCAAGCCAATTATGATTTACAGGTTGATTTCCTCAATGGTGATGATGAATTCATACCTGGCCAACAAACCAATACATCGATTCGATTAACCAATATTGGAACCACTTCAACAACCTACGATTATGCTCTATCTGTATTGTCTGGCCCGTGTACGGCTGCACTTTTGACGTACTCTTCAACGATCGATGTTGACGCTTCCGAAGACTTGCCTTTCCAAGTTGATGTTGGATCTATTGCAGATGTAGGTGATGTTTGTTCGCTTCGACTCACCTCGACGCTTGCTTCAGATTCTGGTATTTCCTTTGTCCGTGATTTTTCGTTTGAAGTCGACCGAGAAATTGCTTTTGTTCTTCAAGGTCCAAATGGCCCAACTGTGATCGATCCTGTAATTGAATCAACAATTGAAGTTAGAGTATTCAATACTGGTACTGAAACAGAGACATTTTCATTACAGGTCAACAGTAATGCCTCTTCTCCTGTTTCACTCCTACTTGATAGCCCCTCATCTGTTTCTGTTGCTGCTGACGCTTCAGCGGTTTGGACTTTGAAAGTGACAGCAGCAGAAGGCTCCCTTGGCATCTATGAACGACTTGTAACCGTTACACATGATTCTCTACTCGATCAAAACTTAACCTTGGAATTCGATGTTCAGACACTTGCAAACCTGAACCTACAAGGTCCGCTCGACGGTCGAATCGTTGTTCAGTCTGGAGGAGAATCCTCTGTTACAATCCTCATCGAAAACGACGGTACATCTGATCTTCTTCTCGATACGTTCACGATTGCAGGATTACCCGGAGGAGTCAACGCAGTGCTGCCTGATGTCAATCAATTCCTTCTTGAAGCAGGAGCAACACACAACGTTTCGCTCAATGTAAGTGCATCAGCAGCCACAAGTGCACGGACCGATTCGCTATCACTTCGTTTGTTCTCGGATGGTGCTGAGGCTCTCCTCGCTATTGAATTGCAAGTCGTTGATAGAACACTAGCTCAACTTAGTCCGAATACGAATCAAATAATCGCTGGACCTTCTGCTTCGACCAATGTCACTATCGAAGTCACAAATATTGGGACATTACAAGATACGTTCCTTCTTTCAATCGGTGCTGGTGAGACTTCGAATTATTTCGAACTCTCATTGTCGAAAACATCGGTGAACTTGGGAATTGGTCAATCAGAAACCGTAGTATTGAGTGTAAGAGAAACCTCTACAGGAGCCAATGCAAATGGATTGCCGATCAATATTGTTGCCACTTCCACACTCGATTCAGCATCGACGGATGTTGCACTACTAACACTAATTCCAATGACTGCAAGTTCTGATTTGACCGTATTTGCTGATGATTCAACCGCAGAGGCATCGGGCACCATTGAAGGGACGTTGATAGTTACCAATACTGGAAATAGTGTCGATGTATTTTCCCTTTCATCAGTAGGCCTTGATTGTGAACTTGAGTCTTCAGTTCTGCTTCAACCAGGTGCATCTACTCTGGAGGTTCCTTGGACTTGTGAAATTCCATCCGATGCCCTTGCGGGAACTAATGCATTCAGCTTTAGGGCAGTATCAAGCGCTCGTTCCGATGCAATCCAAAACGAAGTTGTGGTCTACACAATCGATGCCACATGGGACACAAACTCGGTCGTGGCAATAACGGTTGATAATGATGATTTGACAATTCCATATCTCGGTGGCTCGTCGATCACTGTTACTGTGACCAATCTCGCAAACATAGCCATTTCCGGAAAACTCACCATGGTAGGTGTAGGTGACGGAGTCTTTGACATTCGTTGGAACAACACCTTGGGCGAAGTGACCGATGCCTTTGCTCTCGAACCGGGTGCTTCTGAGATTTTTGTTGTCCGCTTTAATGCTTTAACGACTGACGAAACTAATGCCGATCTACGTGTGCGTGCACTTGTTCAAGTCGATAGTAGCAGTATTGACGCCGAATCCGATCCTATTGAGATAACTGTTGAAGGAGAACCTCAACCGCCCCAAGGTGTGACGTTGCTCGGTATTGAACTTGGTAAGGGCACAACCTTGCAAGTAATGGCCGTTGGCTACATTTTGTTCGCACTAGCAGTAATGGTTATTCGACTCAGAAAACCAAGAACACCGACAACGGAGCCCGATGAAGAATCCGAAGAGGAGGAAGATGACAAACAGTATGCGCTTGGTCCAAACGAATGTCGGATGGACACAAATCGTCGAATATCATGTCCATCTTGTGAAGCACGATTGGCAGTTCCAGGAGGCAATGAACCCCCGTTCCGTTTCACCTGTCCAACATGCGACTCGAGCATTCGAGTTGTAGAGTATGGTTCTTCACCTAAGTTCTGATCAGTTCTTGCGTTGAGCGATCAAGAGAAATGCCGTATGGCCGAAAGGTCCGTTGACTGGGCGAACTCCGCCTTTGCTTGCCTTGCCCCATTCACGTTCAATGACTTCGCCCGCCCATTCGACTTCAAGACCAGATTCTTCACATGCAATCCATGCTTGTTCAAGTTGACTTGAGACGGGGCAATAGCACGAAAGGCGTGCACCAATCTTGAGGAGATGGGCTACGGATTTTATCGCAGTAGTATGTTCTGGAAGGTCGAGTAGAATAGCATCGAATTCTTTCGAAATAGATTCGATCTCTTCAATAGAAGATTCGATCATTCCATGAACATGGGAATGCTTAGGAAATTCTGTAATCGCTCGAGCAAGTGTTTCAAGATTCTCAAGACCGACCTTAGAATGCTCTTCTCGAGGCTCGACTGTAATCAGATGTCCTGATGCACCCATGATTCGAGCAAGGTGCATGGATTGGCCAGCAGAACCTAATCCTGCTTCAAGAACAACATCTCCTGGACCAATTCCAAGACGGGTGATGAAAACTCCAGCATCTTTTGAGCCAATGGTTTGAGCTCTACGCTTCATGCCTTGAATCAATTCAGGTAAACGCGGAGGTAAGTGCGTGAATATTTTCGAACCGATTTGAACTTCTTGTCCATATTCAATTCCATCGATTGTTGTTTTAGGATTAAAGACTCCAATCCCCTTAATCTTCACACTTTCATCGATAATCTCGACGACATGCACACGGCCGTTTTCTTCGACTAAGGCGGTGATTGAAGGGTCTGACATGGTCTTTGGGAAGATATCTTAGCCATCAGGCTTTTCCAAAAAAATTTAGAAATTACAATAATATAAAAAAAGACGAGAACAGACTACCATTATATAATGAGTGGTAGTGCGTATATTATGCAAATTAGTACGCGTACAATGGCTTTCACAATAATCGTTGTTTTTGTTGGAAGTTTAATGGCGGGTTTTACCTCCGATTACAATGGCATTGAGCCAGAGATTTTGGAAGAAGAAACCGTTGTACAGAATCCCTCTCAGGCAACGAGCCCGGGTCACGTTGTGTTCGGGCAATACATCTCGTCTGACAACTGTGGTCACTGTTCAAAGACAGGTGGCGGCTCAGATGCACATCATTCTATCAAGCAAAACCATCCTGATGAATACGTCTACGTCACTTACATGTCAGCGTCTTACGGAGATACGGACACGGCACGTGCTGGAAACGTCGCACCTTACAATTGGGCATGGTCCACGGGTGGTGCGCCAGATGCCTACTTCGGTGATAGAACTGACAAAAATCAAGGTGGTGCAAACAGCCAATACACTACATACGACACCTTATTCTCGAGCGGTGGCGGTATGCACAGCTCAGTCAATGACTATGGTATGACCGCTGCGATCAGCCAATCTGGATCCAGCTACAACATCGATATCACCTACAGATACACAGGTTCTGGAAGTGCTGCAGGGAACATGAAACTCTATGCTGCATTGGTCGACAAGGATTGCACAGGATACTCTTACACCTCTGGAATCCCTCACGGATACAATTGCTGGATGGCTTGGTTGACTTCTGGAGATACTTACAAATCAAAGAGTTCCGGTACTGGTAGTTCCTTCATAAGCGTTGCACCAACTGCAACATCGCAAACAGAATCTTGGTCGAGTGTACCATCCTCTGTTGTACCAGGTGGACTGAGTAAGGCCATTGTTATCGGTGTTCTGATGACAGGCAACCAAGTGTCTGCTGGAGGCACAAGCCCTCACGTATACCACGCCATCGATTCAACAATGGGGCCAAAGATGGACCTTTCCATCCCAAGTTTCACCGCTACAAGCCCTGCGGGCGCTTCCTACATGCGAGGCGATACCGTTACACTCGATGCAACCGTTGCCAATAGCGGTGACCTCGAATACAATAGCGGAGGTTTGGTCAAGTTTTACTATGTCTTGAATGGAAACAAGAACTACATCGGTCAAGGAACCTCAATTGGCACAATGGCGACGACTGGTTCAACAAGCAGTATGACTGCACAGGAAACCTTCGATACCAGTGTCTTACCAGCAAATGGTTGGAAAACCGTGTTTGGTGTGGAGCTCTCGACCACTGGTGAGAGCGTAACTTCAAACAACCAAGCCACAACTGATCTTGATCACGACCGCCCTCCAACATCAAAAACACCTCAGGTCATTGGTACGACTGATATCAATCGCGGTGAATACTTCTCTGTCCTTGCCAAAGGTGATGCTGATGACAACGTCGACAGCATTGACACAATGACGTTTGATGTGGAAATTTCCCCAGCAGGAGCCAATCAATGGTCCGGCGATATTGTGACAGGCGGCCAGAACATACTGTATTTGGGGTCCGCTAACGAAGGTCGTGAGTACTCACTCTTGCCAACTCTCGATATGCCAGCTGGAGAATATGACCTACGTACTCGAGCGGTAGATGCTCGGGGTCAGACCTCAGGTTGGTCTTACACTTACGACGCCTTTGATTTGATGAATGCACCTCCATCTATCACACCAAATCAGGTTAGCCCTGTTCCATGTGATGTCTCTACTAAGGTCGATATGACTGGTATCATTACCGATCCTGAGACACCTCTCTCAGATTTGACCATTACAAGCAGTGATGCTGCATTCGTAGGATGGCATCCAACGACGACAGAGGTTGAAGTTTTCTTTGCATGGGACTCGGTCCAAGGATGCTCCTTGGGTCAACAAGGAATTGAAATCTCCATGGACGATGGTGGCGATTATTCAGCTCAAGGCGAGCTTCCATATGGGACGATTCTTTTCAACGTTCTAGAGAATGGACAGCCACGCTGGCAGGCCTTGCCAACCCAGATTGTCGATGAGGCCTCAATGGGAACATTGAGTCTTCTACCATTCTTATCCGATACAGATGATGAAGGTAATTATGTTTCAGCAGAAGATCTAGCTCTCGAAATCGTTCAAATGTCGACCAATGATGTTTTTGACGTCACACTCGATGGAACAAACATTGTATTTTACACAGTGGATGATGATGTTAATGGTGAAGTTGTCGTAACAATCCGGGCGAGTGATGGAGAACAATACGCGGACCAGACTCTTCTTGCTAAGGTCAATCCAATCAATGATGCTCCTCGTTTGGACCTCACCGGAATTGAGGATAAACCTCTCAAGTTGGGTACACAGCGTGTAATCAACCTCATGGCACTGTTGACCGATGTTGATGATCCATCCAATGAAGCCTTCATCACCGTATCTTCTGATGAACAAGGTGCAGCAAAGTACAACCCAATCGATGGTACGATGACACTGAACTTCCAGACCTCTGGCCTCCATACCGTTACGATGAACACAATTGATCGATACGATAGTAACACCTACACGATTTCCATAGATGTGTTTGATTCCTATCCATTGTACATCACAAAGGTCGATGATGGCAGTGGCCATTTCTATGTTGAAATGGAGGACACCTATATCGATCAAATTCCAACAGCGAATATTTTCCTAACCGATTCAGCTCCAACGTTCAAAAGCATTGAAACCACTTGGAATATTTGTAATGATGAAACAGGAACCTGTGATGGTCTCTACGAAGAGAATCTTGACATCACTCGTTCAATGGTTGGATGGTCGACTGAGTTGAACATCCCTTCCATATTCATGCCAGGTGAAATGGCTCGTCCGTCTGGTTCAGTGTACAAAGACTACTACCAATTGACCATCAAAGCAGTTGATACAAATGATGATGATTACAAAACCATTGCAGGTGTTAAGTGGAATATTCTAGAAGAGCTCCCAATACCTGCGGATATGGATGAAGAATTGCTTGCTTCACACATTGAAGACTTGAAGTTGGATATTGAAGATATCGAGGATCAAATTGCAAATGCAGAAGAAGGTACTGACACTACCTCCCTTGAAGAAACCCTATCCGAAATAAAATCTGATTATTCGACGGCTTGTGAAGATCCACGTGCCTCCTGTCCTGCTGAGCAAATACAGTCTGGTGGATCCGCTGAGGAAGTTTCGGATGATACTAACTGGATGCTCATCATTGGAATTGTTGTAGGTGTTCTCTTTGTTGCACTCTCTGTTGGATTGATGATGCGCCGTGGAGAGGACAACAAATTCTACGAATCTGATGCAACATGGACGCAGAATACACTTCCGATTCATGATACCGTTGCTAATTCTATGTATGGTGGAGCCGCTCCAATCTTCCAACAGCAAATGCCTCAACCTGTTGCTGCTCCAGCCCCACTGCCAGTTGTTGCAGCAGGGCCTCCACTACCACCCGGCGGCCTACCCGCAGGATGGACAATGGAACAATGGCAATACTACGGTCAACAATATCTTGACCAAATGCAATAGTGAAACCGTACGACCCGTGGCTTATGCTAAAGTCCTAAAGGGGAGGAGAGTGAGGAAACATCATGTCAGAGGACGAGACAGTTGAGGATGTCATCACCGAAGATGACTCTGAAATGGTCACTGTATGGGCTCCTGAGCCTACAAATGATGGTGATGAAATCCTTTCCTCGAGCATTGACAAATGGATTGAGGAAGTTAAATTCGAGACGACAGAGGATGTTCCTATTCCTGACCGGCTTGTAGACCAAGTTATCGGGCAAGAAGCGGGTTCGGTTGTTATTCGAAAAGCTGCTGAACAGCGTCGTCACATGCTTATGATCGGCGATCCAGGAACTGGAAAGTCGATGCTTGCACGGTCGATGACCGATTTGTTGCCTCAGGATGCTCTTGAAGATGTTCTTGTCTATCCTAATGAAGACGATGAGAATGAGCCACGCGTACGTTCTGTTCCTGCAGGACGTGCGGAGCGTATTGTACGCATTCAGAAGGAAGCTATACGTGAACAAAAGGAAAAAGCACAACGCATGCTATTGATTGGATTTGGTGCTGTTGCTTTCTTGCTAGTTATCGTTGCGATTCCTAGTGGTGATATTCTCACTCTGTTATTCGGTATGTTCCTTCTTATGTTTGGATACATGTTTATTCGAAGTCGACTAGGTTCTGGAGATGAAGGTAGAATTCCAAAGGTATTGGTCAAGCATGAGATTGATGATCGTCCACCATTTGTTGATGCAACAGCGACCCTTTCTGGATCTCTTTTGGGTGATGTACGTCACGACCCATTCCAATCCGGAGGAATGGAAACACCTGCTCACGATCGAGTCGAGCCAGGAGCAATTCATCGTGCCAACAAAGGTGTTCTTTACATCGATGAGATAAATCTTCTACGTCTTGAGGAACAACAAGCACTCCTAACCGCTATGCAAGAGCGTGCCTTCCCAATTTCTGGTCGTTCGGAGCGATCTTCAGGCGCATTGACAAAATCCGAACCAGTTCCTTGTGATTTTATCCTCATTGCAGCAGGTAATCTCGATGCGATTCAAGGAATGCATCCAGCACTTCGAAGCCGTATTCGCGGATATGGTTACGAAGTTTACGTAAATTCAGAGATGCCAGATAACAACCGTAACCGAAAGCGTCTCATTCGATTTATTGCACAAGAAGTTATCCGAGATATGGGAAGTACACGTGAAATCCCTCACTTTGACAAGTCTGGTGTTGCCCTGATTCTCCGTGAAGCACAACGTCGAGCAGGACGTCGTGGAAAACTTTCACTACGTCTTCGCGAATTGGGTGGTTTGGTGAGAATCGCTGGTGATTTAGCCGCAGAAGATGGTGCTCCATACGTGACCGATGCTCACGTCCTAGCAGCACGTTCCATTGCAAAACCATTGGAGCAGCAAGTTGCTGATCGAATGATTGAGCGTCGTCTGGACTATGCTCTTGTTGTTAATTCAGGAAACCGTGTTGGGCGCGTTAATGGTCTTGCAGTTCTTGGTGCGAATTCAGGGTTGTCCGACTTTTCAGGAATTATGCTACCCGTTGAGGCGCTTGTTACTCCTTCTCAAGGTGGTGGTGGAAAAATCCATGCTACTGGTGGATTGAGTGATCTTGCGAAAGAGAGCGTCACCAATGTAAGTGCAGTCATCAAGAAACTCACAGGAAAAGATGTATCTGATTATGATATTCATATTCAATTCGTTGATACACATGGTGTCGATGGTGATTCAGCATCTATTACTATCGCAACTGCAATCATCTCTGCGCTTGAGAACATCCCAATCAAGCAAAACCTTGCTATGACAGGGTCGCTATCGGTTCGTGGTGAAGTTCTCCCTATTGGAGGGGTTACTGCAAAGATTGAGGCTGCAGCTCGAGTAGGCGTCAAGACCGTGGTGATTCCTCGCTCGAACATGCAAGATGTTTTGCTTGACGAGCAGTTTGAGGGTCATGTCGAAGTTATTGCTGTTGATACACTGGATGAAGTTATGGAACATGCACTGATTACACATGACCAGAAGCAAAGTCTCGTCGAACGTCTCGGTTCCATTATCGATCGTTTGACACCAGATCTATCAGGCCCAACAACGACCATTTGAGCCTTGATTTGAAGCATGACTTCAAAGAGTGGATGCTCTCCAGCGGTTTATGGATGAAGAGGCAAATCCATCCTCTGGGTTGGATGCTGGAAAAGGCGCCTTAGTCGTCCTCTTTCTTGTTACCATGATCGATATGATTGGATTTGGAATCGTTATTCCGTTTCTAACCTATCTTGTCGAAGATTTGGCTATTGATCAAAATATCACTGCTATTGGCCTATGGGTCGGTTTGTTGATGACTTCCTATTCTGCAGCACAGTTCTTGTTTTCTCCAATATGGGGTGGCCTTAGTGATCGTATCGGTAGGCGCCCTGTCCTAATGATTGGACTTGTTGGAAATACGATCTTTTTCACTATGTTTGGTCTTGCAAGTACTTTGTTGATGGCTCTTGCAGCTAGATTCATGGCAGGTGTTTTCAATGGAAACATTGCAGTTGCTCGAGCGTATATTGGTGATGTAAGCACTCCTAAACAACTCGCAAGCCGAATGGGACTTATCGGTGCAGCATTTGGTCTTGGATTCACCATCGGTCCTTTCCTTGGTGGTGAGTTATCTTCTCCTGCAGAACGCTGGGATCTCTTCGTAGGTACAATTTTTGAAACCCACCCCTATCTTCTTCCTTGTATTCTTGCAAGCGTTCTCTCCATATTCTCATTAATTCTAGCGTTCAGATATCTTCCCGAATCGCTTGAAACAGAATCTCGTTCAAAGCGTACAACAACACAGAAGTGGAGTACGATCATGAAGCATACTGCTTCCAATGTCAAGCGTATGCTTGCAACAAAGAACATCGGTTCTCTGATGTGGGTTACATTCCTGTACATGTTTGGATTTACTGTGATGCATGCGGTCTTCATCCTTTTCACACAAATGGATCCTACACAAGGTGGTCTAGGATTTAGTGAGGCTGACAATGGGCGAATCTTTGCTCT
Organism: Euryarchaeota archaeon UBA443; assembly: GCA_002499195.1. Classification (GTDB taxonomy): domain Archaea; phylum Thermoplasmatota; class Poseidoniia; order Poseidoniales; family Poseidoniaceae; genus MGIIa-L2. Next base: position 52,564 of record DAKS01000022.1, read on the forward strand.
CATTGGAATACTTGGAATTGTTACCCAAGGGGGTCTTATAGGGCCTTTAACTCGAAAATATGGCTCCATGTTCATTCTACGATTCGGAACAATTCTATCAGGAATTGGCCTTGTTTTGATTCCATATTCGAGTTTGGATTTTGTTTGGGCTTGGATGGCCATTATCACTGGATGCATTGCAATCGGAAACGGATTGTTCCAACCGTCGTCAAGTACAATCCTTACCTCATTGGCACGACAAGATGATTATGAATTGGGAGCGGTTATGGGTTCGCAAGAATCTCTCTCATCGTTTGCTCGAATTCTAGGTCCATTAACAGGTGGATATGTTTGGACGATTACAGTCGAGAGAAGTGGATTCTTTGACTATCATACCGCGTTTCATATTTGTGGAGTTTTGATGATGCTTGCATTCTTACTTTCGTTCAAAGTCAAATTCAAAACTACGGAACAACCATCACAATAAATTCAAACGTGAAGTAGAAGAGTATGTCACATGGACGGGCAAGAATCTGTGTTTGATAACGATACCTTCCACAAGCGTCTGGGTGCACTTGCCTTTGCAGCAATCCTTCTCACACTTCTAACGATCTGGATGATTGAACTGAAAGGTATATTCCAACCGTTTTTCATTGCACTGGGCATCTACTTTGTTCTCAAACCAGGTGCAGACTATCTCTCTAAGAATGGCTTTCCTATTGGTTTGTCTTATCTTACGATGCTGCTCTCAGCCTTCTTGGTTATCGTTGCAGCAGGATATCTTGCGTTTGATCAAGTCAGTGACCTTGCAGACAATGAAGATCGAATAAAGGAGTACAATCAGAAATTGGACAAGCGTTGGAATCAATTAAAAGGAACTCCAATGATTGGTTCATCGATTACAGAATCGTTGAATTCGAGCAATGGAACCTTCACTGAAGACCTTGCTGAAATGGGTCTAATATCCGATGATTCAGGGATTGCAGATCTTGCTGGTGGAGTTGTTTCCAGTGTTGGTAGTTTACTGGGTATGGGTCTTACCGTGACCTTTTTCCTGATTTTCATTATTTTTGAAGCGAACTTCTTGCCAGGACGTATCGAACGTGCATGGCCAGGTGGTGTATCCGGTCGAGTTCAGGATATGCAAATTCAAATTCAAGAGAGTATCAACAAATATGTTATCGTCAAAACAGGTGTTGGTTTAGGTACAGCTGGTATCACTGCTATCGTTTTGTTCATATTTGGAATTGATCTCTGGTTCACTTGGGCTTTGTTGACATTTATTCTCAATTATGTTCCATACATCGGTTCATTGATTGCAACCATACCTCCATTGATTCTAGGATTTGTTACACTCTCTCCGGTTGCTTGGCTTGTAATGTTGATACTTCTCGTCTCAAACCAACAATTGTGGGGAAGCATCATTGAGACTAAATGGGCGGGTCGTGCATTGGATATTTCCCCCGTATTGCTTCTTCTAACAACGGCTTATTCTTATTGGGTATGGGGTATACTTGGAATGGTACTCGTAGTTCCATTCACGGTTATTTTCAAGATTGTTCTTGAGAATATCGAACCAACCCGTCCAATTGCAATCTTGCTCGCAGAACGTGCACCTTCGATCGATGAAGCATGGAGAGAGGCTATGAAAGATGGACGAATTTCCAGTCATGAAAGTCGATCATTGGATGAACTGCAGAGAATTCTTGGTTTGAGCGATCTGCAAATGACGAAAGTAGCAGCTAAGCATGCAATTGAACGTTCACTAAAGCGAAATAGAATCACTTCTGAACAATTCACGTACATCAAAGATGCTGCATCATTGTATGACAATGATGCGTATTTCTTACAACTGAACAATATCGACGTAGAATCCGGTCGCTTGAAGAAATCCAACAGGACTGTACTAAAGTCGATGTATGAGCGTCTCGAAGAAGAAGAGTAATCACAGAATATCTGTAAGAATCTTTTCGAGTTCAGTATTGATCATAAGAATAAGCGTTCCAAATTCTGGAGGGATGTTTGGATCTTCGTAAAGTTCCTCAAGTTTTGATTGCGACATAGCGATACGTATGTCGAGTTTCTTATCCTTGTTCAACAACCAATTGTCACAGGTTTCCTTTGCCTGCTTACGGATGTTTCGTGGTACTTTTGGGTCATCGATTTGATTGATGACAGTAGCGACTTGTTGTAGCCTTGTTTCGACGTCCATCATTACAACACCTCATAATGCCCAGTAATGATGCCTTGGCGTGGGCCGTCTTTAAGGTCATTGGCGACATGGACTCTACTATGGATGTCGATTCAGACCACATTCTGGGGTGGACTCGAATGGGTGTTCTCATGTTATGCATGGGATGGGCTGCATGGTTTGACCACAAAGAGCGAAGAGTTTCCAATGAGCACTGGATTGTGTGGTCAAAACCAATTGTTTTCATTTGGTCATTGGATCTTCTTATTCAACAACCTCATTGGTCGGTGTGGCTAACTGTTTCAGCACTTCTCGCTTATGCTAGTGGTTCGGTCATTGGGCGACCAACGGTTCGCGATGCACGAAGAGGCGATCGAGTAGATCAATTCGTGCTTGTTTGGTACCTGTTGTCAGCAATTGGTATCATCGCAGCAGCGGTTCGTTTCTCATCGACATCACCTCTCGACGTATTGGTAGGAGATGCATCCTCAGAGGCAACGTTATGGTGGTCGTATATTGGTGCCTTGTTCACACTGTTTGTCATCGATTTAGCGTGGAGATTCCGATTCATTCACGGTGGTGCAGATGCAAAAGCTCTGATGTGGGTTACACTTCTTTTCCCTTCTTGGGATGCAGTACCAGTTCACTTTACAACTTCGATGGATGAAATAATACTACACTTACCACCATCATTGAGTTTGCTGATTTGGGGTGGATTCTTGTTCATTCTCATTCCATTCGTTCTTCTTGTACGGAACACAATTTCAGGTTCCGTGAAAAGCTTCTCCGACTTGACAATGTCTTGGATGGCTTTGTCTATTCCATTGAATTCAGTTCATGGACGCCATGTATGGATTCTTACCGATACTATGGAAATGCCAAATGGTGAAACGATTCTTAATCACAGGAAACGCGCACCTAGGAGAACACCTAGTGACGAAGAGTTGAACGAACATATCGAACGATTGGAAGCATTTGGAGCAGAACGAATCTGGGTCAGTTTGAAACTACCACTTCTGTTATTCTTATTCCCAGCAATCGCTCCATTGTGGTTGATTGGAGATCCAATGGCAGCAATACTGCCCTTGATTTTACCTTGAAAATCAGATACCCTTTCGCTCGATGTTCTTCCAGCGAAGACCTTTGTAGCCACACTTTCGGCAGCGTACGGCACGCGCAGCATTTCGAGCATTACACTTCATGCAGATTTTGCGATGAAGCATACGAGCCTCAGCCTCAGGGAATCGTGCCATGGCCTTGCGACCGACTTCCTCTATTTAATCGCAACCACCAGATTTGAGAAATCTCGATGCCATGGTTCAAACACTTGAGGCAATAGCGTATCCTATGCGCATCGTACGCCTTCCAGGGATTCATCACGATGCGAACGCAGTCTTATTGATGGGGGTCACTGAGGCAGTCCTCATCGATTCAGGTACTGCTTGGTACCAATTGCTTCAACAGGAACGTATCGTTGGTCAATTGGGAGATGATGTGGTACTTCGAGAGATTTTCCTAACCTCTCGACGTTATCCATTCAGTGGAGGTTGTTTGTCAATCTCGCAGCATTTTGGCGAGACTCCAATTTCAGTACATTCCTCAGCAGTATCATCTCTTGCAACTGGTGATTTCTTTACAACTTGGGCTAATAGATTCGATTCGGATATGCCGGTTGTTAACGCACAAGAATTAGATTTGGGTCAACAAGTCCTTCTCGATGATGAAGAAATTGAAATTATTGAAGCCCCCGGACCAAGCAGTTGTAATCTATTGGTCCACATTCCTTCGGCCAAGACGGTTATCGCCGGCGCTTTGCTTCCCAGAGCAGATCGTCTGATGAGATGGGATGTGCCTACGGGAAATCTGATTCTTGGTAAAGAAAGTCTCGAGAAACTACTTGCATTAGGCACTGAAAAGTTGATACCGATGCATGGGCCAAGTCTTCAAGGTCATGATCATATCTCTGAAACCATCCAACGTCACATAAAGATGCTTGAGGATATTATCGAGAAGCAAGGAGTTATTCCTCAATCTTGGCTAAAACCGACTCATACTTCACTTTGGCACGAACCTGTACCTGCTTGGCCACGTCAAGAGCAAGAAACGAATCAAGCCGATGGTAACAGCCGTAACTGAGCTTCGGCCTTACGCCGTTGTGCTTCCAATGCTTTTCGCTCACGCATTCGACGCAACATGAGATTGTCTCCAAATGAACTGGATGCATCATTTGAGTTCGAGAGACTACCATCCCAATCATACACACATTGTTCCCAACCGGATTGAATCCGGATGGTTTTTCTTTCCACGCGGATGGATGAAATCGATCGATTTGTTTCGAACATGAGGGTCGTTTTTCCTTTCTCGTTTACACTTAGAATACGACCCTTCGCATCGGCTATGAGAAGCATTCCTTGTTCCGTCATACACATTGCCCGCAAAGGAGCATCACTTACCGACACGGTATTGGATGATATGAAATCAGGGAATTCAATGATATGTAACTGCCCAAGTTTGTCTCCAACATAGAGTCTGGAAACGGTAACATCATTTTCTTTTACACCTAGAAGTGCGGTCGCGGCGGTTCTCAAATGTAGGGTTCTTCGTGCAGAAGGGGTCTCCCAGACGATCAATCCATCACTCATGGCAAGGTAGGTTCCTTGTTCCGTTACGAGACTTCGCACGGTAGTTCTGTTGTTACGCATACCTTGTTGCTGAGTGCAGTCGGTATACCTGATTTATCTTGAGGCGAAAGTAAAAGTGAAAGTGAAATCAGTACATGTCGTCGTTCTTGTTTTCCTTCTTCCATGCCCGGTAGCAGGATTTACACACTCGAACTCGACCTTTGGTGGAAACAAAGTTTCCAGATCCCCACATCTCTGTTGAATCATCGAATGAGAGGGAGCGACCACCAAGTTTTTTGTCAGCGAACCGTTCGCACGATTTCACTGCACAAGGAAGTTCTCCAGAACCTGATTTCTTTTTTTCAGCCCCATCTTCAGCGGCTTTGGATTTGTTCTTACGGGCTTTGGCCTTGAATCCCATATCCATTCCAAAGAATGATGCTTCAAGAAACTTAGGGTCCTACTGTTGTGATCCTTCACCAAGTTTGGCAAGAAGTCCTTCTATCAATCGCAAGAGGCCACGGAGGGTTACTTCGGAGACATTCGCAATAGAACAAATTTCAGATTGTGTTCGTGGCGAACCCGATTCATTGCAAGCTTTGTAAATCAATGCAGCAGCAACACCCATCGGTTTCTTGCCCTGCCAAATGTCTTCATGAGGCTTGATAACCGTCCAAAGGTGTTGAATCTGACTTCGCATTGAAGGTGCAAGTTCAAGTTTGGACATAAATGGGTCAATGTATTGGTCAGGCGAACTGATGGAATGCATGTTGAGCATTCGTGATACTTGACGAATCAAACGAGATAGTTCCTTCTCTTGGATGGAGAATTGCTCTGCAATATCGGGGATTTGACGCGGAACGTTTTCTTCTCGTGCTACGAGGTAGGTGCATGCTGCAGCAACGCCAGCAATCGAACGGCCAGTTACATAGCCCTTGTCTGAAAGACGGCGGTACAGTCGAGCAACCTCTTCCTGCAATGCAACTGGGAGTTGCGAACGGTCCCGAATAAACTGGTTGGCTCTGACGAGGTTTCTTGCGCGAGATTGACGAGTCTTTGAACGTTCATCGATGATTCTTCGTCGACGCCATTCACGACGACTTTGACTCGAAATACCATGACGACTGGCAGCCCCAGTATTCAAATCACGAACATCGATGGTTGTGTTAAGTCCACGGTCAGCAAGTGTGTAGGTCATTGGAGCTCCAACGCGTGAACGGTCTTCTCCACGATCTCTTTGAGTCCATTCGGCCCCTGGGTCAGGTACATTCTCTTCAACGACGAGGCCGCAACTGTTGCAGGTTACCTCCCCACGGGTTGTATCGAGACTCCAGTCGACTGCAGCACACTCCTCACAAGGTCTTGTGTGGCCTTCTAGAACTCGACGCTCGCTCGTTCCATTCGTCTCATTTTGGCTTCGTCCGCTTTCATTATCAAAACTAGCGCTCATCTTCTCAACTCCGGGTATAGTAATTGTTCTCCAGACTATATAAATGTTTGCTTCATTTGCATCAAATTCTTGCCAGCGCAAGGCTGCGATTGGAAAGAAAATACTGGATATTTCTCACTATGTCAAGAAGATTGAGCGACACTATAAGAAGGTGCGTTTAATTTACCCAAATAGTCCCATCTAAACTGATGGAGTAATAGGGCATAGTTCAAGGACATTCGTTCTTTGGTTGAGATTGAACAATATGCCAGCAACCGTCATTTTAGGAGCGCAATGGGGCGATGAAGGGAAAGGTAAGCTTGTCGATCGACTAGCGGAACAGGCAACATGGGTTGCTCGATTCCAAGGTGGAAACAATGCAGGCCACACAGTTGTCATAGGAGATAGGGTCTTGAAATTCCATCTCCTACCATCAGGTATTACTCGCCAAGAATGCTCGCTTGTTCTCGGAGATGGCATGGTCATCGACCCATGGGTCCTCAACACCGAGGTCGAAAATTGGATCAAAACAGGCGGAGACGATCCTAGAGGCAACCGACTCTTCGTGTCAGAGCGCGCCCACGTCATTCTTCCATATCATCGAGCCATGGACAGTCTCGACAAAACAATCGGAACCACTGGACGAGGAATTGGCCCAACCTATTCGGATAAGATCAATCGAATCGGTCTACGATTTGGTGACATTGCTGAAGTTGTTCAAGATGGTTCATGGGCGGAAACAACCGCGCATCGCATGAACAAGTCGCTTGAAGCAGCAGGTTCCGATGTCCGCATCGATGCATCAACTCTTGCCAGCGAAGTGGAATGGATTCATTCAACCTATGCAACAAGCATCGCTAACACTGGATTGATGCTCGATAATGCACTCAAACTTGATGAGCACGTGATTCTCGAAGGTGCTCAAGGTTGTCTTTTGGATATCGATCAAGGTACATTCCCATTCGTTACTTCTTCCGTCACATCAAGAGGGAATGCATCGCATGGAGCAGGCATTCATCCAGGTCATGTTGACGACGTGATCGGAATCACCAAAGCCTACATCACTCGTGTAGGAAACGGTGCAATGCCTACTGAATTGGAAGATGATGTAGGAGAACATCTCGGTACAGTAGGTCATGAATTTGGTACGACAACAGGCCGAAAGCGACGTTGCGGTTGGTTTGATGCAGTCGTCATGCGTCATGCACATCGAATCAATGGCTTCACTTCTCTTGCACTAACAAAACTCGATGTTTTAGGTGGATTGGATGAACTCAAGATTTGCGTCGCTTACGAATTGGACGGTGCTGAAATTACAGAAATGCCTAGCAGCGCATCAGCTCTAGCTAGATGTAAACCAATCTATGTCACCGTTCCAGGATTTGGATCGAAATCACTTGAGGAATGGCTAGTTGTAGCCAAGCATGCCAATGAGAACGGGCTTGGAATCTCAACACTTCCACAGCCTGCGCAAGATTATGTACGTCAACTTGAATCGCTTCTTGGCATTCCTTGTTCGAGTGTTGGTGTTGGACCAGATCGAGATGCTACCATCGATTGTATCTGAGTAATCGTAATGAAACACTCAAAAGGAAGTGTTTGTACGGACGGCTAAGAGGGCGCTTAGCTCAGTTGGAAGAGCGTCTGGTTTGCAACCAGAAGGCCGGGGGTTCAAATCCCCCAGCGTCCACCACCCTCGGAGAGTCCAAACCCCTTGTTCCTTACTTGTGCCAAACCAGCCTAGCCAATCATTTGCCAAGAAGTTTGTCGAAGTATTTCAAGAAGATCCAGGTGAATCAAGCCTTACATAGACCTTATTTGCTAGTATGCTTTGTACGAAATATGCGAAAACACCTACTTTTTGTGATTTTTATGCTGATTTCGGCCTCTTTGGCTGGATGTACGTCGAATGAAGAAGATGAAACTGAAGACCCCAGTGACATTACTGGAGATGACGGAGGCGATTCCACGGAGATGCTGAATGGCGCTCTTTTCGTCTATATTCAATCTGGTTCATACGCCCCGGCAGTAATTGATGAAAATGGCCCATTATACCTTCATTTCGGGGCACCGCCGATGGCTAATGAATCCCCTTTTCTACTCGAACTGATTTGTTCGGTTGAAGAGGGACATGTTTCAGATGTGTACCAAACATGGGTTAATTCTTCAGGAGGAAATGCTGGCGATTTCCATGAAATTACCAGTTGGTCAGTGAAAAATAGCGCATCTCCAAATATCCAATTAGAGATGTTTGCTTATCATACTATGTCGGATATCATTGACTTTGTGCACCCAATGGTAGTGTTTGAGGATAACGAATCAATAACCGGATCAGGACACCTACCTGCAGTTGTTTTTGACCAAGAAACCTTTTCCTGTATGGATGCAGTTACAGATGGAACTGGAGACGGCGATGGTGACAGCGGAGAAGAATGTCCATTCCCTAATGAACCAGGAGATACTGACAGCCCATGTTTTGCACCTGAGTGCGAAGATGAAGAATCAGAGGCTTGTCTTGAATTTGTAACTGAATACTGTGAAGAAAATCCAGATGAAGGAGGTTGTGAGATGTTTGAATTTTTACCAATTATGGAATTTATGGATGCATTAGAGATGGATGTTTCAGGAATGTGTGGAACATTGAGCGAAATGGGCACAACTATGCGAATTTCAGGTTTAATGCCTTCAGATGACGGAACACTGGTGATGGTAAATTTCGATAGGATTGTTGAGTATGATGGCACTGATACTAGATCAATGATGATGTACCATATTAGCAATGAAGATGCTGGATTATCTGCAAGCATGGGCTATGATACAATTACATTTACTCCTTCACCGACAGGCTCTCATTCATGGTTTGATAGTATGATTAATCTTCATTTAATCACATCAGAAGAAGATGATTCTGGAGATATAACCTCCACTGAATATAAATTAATCTTAAGAGATAATTATTCTGAAGGTTCTGATATATGCGATGAATTTGGTAGTGACGATGATGACACGGGAAGCCAGACTTTCTGGTGTAGTTCAACACTTGGAGGTGCACCTGATACAGAGATAGACTTTGCATTAGTCAATGATGGAACTGAAGACTGTGGCGATGGTTCTGATGAACCACAAGATTTCGATGGCGATGGGGCTGAAGATAATTGGTTTGATTGTAATGATGATGATTCAACTACAGTTTCAATGAGTGTAGTTAATGACGGATCTTATGATTGCCCTAATGCTGCTGATGAACCTGACTTGGAGGTAGAAGTCGATGGTGATATGCCGTTTCCATCTCTTGATGGAACTGCATGTGGCGATTCTGATGAAGATGATGGGCCAATGCCTACTAGTGCTACAATGGAAGGTCTAGATGGATCTTTGGGCGGTATTGCTTATGTCAATATGACATTTGGAGATCCAACCGATGCAGACTATTGTAGCATGGAAATCACAGCCTTCCAATTCAGCCCAGATGGTGATTGGATAATGAGTTCATTTTACGCAACAAATGGTTCGACTACAATTGTCATGGCAAATTGGTTTGAGGTAGATTTGAATACAGTTGAAGACGCTGATGGAGAATGGTCTTGGGGAGCAGCAGATTTGAACCTAATGACTACAAATAGTTCAATTCACATGTTTGATTGCGGCGAAGATGGCGTAATGGGAGATGATGGTGAAGTAGAATATGGTTCACAGTGGATTATTTTCAAGCGCGTAAATGATAATATTGCTGATTGTGCCGACCAATCTGACGAATCAGTTGATTTAGATGGCGATGGCGATTCTGATGTAATGTTCCATTGTGAAACTCCTGACGATGCATCTGATGATATTAACATGGCATTGGTCAATGATGGGAATACTGGCGATTGCCCGAATTATTCCGATGAATATATGCAAACAGGCAGTTCTTACGGAACCTTTGATTGGGATACAACTAATTCTATTCCAGATGGATTTACCTCTTCAATGATTATTACTGGATTCTCAGAACATGACATTGATGCGTCTGAATTAGAATTGAGAATAACCAATGTCGACTCTGCATATGATTATATCACAGAGGAGGGACACTGTGGCGAAATGACAAATACTGACAAAGAGGGACTGAGCGTATTAGTGACAATTCCTCTTGATGAAATGGACTCTTTCGCTGCAGGTTTCACTGACAGTAATGGAAAGAATTGGAATGGAGCTTGGCTAGACAATGATGACAATGGTTATGTTAACAATGGTGATTCAATCACTATTTATTCACCAGATAGTACCGATCTTTACTTTACATGTGTTGAACTTCACGATAATTATGTCGATATGTATACTGGTGATACGCCTAACATGATGACCCTGCCAGGGTTTACTGCGGTATTATCACTAGTTGCAGTGATTAGTGCATTTGTTGCAATTACAAGAAGAGATTAATCACTCAAAAGTGAATTAGTTCTCGCGTCGAGCCGCCGTGCTGTAGCCTCAAGTTTGGGGATGCTTTTCTCGGCCGCATCAGCAAGCACCTCCGAGTTCGTTCTCAAGAATTGTAAAGACCGGCTGTATATTTGTGCACGAATGAGCGATGCCAAAGCGACTAAGTTTTCCTGATGCTCGGAAGCAGGTTCGACTCCCCAGTGTCCACCACGATCACTGAGTTGTTCTCTTTGTTCTAAACATAATAGATCTCATCTAATAACTGGATATTTCATCGATCTTGATTACTTCGAGATCGATTTCTATTGCGTCTTCTTCGAGACGAACGCTTTGGATTTGAATCGCCAGAACGCCTGTTGGACGACGGTGTCTTGCCCTGTCTACGTGGATTGGAGTTCCCGCTTTTCTTACGGTTGGAATTGCGAGGCTTATTGCTCGATTTTCCCGTCTTGATTTTCCCAGGCTTTTGATCAGGTTTTGGAATCGCACCAACGAAATGGAACTCATGAGATTCATCAACATCAATCTCAAAACCAATAAGTTGCTGAATACCAACCAAGTACCCTGATTCAGTATCGTCACAAAAACCGTAAGCAATTCCAGATTTTCCAGCCCTCGCAGTTCTCCCGATGCGATGAACGTAACTTTCCGGTTCATTTGGCAAGTCGTAATTAAACACGTGCGTGATATCATTTACATCAATACCTCGACTCGCAATATCGGTTGCTACGAGTATCTTGGTTTCTCCACATTTGAAATTAGCTAATGCTTTGGTTCTAGCACCCTGGCTTTTGTTACCATGTATTGCTGCAGCATTAATTCCACTTTGAGCAAGTTGTTTTACCAAGCGATTTGCTCCATGCTTAGTCCTAGTAAATACGATGCCTTTACTGACTCTTTCTTGTTTGATAATTTTAACGATCAGCCGTCGTTTGTCCGCCTTTCTTACGAACATAATTTTCTGAGCAATTCGATCAACTGTGATTTCTTCTGGACTCACATCAACCTTGACAGCATTATGTAGGAATGAGGATGCAAGGTCAGCAATTGATTTTGGCATTGTTGCACTAAACAACAGATTTTGGCGTTGTTTTGGGAGTAATTTGAGTACTTTTTTGATATCTCTAATGAATCCCATATCCAACATTTGGTCTGCTTCATCTAAGACAAAAAATTCTACTCTACTCAAATCAATGTAGCCTTGTCCAATCAAATCGAGCAATCGCCCAGGTGTTGCCACCAAAACATCGATACCTTTCTCCAGTGCTCTGACTTGAGGATTTTGCTTTACTCCACCAAAGATAACTTTGTGTCGAATATCCAAATGTCCACTGTATGCCGAAAATCGCTCATCGATTTGCGCAGCTAATTCCCGAGTTGGTGACAAAACCAGTGTTCTAATGTGACGTTTTCCTTGTGGTTTTGATCGATTCATTACCTGTAATACAGGCAGAGCAAATGCAGCAGTTTTACCCGTTCCAGTTTGAGCGACCCCTAGAACGTCTCTCCCATTGAGTAATGGTGGAATAGATTGTGCTTGTACTGGCGTTGGCGTCGTATACCCTTCTTGTTCTACGGCAAGAAGCAGTTCTCTTGAGAGTCCTAATGATTGAAAGTCCTGCATTTATTGTTCCCCAGTAGAGTCACAAATTGCAACAATGCTAACTCCTAGGAATGTATCTGTTTGCCTCATCACCTAAAACTAGGTAGGTTACATTATCACTTAGCGCGTCAATTCTAACAGGCCAAGAAGATAGCCGTTATTTTATCATGATGCTCTGTTTGATGAGCGAAGTTGGTGTGTAGTTTTGTTTTTGAATCAAGGAAGCGAACAAACGGAGCGAATCTTTTTAATATAAATTGTAATTTAATTATCAATCATGCAAAGTTATCAACTCGTGCAGGACACCAATGCATGGCCGAATCAAGTGTTGGTTGAAGCTCGAAGTCAAATCCATGCAATTGCGAATTACATCGACAACGTCCTCGAAGAGTTGACCTCCTTCATACACATCTTCAACGATGGTATTGATTCAGATGCGCTCTACAACCTCCTCGATCAACATTTGCCAAATGGGCCAATCGCAGATGAGAAGAAGATTCTCATCGATGACATTCTTCGGCTTGCTACACTTTTTGAAGCAACAACAAAATCGGGGAAGATAAAACTACAACTTGAAATTGTTACAACCGATATGTGTCGTTTGTTTCACGCAGATTACTATCGTCAACGCCTTTTGTGTACGTATCTAGGTCCAGGAACTGAATGGCTTGATCACTCGAATGTTAATCGTAATGCTCTCGGGAAAGGGAGAAACAACAACATCGTAAAAGATGAAACTGCAATCAATCGAGCAAACACATTCGACGTATTGATTCTCAAAGGACAAAATTTTGGTGAAGGTGAATTAGCTATCGTCCATCGATCCCCTCCTATCATACGTCACAACAAAACAAGAGTTCTGTTGAAAATCGATGAATAAAGATTCTTGGAGAGGGGCTTGCAAAATCTTGCTGCGACTAAGGTTAGGTTTTTTTCTTCTCAATTACTAAATATCAGGTATTGGTATTTCTTTACGTGGCAGGAGAAGCATTGAGTGAACTCGCTTTGGCAGCACTTGGTGATGAAACGCTTGAAGACATTGGAAATAAAGTGGAAACAGTAACAAAGCGAATTCCTTTCCTCAAATACGCAGTTGTTTCAGCGTTTTTCATTGGTTGGGGCGTCTATTTTCTCTGGTTCAGATGAATTCTTGTAATGCATAACCTACAAGAAGACTGAGACGTTCGGGTTTGTTGATGGACATTGAAACTGCGGCCAACATCGGTGAAGCCGTCAGCGGTATCGCCATCTTGTTCACGCTATTGTTTAGTCTTCGCCAAATGAAGCACTGGAACGAAAATAGAAGGTATGAGATTGGGCGTGATCTCGCGGCTCACATGAACAATCCCTTGGTCCATCGTGGTTTTTCAATAAGCACGACCAAACTTCACGATGAACTCACACCGCAAGAATTAGGGGCGTTAACCCGAGAAGAAAAGGATGCCATGAATGCCTTGATGATAGGTATGAACAACATCGGTGTTCTTGCAAAAAATGGCCACCTTTCCATGGATTTAGTGGATGATTTTTGTAGTGTTTACTTCCGTATGTTTGCGAGTCGCTGGCGACGTGTTATTCAGATTTTCATGATGGTCAACATTTCGAAAAGTGATGAGCCAACGGATGGCGTCTGGTCGGGATTGTTCTGGTTGCTCGATCGATACAATCCACTCAAAGATACAGGTGCTGATGCCTAAATCTGACCTCAATAAATCACAAGTTTTTGTGGTATTTATGGGGATAACTATTTTATTCAATTCGACTAAAACCCAACCATGGCAATCACATTACAAGAAAGCCGCCCAGCCCGTTTCGGCACACTTTGTTCTCTATATTTTTCTCAAGGCGTCCCTTGGGCGTTCATTGCCGTTGCCTTTGTTGCCTATTTGGTCGGACATGATACCTACGACATTAGCGATGACGAAGTAGCGAAATTGACATTGATGGGGACATTGCCATGGATGTTCGGCAAACTGATCTTGGGGCCAATGATAGATCGCTACCAGTCTTCTACAATGGGCCGTCGTCGCCCATGGATTCTCCTCTCTCAATTCGGAATGATCGTTACAATGGCGGCATTTCTGTTCATTGACAATCCAGAGACAGATTTTGCAGCCATTGGGATGTTCTTCTTGATTCACAATATTTTTGCAGCGTTACAAGATGTAAGTTCTGATGCCTTAGCAGTAGATGTTCTCAAGGAGGAAGAGGTCGCTTTAGCTAACGGTTTGATGTTTGTTTCCAAAGGATTTGGATTCATGTTCGCTGCGCTCATTCTTGGCTCTGTTCTTCTCGATTCAGGCTTCCAAGCTGCACTAACGGTTCAAATTCCGTTGTTGTTCGTCCTCATGTTCATTCCATTCTTTATCCGAGAACGGGAAGGTGATTCTCTCTTCCTTGGCGGAACAAGGGAAGACAGTCAAGAAGATGCATCAATGAACTTCCGTGAATTGAAAGACGCTTTATCCGGTGTTCTGAAGGAATCCTCAACTCGATGGGCACTCCTGCTCGCTGCAATTGTTTGGATTGGTGGAGGAATGGGTGGTGGAATGGGTATCATCGATATGCAATTCCCATTCGTTTTCATTGACGATTTAGGCTGGTCCGAAGAGAGTTACCTAGCTCTCAAAGGTTTTACAATCTTCATGATGACCATGGCCGGATTCCTTGTTGGCGGTTTCCTTGGTAAGAAATTTGGTTCCCATAAGGTCATGATGTACGCAGTTGGAATAGGGACTATCATGACGGTTGCATGGTCTGGACTGCGTGGAAACTGGAGTGATGATTCCTTCATGCAAATGAGCTGGATGATTTGGACCTTTGTCTGGGGTATTGTCGGTGCGAATCTCATTGCACTCTTGATGATCTTGACCACGAGTGAACTTGGAGGGACTCAATTCTCTTTGTACATGACTGCAATCAACATCGGGGCAATCACAGGTACAATGATTTCCCCCAAATTACTCGAACTACTCAACGATAATTTTCCCAATCTGTTCATCGTTGGAGCCCTCTTCCAGGCGCTTGTTTTCCTCGTACTCATGAAGATGGGCCCGAGCCTTGAATCGACTCAGTCGCCCACAGCCAGTGTTATTATTGAATCTGAATGATTGAATCACATGGATCTAGAAGCAGCAGCAAACGTTGGTGAGGCGCTTAGTGGCCTTGCCATTCTCACCTCAATCAGAAAGATTGGAAGCCTTAAACAATCAAATGAGAGATTATTCCTCTTCTTCGAGAGCAGCCGTCAGTTCTGAGAGATCGATTCGATTATCATCATTGGAATCCAATGCCTTGATGATTATTGATACTTGTCCGGGTGAAAGACGGTCTCCAAGATGCTCCAAGAGGCCCTTGTAGAGTTCAGGTCCGTTGATTTCACCATCATCGTTGGCATCGATACTGGAGAATAAATCGCTTGTCGATTGACCGCTTTCCTTCATTGCATTCTTGAGGTTCTCAATCGCTTCATCAACAGTCCATTCATCATCGGTCATGATTGATTGTTGAGTCATTCGTTGAATAAAACTTCCGAACTGAACATCGCTTCATCAATAAGTCGATGTTGTTTTATGGGTGGAATCAAGACACGATGTATTGGTTGGTGCGTATGCGGGCTCAAATTCTCTTGACGCTTTTGTTGGTGTCAAGTGTTCTTTTGCCCATGACAGTTCATGCGCAGGGCAGAGCGATCGAATTTGACATTGAAATTTCGCATCTCGATTGGCTATCAAACGAAACTATACCTATGGATGTGCAGTTGAAAAACGCTCAATACAATACAAATTATACCTTGATTTGGGCCTTGAGAGATGTTGATGATAACGTCCTTGAAACTGGATCAAAAGTATTCAAGGCAACGGGTACTATCACTTCGAATATCATTGAGTTGAAGCATTTCTACAACAGTAATCATTTCTACAATTTTGAGGCTGAATTATACGATTCTTCGGGTATACTTCTTATCGAAGATGAACAATCCTTTACCGTCTTTCAAAACAGAAAGGTTGCACCGATTGGAAATCTTTTGGCTTTTGGTGACTCATTAAGCGATATGGGTAATGCCAAAGATTCGGTTTTGAATGTTCCAGATGTTCCTCCATATTGGCAAGGTCGTTTCTCAAATGGTATGGTTTGGATCGAATACCTCTCGCAAGCATATGGAGTGACAACAACACATGGTTCAGGTACTTCACCTGGAGACAATCGTGCCTTTGGTGGAGCACAGACCGGTGCGGGATTTTCTTATCTTCTGTTACCTAATGTCGGTTCACAAATCAGCAGTTATCTTGCAAATGTTCAATCCAGTTTTGCTTCAAACGATGTTGTTTCACTTTGGGCTGGTGGTAACGATTTCCTTTATGGAACAGCAAACGCAGATACGATCATCACCAATATGGAGAGCCACATTCGGCAGCTTGAGTCTGCTGGCGCTACAACCTTCATCATCCCAAATCTGCCGCCGTTGGAAAAAACACCTGAGATATTGAGCCGTAGTCAAACACAGCAACAAAACATTGCTTCTGAGGTTGTCTCATACAACAATAAACTCGCATCATTGATATCGAGTTTACAACTCGAACTTGGAATCAATGTTTATTCCGTTGACGCTTACACAATCTTCAACGATATCATCGATAACAAGGACGCTTTGGGTCTTACCAATACACAATCAGCAGCTTGTTCAGGTAACGCTGGATTACTGCCATTACCGATTTGCAATAATGGGGATCCTGTTGTAGCAAATGCGGATGAATACATTTTCTTCGATAAGGCACACCCCACACGAGTCATGCACCAGTACATTGGACGATTTGCTGTTGAATCGATCGGCCAAGCTGATACCGATGGGGATGGAATCATTGATGCAATCGATACATGCGATTGGACGGATGACGCTACTACGGTGAATCAAACCGGTTGTTCTTGGTCACAACGAGACGATGATGCTGATGGTATTTTGAATTCTGATGACCAATGTCCTGATACAGAAAATGGTGCGGTCGTTGATGAAAATGGTTGTTCAAATTCGCAAAGAGACACAGATAGTGATGGTCTTAACGATGCAATCGATCCCTGCCCGTTTAGTCCAAACCTCATCGATTATGACCAAGATGGCTGTTCGGATTCAGAAGACTGGGATGATGATAACGACTTGGTCGCTGACTTTGAAGACAATTGTCCGAAAGGAACGATCGGTGTTCATTCCAATGATCTTGATGCTGATGGTTGCTCTGATCTTGAAGATGATGACATTGATGGTGATGGCCTCTCAAATACTCAAGAGGATGCAATCGGCGCTGATAAGAG
>DAKS01000022.1:70530-79466 GCA_002499195.1 Euryarchaeota archaeon UBA443
GATGGTTGTGGTGATAACACCGATGAATTCCCACTCGACCCATCAGAATGTATCGATACAGACGAGGATGGAATTGGCGATAATAGCGATGCATTCCCTGCTGATGAAGCCGAATGGTCTGACACAGATTCCGATGGAGTAGGTGATAATAGCGACGATTGTCCGAATGAATTCGGATTGTCCGTACTTCCTCTTGGATGTCCTGATCGTGATGGGGATGGAATTGCTGATTCGATCGATGAATTTCCCAATGATGCGGATGAATGGTCCGATTCGGATGGAGATGGTTACGGAGATAATGGTGATGTGTTCCCTCAAAATTCAAGCGAGTGGATGGATTCCGACAATGATTCGTATGGAGATAATATCGATGCCTTTCCTCTAAATTCATCGGAATGGTTCGATTCGGATGGAGATGGCGTTGGAGATAATTCTGATGCTTTCCCAATGGATGCTTCAGAGTGGATCGACTCCGATGGTGATGGTTGTGGTGATAATTCAGATGTTTGGCCTCTGGATGCTGAGGAATGCTTCGATCGTGATTACGATGGGGTTGGCGACAATCAAGACGCCTTCCCTGATAGCACCTATGAGTGGCTTGATTCCGATGGCGATGGTCTTGGGGACAATGCTGATGTTTTCCCATTTGACAAAGATGCAAAGTACGATACAGATGGAGATGGTGTCCCCGATTCAACGGATTTATTCCCACGCAATTCTGGTATGGATTCATTTCTTGACATCGGCTGGAGAATTGGTCTTGGGTTGTTGTTGATTGGAGGCGTTTTGTTGTTCATTCAACGTCGAAATGAATCGAATCCGAAAGATGAATTTGGGGTTCAAGAACCGATCGAAGGCGACCCAAATGAGCATGATAACAGGCCAAAAGTAGCACCTTCGGTCGATATTTTTGAGTGAATTAGTTCTAGCGTAAGGTCATTATGTGGAAGATGACAGGCCTAATCATGCGCACTAAGGCAATTCTACTGGCATTGTTGATGGCGACAGTCTCACTTTCAGGTTGTTTCGGTGAAGATGAAGTGATCATCGAGCCCGAACCAGTGGTCGAGGAGGATGTACGGATTTTCGTAACCGATAAGACAGGAGCATCCCTTGATGTCTCCCCCGTGGATATGGTCTTCCAATTCAGTGACGTTGGAGAAACTGGTAAGGAGCCAAGCATCGGTATTACGTCGAGTGGATGCATATTCTTCATCGCTATGGAGAAGGTCATGCGCTCTTGTGATGGTGGCCAAACCTGGGAAGAAACGCAAGACCCTGTTCAGTGTTCTCCAACGACAAGTGATCCATATGGATGGGTCGATCCAATCACTGACCGTGTTTTTGGAGTGCAAATGATCGGTTTGGAAACATCTTGGATTTGCTGGAGCGATGATGATGGTGAGACATGGATGGGCAATCCACACGATTCAGGAACAACGCCACTGAATGACCACATCAAGTTGGCAAGCGGGCCTTGGACAGATTCAGGTTATGGAGCACTGGGTCAGTTCACAAGTGGATTTTATGAAACAGCTGTTTACTATTGCTACAACAAGCTTGCAGGTATCTTCTGTTTCACCAGTTTTGATGGCGGTGCCACGTTTGAGACAGGTGGTCAAATCATTGGGTTAGCAACAACTAACGGTGGCCTACATGGTGCAATTTCAACAGCGCCAGATGGCACCGTTTACGTAACACCCCGTGTCGCTACACCGACCGTTATCGTTTCGAAAGACAACGGTTTCTCATGGTTTGAACGAACTATGGGTGAAGATGTTTCCACACCAAATCCAAGAAAGAATTCGGAGGTTTCTACCGACACGGAATCAAATGCATATCACGTCTGGACTGGTGCTGATGAAGGCGTATACATGTCTAGATCCATCGATTCTGGCGAAACATGGGAGCAAGAAAGCATTCGTATTTCTCCTGCAGGGGTAATCTCAACCGTGTTTCCTCAAACCGATGCAGGGGACCCTGGAAGAATTGCTATTACGTATCTTGGAAGTGAGAATTCTGAAATGTTGAATCAATCGGATATTGATGGTAACCCATGGGATGGAAATGCACACTATGCACCAAACAATGCAACCTATCATCTCTATATCACCTTCAGTCTCAACGCTTTGGATGAGAATCCAGTTTTCCACACCTATCGGGTTACGGATGACCCTGTGCAGAGGGGTTCGATCTGTTTGAATTCAGGCGACTGTCGTGATATTGGTGGTTCAAACCGAAATCTGCTCGACTTCAATGACCTACACATCGATCGAGAAGGGCGTGTTTACGTTGCATTTGCAGATGGTTGTACAGGAGATTGTGCGACCAATCCTAACGCAACTGCTTCCGATTCACGAGATGGACGTGGTGCTGTTTACTATCTTGCAAGCGGTCCAAGCCTCTATCTTGCTGATGGAGAATTGCAACCACTCATTTGATTCATACTGCTGCTACAGTAGCGGAATCATTGATTTTCAATGATTGCATCAAATGCTTGAACTCGAGACGTGCTTGTGCAATGATGACTTTGCATTGTTTGATTCGAGCCTTGTGAGATTCCTTACGTCGTCTCCAAGCTTCTTTTGATTCCTTCTTTCGTTCCAATTTCGCTGCTTTGTACTCGTCCCTACGCTTCATCAACTCAGAGAAGCCTTTGCGTAATTGTTGGATACATTGTGCAAGTTTATCTTGTAATTCATTAGAGACCTGTTCCGCATCCGAATTATTTTCAAAAGCGGTTTTCATTCGCTGAGATTCGATCGATTTCTTTGGTATCCGATGCAAATCCTTGGTCATTCCGAACCAAGATGCAACCTTAATCCACCACTTTGATGGATCCCAGTGGTACCATTTGTGGCCATTTCTGTAATCCGCTTGGAAAGTGTGGTGGAAATTGTGGTAGCCTTCACCGAATGTAAAGAAGGAAAGAAGTGGTGAATCTCGTGATGTGTTAGTTGTTGAATAAGGCTGAGTCCCCCATGTGTGAGCAGCTGAATTGATGAGGAAGGTTGCATGGTGGACGATGACAATTCGCAGGAATCCGCCATAGATCAGACCTCCGAGGAATCCATGGATTCCTCCTATGATCAAGAATCCAACAATTCCGGGTAGAACAATTCCTACCAAGAAGCCAATGAGGAAAATGTGACGATCTTGCCAAGCAAGAATTCTATCTTCTTGCAAATCTTCAACATGTTCTACAATCTCCTCTCCCTGGTCGACCATAACCCAGCCCATGTGTGCCCACATGAATCCTTTTTTGACAGAGTAAGGATCTTCTTCTTCATCGGTTTTGAGATGATGTCGGCGGTGGTCACTACACCACTTGATGGCAGAATTTTGGAATGCTGCAGCTCCGAAGAGTGCATAGAACAAACGCATAGGCCATGCAGCTTTGTGGGTGCGATGACTGAACAACCGATGATAGCCTGCAGTAATTGAGAGACCGCTCGCTAGATAGAACGTGACGAATATGATTGGTTCGATCCAAGAGATTCCATATTCAAGCGAGTAAAAAACAACGCTAATCAGAGCAAGGAGTGGTATTCCTACAAGGAATGAGGAGTTGATGATGTTAATCGATCTCTGTTGTTCCATGGCTACGGGGTATGAATCCACTCTTTGATGTTGTCTGTATTATTTTGATACAAAAACTCAATTCTCATGTCCATTGCCAATACGAAAGAACTGTGTCCGGGTTAAGTGGAACCCTTTTATATTCGTGCAATCCGGTTTTTTTTACGGGTTCTTATGGATTATCAGCAGTATCTCGATGAAATCAATGCGCTAAACGATTATTTCCGTTTAGGTATTGCGATTGGATTGTTCATCGTATCTATTGTATTTGCGAAATATGCGGTCATCCGACCATGGTGGCGTTTCGTTTCCTCGACAGATGCAGACTGGGATGATTTCTTGCATCGCCCCCTCGCAAATCGAACATATGCACTTATTTTCGCTATTTCTGCCCAATTAACGATTCGATGGATTCTGGGCACATCGAGTTCCACCTACGATACTTCTGAACCTTTGTTCGCTGCATTTTACGTCATTTTAAGCGCATCAATCCTCAGTGTTTCTATCAAGCATCTTATTCCTGTTCTCATGGATCAATTCAGCGCACAAGGAAGCGTTACGGTCTCAGGAAGTAACTCGATAGTTGCCTTTTTCCTTCGTGCCGTTGTTTGGTTTGCAGGTTTGTATTTTGCTCTTAATCAGCTTGGAATTGAATTGTTTGGTATCCTTGCCTCACTTGCTGTATTTTCATTGATTATAGGATTGGCAGTACAACAGACACTTGGAAATATCGTCAATTCATTTTTACTTTCCATCGACCGACCGTTTGAAGTTGGCGACCGGATTGAGGTTGATGGGACTTGGGGTTCTGTTGTCTCCGTTGGTATTCTTTCTACTAAGGTTCTCGATCGTGATGAACGACTTGTTGTTATTCCAAACAATACACTCGTTCAAGCAAAGATCACCAATCATGCTCGAGGTGGTGGCGATGGAATTGCCCGCCGTATCTCCATCGTACTCGATATCGGTGTCGATTACCGAGAGGACATTGATCACGTGAAATACACCTTGCTTCAACTCTCTAAGGAATGTCCTTATGTCATCGATAAACCTGAGCCAAGGATTTTGTTGCATGAACTTGGAGATTTTGCAAAGGTATTCCGTCTTTACACTTGGGTTGAGGATTACAGCGATGAGTATGTTGCGCGAGATTGGCTTTTGCGAAACATCGATGAGCGGTTTGGAAAGGAAAACATCAACATTCCATTCCCAACTTCGGTCGAATTGGCAGACAGCGTTTACGAGCAAGCAGAGGTTACCAAGCAGCGCACTGCTAAGCGAAAGATGGTTCAAGAGCGCAAGAAGCTCGATGAATCTCGTAACAATGCCCGTGCTGAACTTGAAGAAATTGATGAGACTCTCAAGGATCCTGATATTTCAAAGAAGGATCGTACCGCGCTAGAAGAGCGCCAACGTGAATTGAATTCTCTGCTGTCTCAGTTCGACCGGGATGGAGACTGACGCCTAACTCAGGTTACTGGCGGTGAATTGAAACCCTTTGGGGCATTGGCAACAGTATGACCGGTGGGGTTGAACTAACAAATCCTGAGCGTCGAATGCTGCGTGCAATGCTCGCAGCATCGGGCGATGTTCACTCACTAGAGCAAATCATGAATGCATGTGATTGGAATGACCAAGCCGTAGCGGTTGGTGCTGGACAAGGCTTGAGTGACAAAGGGCTTGTTGAGCTTCAGGAGAGCGTTCGTCGTGTCATTCATCCTGGTCAAGAGGGTCACAATGCGATTGCAAATGGGCTCCTAGAAGCTCGTCTTTGGTCATGGATTTCATCTCAAGATGATCCGTCAATGGTGAAACTTCAGGCGAAATTTGAACGGCATGAAGCAGGACCTGGTGTTGGTTTGCTCAAAAAACTAGGAGTTCAACTTGAATCAGGAACGTTCGTTTGTGAAGACTCCTCTTCGCTAAAATCAGAACTACAAGCGCGCAATATGTTTCTTGCTTCACTCCCTGCTGATGAAGAAGACCTTTCCGAACGCCTTCTTTCCCATTTCAAGGGACGCAAGGAGTTGATTGAGGTTGTCGAGCATCGGACACGAACCTGGAAATTAACCGATACAGGAAAGGCGATGTCAAACGATGGGCTTGAGGAGCGGAAACAAGTTTCCGAGATCACTCCTGAATTGCTTCAGTCGGGTGAATGGAAAGATGCTGAATTCCGTTCTTTCGATGTTACTCTTGAATCTGCAACGCCTCGAACAGGGCGTTCACATCCGATGCAGGAATTGATTGAACGTATTCGTAGAATCTTCTTAGAAATGGGTTTTTCCGAACTGGTTGACGATTATGTTCAAACTGCAGGCTGGAACATGGATGCCTTGTTTATCCCTCAAGACCACCCTGCCCGAGAGATGCAGGACACATTCTATCTTGACGATCCGGAATCATTGGATTTGGATGCTGATCTAATTCAGAAGTGGAAAGATATTCACGAGCATGGTGGAGATACAGGATCGATGGGATGGTCAGGTTCGTTCTCTGAAGATGTATCTAAGCGTGGACTTTTGCGAACACATACAACCGTCAACACAATTCAGCATTTGGCAAATAATCCGGATGAACCGTGCAGAGTGTTCTCGGTTGATAGAGTGTTTAGGAAAGAGGCAATCGATAGTACTCATCTTCCGGAATTCCATCAAATCGAAGGCATCATTATGGAGCCTGGTGCAAACCTTCAGATGCTTGTTACAACATTGAAGACATTCTATGCTAAGATGGGATATCCCGAAGTCAGGGTCCGTCCTGCATATTTTCCTTACACCGAGCCAAGTCTTGAGGTTGAAGTCAAATGGAAAGGCAAGTGGCTCGAACTTGGAGGTGCTGGAATCTTCCGTCCTGAGGTAACTGAACCATTGGGCATTACTTCACCAGTTTGTGCTTGGGGAATGGGATTGGAGCGACTTGCAATGCTTGTTCTTGGTTTGGATGATATCCGTCAATTATACATTTCAGATCTTGAATGGCTACGTAATCAACCATTGATATGATTGCGGCTAATACTAATAAACTGGGACGCTAAGCACTATTCATGTCACAAGGCATGCATCTATCAAATACTGAAACTGTACCTGGGAAACTAATCACAGCGTCTTTTGGGCTTGTTCAAGGCTCAACTGTACGAGCAAAGAATGTCTTCAAGGATATTGGAGCAGGCTTCAAGAACATGGTCGGTGGAGAACTGAAAGCCTATACTGAATTGCTTCAAGAAGCACGAAATGAAGCTCTTCAAAGAATGATGATGGATGCTCAAGCACGCGGTGCAAACGCAATCGTCAACGTCCGATTTGCAACATCAGCCGTTTCTGGCGGTGCTGCTGAATTGTTTGCTTATGGAACTGCAGTAACTGTACAATGAGGGGATTGATTGGAACCAATTGTCGTTTTCTGGTATGGATTCATTATCTTTCTGAGTGTTGGACCGTGGTTTTTTTCCTGGCTTATTGGAAATTGGCATCAAGGCAGAATCATTGATCGACTCGCAACTGAGGAAAAATCACTCAATGATTCTGGTGCAGGGCATCCAGTGAACAACCTTTCGAAACCGAGTAAGGATACAAACATCGAAAATTCGATGCTCGTCATGTCGAGTATCTCAGTTGGTCCATCATGGTGGCAAATGATGCTTGGAGGATGGAAGAATTTCTTTGGTGGAAGAATCGAATCTTACGATAAGATGCTTGGTTATGGTCGACGCAAGGTGCTGCATGACATGCGTGTGCAAGCCCTCCAACAAGGATTTGACGAGGTCATCAACGTTCGTGTTGAAACATCAATGGTATCGAAGAAGTCCAAAGGTGATGACAAGACGGCTGGTTACGAATTCATTGCTTATGGTACCGCTATTAAGTATGTAAGGTCCTAACATTAAGTAGTAAATCGCTCCCCAAGTATCTTGGGGAACACCTATGGCAAATGAAAAATTAATCGCTGGAGCAGTCATGATTCTATTGAATTTGGTCGTTTTGGCACCGGTTGCAACAAGTATGGTAGAAGACGCAGTTGATGACAACTTTGAGACCTATCCATACGATTCAGCATGTGCTGATTCTGACTGTACAACTGCAGAAGCAGATTGGGCATCGTCCACGTCTGACCGCAGTTACTATGCTTGGAACTTGACCAATGCAGATGAAGTGATGGCTGGAAGCGATCCAGCCTATGAGATGTTGGGTCCATTCGACTATGAGATTACAACAACTCGAAACATCATCGCATTCGATGAGGACGCGGGTACACTCACCTACGATGAATCGAAGTCATTCGCATGCGCAATGGATGATCCAGAAGCGTGCAACACTCCGATTACACAACTCAACATTCCGTTCCAGCCACAAGTTGTTGGAGCAACTGGAATGGCCATTAATGGCGTAATGGATCTGACCAAGGTTGGATTCTCTGCTGGCATCATGGCCATGGAATTGGAATCCTTCTCTGCTGCTAAGGTATCGGCTGAATGGGTCTCAAATACAATGGCGGGTGGCTACGTCGCATATACCGATGGCGTAACATTGGATGCAGCAAATGCTTCGATTGCGATTGGTACTAATTGGTACGATCAGTTTGATGGTTACTTTGCAGCCATGAACCTGTCCGGTATGAACAACATGCCAGGATATCCTCCTACAGTTAGTTATACTCAAGCAATCCAAGGACAGCAAGCTGCAGCCGGTGGAGTCACTTTTGCTGGTAACGCATCAATTACCGACCTGACTTACGCATTTGACTCCGCAGTCATGCCAACAACTGGCGATGATGTTTCACTCAGTGGAATGGTTGGTGTTATGGTTCTTGCTGGCCACTGCGACGCATTCCCGACCGCAACCTATGATGAAGTCATGGCTGATGCAGGAAACGGCTTTGCTAATGTGGGAACCATGCAAAGAGCCAGTATCTGGGGCTTTACCGTCATGGCAAGTGAAACAATGCCAGACATTAATGCAACCATCGCTAACGACTACGCTGTTTGTTTTGGTATGGGTGGTATGTTTGCTAATGTCTTCGGCGGAGCCGATGACGACTGGATGACGGATCCAACAGCAGTTGATGCCTCCACTCGACTCATGAATTATCTCGGTGTCGATATTGACAACACTGTTGCAATGGGTCTCCTACTTGCAGGACATGGAACAGATTCACCAACAGGTCTCTTCGCCACAAGTGCTGATGGACAGGGCTTCGGTCTTGCAACTTTCATGGGAATGGAGGCTGGAGATGCAATAGCAGCTTACGGTCTTGATGCTACTCAGTACGGTGCTATTGCAACTTGGGCCGGTGGTTGGCTAGCCAGCGTTTCCGAACTACCGATGGTTCTCCTCGGTGGAACAGGTACATTGACCGCT
>DAKS01000002.1 GCA_002499195.1 Euryarchaeota archaeon UBA443
GGCCAAACAGCAATTCTAATTTGGACTGTACCACTCTTTGTTACTACTTTGACTTGGTTCGCTTATCGCTCTCGAAGAAATTGGGCATATTGGCCTGCAGCATTGATTATTGGATTAGCATCGGTGTTATTCTTCTTGTTGTTCTTGGTCAATCTGTATTCAGTTATTCAAGGCGCAGCAGGAGGATTGCTGTTTATGCTGATCATGGGTTATGCATCCTACAGTTCATTCCAACGTGTTCGATATCATTTCTCTCCACTCTATAGACAAGGATATTCAGCGTTTATTCCAGCGCCTGAGACAAACCTAGAAGACGGTGAAATGTTAGCAGCCTGTCCGTCTTGTATGGCTGTGTTAGCTATTCGACCAGACTTGCTATCACCATCGGACAATTGTCCACATTGCAACAAACCACTCGTGAGTAAGGATCTTGCTCGACGCCATGGATGGGAAGAGGAATAATCGCTCAGCTGGAACAGGAAAGCATTGAGCAACCGACTCTATGTCTTGCCCACTCTGGACGCTTTTGAAACCACTTCTCCTCATGCTGAGGTTGCTCTCCATACGGATCCTTGAGTAGTTCATACAATTCTCCTGCAACGCTGTAATCATCCTTCTCTGCGGCATCGATCGCAAGTTGTGCCATCCAGTTTCGAAGAACATATTTTGGATTAACAGACAACATGATTGTACGGTTTGGATTCCCTTCAACTCGCTCCCACCAAGATTCAAGCCATTGATTCCACTCCTCCTTTGGAATCGCTGTTTCAGCATAGAATGCAAATTGTAAATGATCGATACTTGGTTCTTCCATCGAAGAAAGCAATCGAAAGAAGATGGTCATATCGGTTTCAACGAGTTGTAGGTTTTTTGTTAATTCTTGAATCAATTCCACATCAGATTCTTGAAATTCATCAAGACCAAGTTTGTTGACCCACATTGTATTGTTTTGTTGCTCATACGTCGTATAGTACGTTTCAAGGCAAGCATAGAGCCGTTCAGCATCCTCCATCAATGGACTGATCGATTCGAGTAGTCGTGCTACATTCCACGCTCCAATCTGTGCTTGATTGCTAAATCTGTATCGCCTTGTTCGTAAATCGGTCGTATTTGGTGTCCAGTTTGGTTCAAAGTTCTCAATCCAACCGTACGGTCCATAGTCAATGGTCAATCCATGAATGGACATGTTATCTGTATTCATCACACCATGAACAAAACCAACACGCATCCAATGTGAAATCATGATTGCAGTTTCTTCTGCAACTTGATTTAACCAAGCAATGAGTCCATCGTCCGTAGATGAGGAATGCTCTGGAAAATGATGCCTAATTGTATAATCAACCAATGTTCGTAGTGTTTCTCTATCACCATTCAATGCATGTATTTGGAATGATCCAAAGCGAAGAAAACTAGGGGCTACTCGACAGACAATCGCACCTGGTTCTGGTGCAGGATTACCATCGTACATGATGTCTCGAACGACATCTTCACCGGTTGTCACCATCGATAATGCACGCGTTGTAGGAACGCCTAGATGATGCATAGATTCACTGCAGAGAAACTCACGAATCGATGAACGTAGGACCGCTTTTCCATCAGCAAAACGAGAATATGGTGTGATACCAGGACCTTTTAGTTGCAATTCAAGAATCTCAGAACCAGTATCCACTTCACCGAGGGTAATGGCCCTTCCATCACCGAGTTGATTAGCCCAATTGCCAAATTGATGACCTCCATAGCGTTGGGCATAAGGATCCATCCCTTCAACGACTTGATTACCACCGAGAATTAATTCATCTCCACGTTGTAAATTCAGAAGCTCTCCAACTTCATCCGACCATAATCGTAGTTGAGGAGTTGGAACACTTGTTGGAAGCACACGTGACCAACATGCACCTGGTACTTGGCGTGGAAGACCACCAATTTCTTCATCACCAGGAGTCTCAAGAAGAAAGAAATTCTTCCAATCCAATTCAGCGAGTGTATTTCCCCCCACGTCTTCTTCAAACCAAGTAGATTCTTGAACTTGATTCTTCACTCACCTGATGGAAAGAGGTTTCTCTTCTAGAAATAGGTTCAAGCAAAGTCATTCACGCAATACTTTGAATCTTACATTACCTTGAGAAGGTTCAATTGCTGTACAAAATTTTAGCAGTTGAATTAAACAAAATATCACTTGAAAGATCAAAACCTGCAGCTACAAAGGACTGAATGATTTTTCATTCCAACACTGTTGGATGAAAAGGATTCAGTTTATCGAATCTCAGAGTGTTTTGTTTCACTCTGCTGTCTGCATTTCAGCCATGCGGTCGCTCAAAAGAATCAATGCTGATGCCCAAAGGCCGACAAAAATCCCCAAGTTCTCATCATGAGCGAAGTATATTGCAATGCTTCCGAGAATAGAGACAAGACTTGCTCCAAAACCCAGTTTTTTCCAATCCATAGTATTTCACCTCCACATGTCAGAAAATCAACGTCGAAGATATAAATCGCTGTTTATTAGTACATTGTGCAATAATTCAAGGAATTTCAAACCGAAGAGTTGGTTAATGCAAGTTCCTGTAGCCCATCATGGCAGGGGATCAACAGCACATCCACGACCCCGCCAAAGCCGAGGAATTTGCTCGTGCTTTGGGTCTACAGATTGGAGGTTCAGGACATCCATTTGTAGGCAACTGGGGTACAAAAGGGCTCTATGCGTACCGCTCAGGCCAATACAGTGGTATGGCCTATTTCGGCACAGGCGGAACCGAAAGAAACCGTCTCGACATGCCACATGAATCTGACAAGTATCGTCCATGGAATCGGTACGATCCTGACATTCCACCACATATTCGCGAAAAACTGATCGAACTGGAGGATGATGAATCCACTAGCATCGCTCAACCTCCACAAGCTGTACGGACAGAACCCTCACGCGGTCAACCAGCACGACCTCAACCTTCCGTAGAGCCCTCATCCAGCGGCATACTTCAAGGAGAAATATCCCTTAAGGGTGTACACGGGAAGTACCTGAGCGCTCAGCCCGATGGGCGTGCGGAATGGAATCGCGACCATGCAAGTGACTGGGAACATTTCCATCTTGAAAAGCGTCAGGGCGGTAAAATCGCACTCAAGGGTGCGCATGGCATGTACGTTTCAGCACAGACTAACGGTACCGTGCAAATCAATCGTAGAGAAGCACCACCAGGTGGCTGGGAGGAGTTCACAGTTGAAGATCGTGGTAACAATGTCATCTGTTTGAAATCCTATCACGGGAAGTACCTGAGCGCACAACCCGATGGTCGTGCTGAGTGGAACCGTGACCATGCGCCAAGAGGCGGCTGGGAAGAAATCCGGTTCGTG
>DAKS01000057.1:0-4040 GCA_002499195.1 Euryarchaeota archaeon UBA443
AGAATCCTTCCTTTCTGCTGAAGGCGGGCGAGAGCAAGCTATGGAAAGCCGTCGTCGATGGTCTACTTTCCTAGATGAGGCGACCGGTTATTCCGCCAAGCAGCGTGGCGATAAAGCAAAAGAGGCTGCAAAGAAATTCTCCAAGGCAAAGTCCGCCATTAAGATGATTCGAAAATCGATCGAAATGAGTACGACGGTTACCCAAGAAACAATCGACAAGGCCGAATCTATGATCGCTGAAATTGAAGGGATGATAGAGAGAGGCGAGGCACCTTCCGAAGGTAAAGTGAAGAAACTCAGTGAACTTGTTTGAGGTGTTGATGTGGATTTGAATACTCTTCTCAAACCCTTTGAGGAGCGGTATGAGAGAGTTAAGGATCTATCCGATGATGATCGAAAACGATTGCATCTCATGATTGGTGATGTCGAAGAAAGCGTAGGGATAGAACATCTCGTCGATTGTCTTGCCGAAAAGACCTCCATGGCCGGAGACGGTGTTTTGCGTTGTTACGTGGGGTTTGAACCAAGCGGAAAGGCTCACATTGGTTGGAAGGTACTCTCGCTTCAACTCAAGCGAATGCTTGAAGCTGATGCCAATGTTCTAATTTTCCTTGCAGACTGGCATGCTTGGGTCAATGACAAGTTCGGTGGAAATATGGAAGATATTCAAGAAACTGCCGTCTACATGGAAGAAACCTTCAGAGCCCTTCTCGACTATCCTGAAGAGGGTGATGGTCCGGGACAACTCCGCTTTTATTGGGCAAGTCAACTTATGGATTCGGGCGATTATTGGGCTCGAGTTCTTCGATGTTCTAAGGGGGCAACACTGCCTATGGTTCGCAAAACCTTCACAATCATGGGTCGAGATGAAGCATCTTCAGATCATGATTTGTCGAAATTTTACTATCCAGCCATGCAAGCCGCTGATATCTTTGAGCTTGATATCGATGTTGCAATCGGAGGTATGGATCAGAGAAAAGCCCACATGTTCATGCGCGATATGGCTTCAAAATGGAATTGGAAAAAGGCTACTTGTATTCATACCCCCATTTTGTCATCGCTCAAGGCTACGGGTGTTAGGATGGATTCGTTCGATCACAAGATGAGTAAATCCGACCCAAACGGAGCACTTCTTCTTCACGATACACTCGAGCAGGTTCAGAAGAAGATGAAGAAAGCGTATCTAGACCCAGAAGATGAGCATTCTCCCGTTTACGAACTTGCGCAACATGTCGTTTTTCCCGAATTTGGACACATTCAAGTGACGCCAAATCCAAAATTTGGAGAACCTAGTACATGGAATGATTTACAATCATTCAAAGCTGCAGTTATGGATGGAACACTACACCCATTCGATGCCAAAATGGGTGTTGCAGCAGGTGTTGCAGCAGGCTTATCGTCGATCGCTGAGCACTTCGAGGCTAATCCAGAAGCATATGAGAAAATGCTCAAGATAACTTCATGAAACTTGTTCGATGCTCAAAGCACGAACTTGTAAGATACGTCGAGTATCCTTTACGAAGTTTCTATCAGGTATTGGGTCGATGTAAACTACTCCATTGATTCGAATGGTCTCCCCAGGTTTGTGTCTATCGACGTATTCATCATCGATGATGATCTGTATTGGTTGTTCATCTGGGGCAATCGCATCATGGACGTTCAGATATTGAATATCTTGATAGAACGAACCTTCAGCAGTTAGTTGCAATAGTGAATCGAGACGTTTGTAGAGGCTGTAAGAAAACTGTTCTCCTAACGTTTGTTGCGCATCCTCGAGGCAAACACGACAAGGTCCTATTGGTCGCTTACGCTCACGAGCAACGCGCTGAGGGACCTCCTCTCGGTGGCCGCAAGCAATGCATGTGTAGAGCGCTTTCTTGAGATAACCCAATCTTGGTCCAACATCTTGAATCTTCACAACCAAACTCACCAGTTCGCCACGATTTCGCATTCGAAGACTTGAAACATGTTTCAATTTCTCATCTGGGAAAAAAAGTGGTCTCAGAACGCACCTAACATCCGTATGCTCGGAACACATCGAACGTAATACTTCGTTTGCTTGTTCTACAGTTTGTTCAGGATACTCATTAAATCTGAGGCTTAGAAGATCATCGTCATCGATATCCGCGTAATCAACAAGGAATGAGAAAATAGGGTCTTCCATTCCTGTCAATCCTTTCAAGGCTTCAAAATCTTCTGAATGCTTACGCTGGAAGAGTTCTCTCCAGTGGTTCAAGGTGTCTGCAAGTTCGCTAGGGGGGCCGGGGATATGACGTTCTTCTGACATGGAAATTGCCGTGTTCTAAGACGGCCTGTAAAGGTTATGATTGGATTGTTTTGATATCTAAATTCATAGCGGCTTAAAGCCAATCTTCAAGAATCGAATCTTTCTCGCATATGTGATAGAGATGTCCACAATCGTCGTATTGGTAAAGCAAGTTCCAGATACAAATGCAAAAATCACCGTTCAAGGAGGTCGTGTTGATCTCTCCACCGTGAAAATGGAAATGAGTCCATACGATGGTTTTGCTATCGAGACAGCGCTCCGTCACAAAGAAGCGACAGGTGGAGCCGTCACTGCACTTACAGTGGGCGGACCTAAAACCGAGAAGATTCTCAAAGATGCGAAGGCTATGGGCGTTGACAACATCGTTCGTGTATGGGACGATTCTTGGAGTGAACTCGACTCAAATGCACTTCAGTCCATACTAAAGGAGGCTATCGAATCACTGGGGGCTAATGCAGTATATTGTGGAAAATCGGCTGCTGATACAGGGGCAGGTTCCACTGGCCCAGGTCTTGCTGAGCGCCTTGGATGGTCCAATGCTTCCAACATCATCGGTGCTGAATTTGGTGATGATGTTACCGTTTCAATGCCAGTTGAGACAGGTGTGGCTAAGATTAGTGTCCCTCTTCCAGCTGTAATTTCATGCGATAAGGGTGATTTCAAGCCACGAAAGGCCAATGTAAAGGGAATTATGATGGCTAAGAGGGCTCAAGTTGAGTTGATGACTGCTTCAGCTCCTGCTTCAACAGTTGTTGTAGCGAACCATTCCATGCCAGCCGCCAAACCTGCGGGCAAGACTTTCGAGGGCGGTTCAAGCGCTTCTCAAGTCGTCCAGTTACTACGCGATGAAGCCAATGTACTATGAGGTGAATCAAATGACAAATAAGATCGTAATTGCAGAATTAACAAAAGGAACAGTAAACGCTTCAACTGCAGAACTTGTATCTGCAGCACAAGCCATGGGCGGTGAAGTCACAGTCGTCGTACCATGTAGTGATGCTTCGATGGCCGAAGCAGTGTCATCTTACGATGGCGTCACAAAGGTCATTGCAGTAAAATCGGATGTTTTCGCTGATAACGACAGTAGTGGGTGGGCAAGCGCACTTGATAGCGCAATTCCAAGCGGTACAGTCCTCTGTCTTGCAACTGCCCGTAGCAAAGATGTTGCATCTAGAATTGCAGCACGAAGAGGACTTTCGATTGTTCAAGATGTCGTTTCTATCGATGGAAACAATCTCACTTCTCCAATTTACTCAGGCAAAGCGAACCAAACAGTAACAGTCAACGGTGATGTTGTTATCTCAGTACGTGCCAATGTCTTCCCTGCAGTAGGTTCAGGATCTTCTAACGAAGTTTCCGTAGTCGATGCATCAGGTGATGTCAAGACTGCAGTACAAGAGGTCATGCAACGAGCAAGCGCTAGATTGGATGTTTCTGAAGCAAACATCATCATTTCCGGTGGCCGTGGGATGGGTTCGCCTGCGAACTTCTCGCACCTTGAAGCAGTTGCAGACACGATTGGAGCTGCAGTTGGCGCTTCTCGAGCGGCTGTCGATACATGGGAAGAAATTCCTCACTCAATGCAAGTTGGACAAACCGGAAAGACGGTCAATCCTAATCTATACATTGCAGTAGGAATTTCTGGTGCCATTCAACACCTCGCAGGAATGCGTTCTTCGAAGTACATCGTAGCTATCAACAAAGATGCTGATGCTCCCATATTCCAGCATGCTGATTACGGAATTGTAGCGAC
>DAKS01000057.1:4350-15624 GCA_002499195.1 Euryarchaeota archaeon UBA443
TTACGGAATTGTAGCGACTTGGGAGGAAACACTTCCTGTCTTCCAAGATGCACTTTCCAACTTGCTCGGTTAAGCGTATTTACCGAACGTGTAGACTCCGGATTCTCCGGCATCATCACCTACGAATGGATTTGTTGCTTTTTCATGACCAATAGTTGTGAGTGGGCCATGACCGGGATGTACGATTGTTGACGGGTCAAGAGGCCACAGTTTTGTTCGAATGCTATTTGATAATACATTGAAATCACCTCCTGTATTTTCTAGATCTGTACGGCCGACAGAACCTGCAAACAATGTATCACCAACGAAGAGATGATCAGCATTATCATCGACAATTAATCGAAGGCAGCATCCACCTAGTGTATGTCCCGGAGTGTGCAGGATTTCAAAATCTAGAGAACCAAGTGATAGGATCTGATTATCTGCAATTTCATAATCTGCAGTGGCTGGTTCTGGCAATACAATACCATAGCGAACTGCTGCC
This sequence comes from Euryarchaeota archaeon UBA443, assembly GCA_002499195.1. GTDB lineage: Archaea > Thermoplasmatota > Poseidoniia > Poseidoniales > Poseidoniaceae > MGIIa-L2. The sequence continues at coordinate 4,835 of DAKS01000057.1, forward strand.
GTTTTAGCCAATGTTTGCAAGAACGTATCATCTGGATGTAAGTACCAATCCACATCAAAGTGTTTCTTCAAGGTTGGAATGTGTCCACTATGGTCAAAGTGTGCATGAGTATTGAGCAGTGCAACGACTTTGCGTTGAATTGATTTCGTATCTTCATCGGTGTGAGTCGACCAATGAGGGCCTGTTCCTTGACAAGACTCGATCCAATCGATGAGTCGTTGCGGTTCATCTCCACCGTCAATGATGACAGTATCTCCTGTCACACAATCAGTAACAACAGAACATCGCATCTGCAAAGGGCCGACTAAGAAGTTCTCAATCAGTGGTGCTATGACGCCCATGATGTGGCCAATGACTTCTCCTTCATGAGCCTGAGTATTCAACAGTAATCTGAACCGAATCTGTAGTCATGCCCCCATCAACATCGAACACACGAAGTTCAAATCGATGGATTCCAGGAGATAGTTTGACCCTCAGTTTCGCTTCTGTCGAAATTTCTCTACCAGTTGAGTCCAACCATGACCATGTCGTAATTCTGTCCTGAGGATCGCTGGATTGAGAACCATCCAATGTTACGACTACTGCATTGCTATCGCTTACAGAAATGATCTGATTTTCGCCAGCATATGCCTTTGGAGGAATTATTTCATCAGCTTCTTCATGCAGAAATTGAAGTAACTCATCAAGGTCTTGTTCAACATTATCACTGGATTCAGAAGTCAATTCCTCGTTCATTGCAGCCGTGAGGGAATCAAAACCAATATCAAATTCATTTTGATTATTTTGTAGTGATTTTTGTTCTTCTTCAGACAAGAGTTCAGTAAAGTCATCAACTGTTCTATAGACAACATCTGGATCTGTTTCAACCTCAATAACATCCTCTTCAAACCAAACTTGTAGAAATGAAGAGTCGACTTCAACCGAATCTTGGTTTAGGTCACAAATTCCGACAGGTTCTGCTCCAGTCCAATCGTTTTGATCCTCACCAGAGAATACGAATCGTCCAGAATCATCAACTTCGATGGACTGAACCATACCTTTGTGTTCAATCTGCCATACGATTTCCTTACTTTGAACATTAAATCCATAGATGTAGAACCAAGTTCCGATGAGAATCACATTCCCGCTTAGTTCCATACATTGAATCGGATAAGAGAATGTGTGGAGTGTCTCTGGAACGTTTTCTTTGATAGAAATTAAGTCACCATTGTCCAAGCCAAGATAGTGATTGGAATCACTGGAAACAGATGCTTTGATGCGTCCTTTAATCTCCTCTCGGGCAAGCAGATGGCTATTTTTGTACAATTCTATTTCTAGAGCTTCTTCATCTCCAGGAACTAGAGCATGGCCTTCTCTTGCAACATACCAGGCATCGCCACTACTCGGACCAACCGCTACGATATCTTCTCCAATCTCGCCCCGTTGTGGACGTTTGTATTGAACATTCAATTGATCATCTGTTTGAACAACAGATTGGTCTTCCATAATGAGAAGAGCGCCATCGGATGTAATTTCAAAAGAGCGTACATCTCTGTGAACGGTAGGGTATTCTTGACCATCAAGTGTGTACTGCCTTAGTGTTCCGATTCCATCCAGTGCAAATATTTGCTTACCAAACCTTAGTTGTGAACCTCCAGCATCAAATTCTGCAGTCCAAATTTCTTCAGCATCCATAGAGTAAACATGTAGTCCGTTGGTTTCATCGAGAATTACAATCTTATTTGCACTCCAAGCAAGATCCATAATCTTCGAATCAACATGTATCTTCGCCAATACTTTGTTCTCATCGCTTGCAAGTTCAACGCATTGAACCAAACCATCGACATTACCAATCAGAAGTTTTCCCGATGTTGGATGCAAAGCAGTGGATGTAACACTTGCCTTTTGATGAAGTGCATCAATGACAGGAAGGGTTGCGACCATGATTGCCACAGGTATCCGTCAGTTATATGCTAATGTGTCATTCGTTCAAACCATTGTTACACAATTGATACCAAAGGATATTCTATGAATTATTCTAGGGGTTGTTGTGCGTGTTTGGTTCGTGACCATTGTGTTTCTTGCAATGGCCCTGTCTCCACTTGTGAATCATTCTACTGAATTGGAAGATTTGAGTGAGCGTATTCAGCATTCCACTCCTCTCCAAACATCGCTCTCAGCCAGTTCTGGTTGGATCACCGGCGGTGAAGAAATTACCATTACAGGAAGTGGTTTTTCGGATCTCCGTGATACAAATGTAACCTACGACGGCATCAATCATCAATGGACAAAGACTACTGCAGACTACGGGAATGAGGCAGGACATGAAAACTCGATTGCAGTTGATTCGAATGGTCATGTTCACATCGTTCATGCGAGTGGTGATGGCTACGCATTCACCCACAGTGTCTACGATGGCTCTTCTTGGACGCCCACAGCCATCAAAAATTGTGAAGGAAGTTATTGTTGGGATACGCACATGGTGATTGATGACAACGATGAACTCCATGCTGCTTATTCGACGAATACAGGACTTGTAGTGTACATGCATTATGATGGCTCTTCATGGTCTTGGTCACAAGTCACTACGGGCGCAAAGGTAGGCCCGGTAGGCATCGCTCTCGATTCAAATAACAATCCTCACATTTCCTTTACCGGCTATCACCAGTACTGCGGCAATGGTCTCCGACTTGCATCGTTTGATGGGACAGCATGGACGACCAATGTCATTGATTCAGGCGGCAATAAGGGATGTGATTCTGCACTTCTCATTGATAGCAATGATAATGCCTACATTGCGTATCAAGATCGAGACCAATCGAAATTGAAATTTACAACGAACAAAAGTGGTTCTTGGATTGCCTATGCACCAGATACTGGCGGATACAACATCGCCTATCCGGGCTATTTCAGCTCGCTAGCCATGGATGATCAGGGACAATTCCACATCGCCCATTACGATAGTGATAACGATGATTTACGCTATTCAACGGGTGTACCAAACGGAGCATGGAATACCGACGTGGTTGATTCATCAGGAGATACTGGCAGAAATCCTTCCATTGCAATCGATGCAGCAGGCGATCCGCACATTGTTTATCGGTCATGGAACGGTTGGAAATTGAAGTACGCCACACTGAATCCATCATCGCCGGACTGGCAGGTCAGTACCATTGAGACAGGTAGCGTAGGCGATGGCACAGGAGAATCAAATTCGATTTTCATTGATGATGAAGGTACAATGCATGTCGCCTACACCGATGAGACGAACGGTGTCCTTCGATATGCTACCAAATCGACTGGTGTGACTGTAACTAATGAAATTACAGTCAAGTTTGGTCATCTTGGTTCGGTAACAGGTGACGTTATCGATGACTCGACCATTCGATTTACAACACCTGTAGTTTCGAATTCAGGAAATGTCACGGTCTCATTAATTGACCATGAGGGAGTTGAGCATCAACTGTCTTCGACTTTCGAATTTATCGATCAAAATGATTTGGATGGTGATGGTGTTCCAAATTCAAACGACGATTGTCAAGATGTTGCAGGAACTTCAACACAAGATGTGAAAGGCTGTCCAGATGATGATGGCGATGGTTACAGTAACACAGGTGATGTCTTCCCGAACGATGCGAATGAATGGATGGATAGCGATGACGACGGTGTTGGAGACAATTCCGATGCCTTCCCTAATGATGCAAGTGAGACGATGGATTCGGATGGTGACGGCGTTGGTGACAATTCTGATGATTGCCAAGAAGTTGCAGGAAATTCAACCCAAGATGTGAATGGTTGCCCTGATAATGATGGTGATGGTTACAGCAACACAGGTGATGTCTTCCCAGACGATGCTATTGAATGGATGGATAGCGATGGTGATGGAGTTGGCGATAATACCGATATGTTCCCAATGGATGCGTTTGAGCAATTCGATTCTGATCTTGATGGAGTAGGTGACAATTCGGATGCCTTCCCGAATAATGTTAATGAATTTGCAGATTCGGATGGCGATGGTGTTGGTGATAATACCGATGCGTTCCCGAACGATGGGACTGAAAGTGTCGATTCGGATGGCGATGGTGTAGGGGACAATAGCGATGCCTTCCCGAATGATGTTAATCGTTCAGCAGACACTGATGGCGATGGCGTTGATGACACGATGGACGATTGTCCTGAGAGTGAAGAAACGGATATGGTCGATGAGGCCGGTTGTCGAATTGTAATTGATTCGGATGGTGATGGTGTCGAAGACATCTACGATCAATGTCCTGAAGTTAATGCATCTGAACTCGATGAAAATGGAGATGGATGTTTAGACGATACTGACGGTGATGGAATCCTCGATTCCGAGGATGAATGTCCATCGACGGAATTGGGACAAGATGTTTCTGAAATTGGCTGCAGTGATGCACAATTGGAGTTGCTTGATAGCGATTCAGACGGTGTATCTGACCTTGATGACACATGTCCTGAGACAACACTGGGGACAATCGTAGATGCTTTTGGCTGTGAGGTTGAAGAGTCCGGGAAAGAAGATGAAGAGCCGTCTTCTGCATTCGAATCCTTCTTCTCGGGAGAAAATGATGCGGTCACAACAACGCTTGGTGTGAGCGCACTTTTGTTAGCCCTGTTTACATTACTTCAGACGAACGTAGCAGCAGCGCTCCTTCCCGATGCATTTCGATGGATACAAGTTCTACGGAAGAATTCTAAATTGACTAAGGAAGAACGCAATGAGTTGACGTATCTACAATCCATAATCCAAGCTTACTACAACAATCCACAGGAACTTGTTGATGAACTCAACCAATTGAAAGCAGACCTTACTGGAAGATACACCAATAATGAGATTAAGAAACAGACACGTGAGAAACTGTTCACACTAATTGAAGACCTTCTCTCCTCAACCCCTCAGGAATTGTACCAAATTGCTCACAATGATGATTACTTTGGATTGGGCGGTTCTATCGATTCAGAAGATCGTACTAAACTGCTCAAAGAGAAGTTAGCGATGAGCGATGAAACAGTTTCAACTCAAGTGTTCCATCCAAACCAACAATCAGATATTGCCGAGCCTCCAATCAGTGCTGTTGGCGCTGTTCATGATGATGGTTATGAGTGGGTTGAATGGCCTCAAGATAGTGGCGATTGGTGGTATCGAAGCGCTTCTTCACAATCACTTTGGCAAAAATGGGAATCGTAAAAGAGTTCCAAACATGTTGCTGAATTGAATCAAGATTGATGATTGTGCATATCTATGCCTTGTTCATCCTCTTCCAGTTTCTCTTGCTTGGAAGCATCGTTTCGCTCTGCTCTTAACTTATCGAGATAGGCTTGATCAATATCGCCCGTGACGTATTCTGCGTTGAAGCAAGAACTGTCAAAACCATCGATGTTAGTCTCCTTGTGCCCAGTTACTTCTTCTAGGTCATCGAGTAACTGGTAAAACAAACGATCGGAACCAATCGTTGCACTGATTTCATCAATCGATTTACCATTTGCAATGAATTCATCGACGGCTGGCATATCGATACCGTAGACGTTTGGATATCGTACAGGTGGTGCTGCAGAAGCAAAGTAGACCTTGCTTGCACCAACTTCTCGAGCCATATCGATTATCTGTGCGCTCGTTGTTCCACGAACGATTGAATCGTCGACAAGAAGAACATTCTTTCCTTCAAATTCTCTAGGGATGGCGTTGAGTTTTCGGCGAACTGATTTCATACGCATTTCTTGACCTGGCATAATGAAGGTCCGGCCAACGTATCGATTCTTGACAAATCCTTCACGATAAGGGACATCGAGTGTAGTGGCCATTTGAAGTGCTGAAATACGTCCTGAATCAGGAACGGGTATGACCGCATCTATGTCATGGTCAGGCCAATCTTCAAGAATGCGTTCTGCAAGGCGCCTGCCTTGATTCAATCGTGCTTGATAGACCGAAATACCATCGATGGTTGAATCCGGCCGAGCGAAGTAAACATGTTCAAAGATGCATGGTGTGAACCGTTTCTTTTCTGCGCATTGTTTGGTAAACAAGTGTCCTGATGTTGAGATGAAAACGGCTTCTCCAGGTTGAACGTCTGCTACGACTTCGAATCCAAGAGCAGTGATAGCAACAGATTCGCTTGCAACCACCCACTCAGTACCCCCTTCATATTCGCGCTTACCATAGATGAGTGGACGAATGCCATGAGGGTCTCTGAATGCGAAAAGACCGTATCCATTGATCATTCCAACACAGGCATAGCCGCCTCGTACCGATTCATTGACATTCTTCACGGCGTCAAAGAAGGAATCGACGTTGAGAAATGGTTCACCGTCTATACTCATCTGATCGCTGAGAATATCGAGTTGAACAGCAAGGTGATTGAGTAAAACCTCAGAATCACTCGTTGTATTGACATGTCGTCGATGTTCAGTTATGAGCTGATTTGCAATCTCTTTACTATTGGTCAAATTTCCGTTGTGAGCAAGGGCAAGTCCGTAAGGTGAATTCACGTAGAATGGTTGAGCCTCAGCGGTCGAGGATGATCCAGCAGTTGGATACCGCACATGCCCGATTCCAATATGTCCAAGCAACTTCTGCATGTGTCGCTTGTAGAATACGTCGGAAACCAATCCGTTGCCCTTGCGGAGGTTGAATTTCTCATTATTCTCCGTCATGATGCCCGCAGCATCTTGACCTCGATGTTGAAGAACAGTAAGACCATCATACAGAGCCTGGTTCACGTTTGAACCAAGCCGCCCAACGATGCCGATGATGCCGCACATATGAGTCCCTTAGTTGCGGACAGTCGCGCCGCCTTTGTATTCATTGCCCCTAATTTGCTTAGGCCTTGGGGCGGTGGGATTTCTTGTTCCAACTGTGTGTTCGCATTCGTGCAGTCTTACCGTATCCACAAGAAGCACAGACGCCCTTTTGCTTGTGATACGAGTTGCGACCACAGCGTCGACAGCGTATGTGTGTTGTCTTTTGTCGACGACCCATGGATGGTGTACCCTTTGACAAATGCTCACCTCGATATCAACGCCACCTACCCCCTACTTATGAAGTCAACGATGGAGAAAAGGAGCCAATAATGTCACGATTCATTCTTTTCTTTGGATTCAAGGTTCGCGAACGAGATCAAGACCATGATGCCAGCGGCCATCAGAATTGCAATACTGGTAACGATAAAGTGAATGATGTTGTAGAGAATTTGAGCGCGTTGAGATCCATTCTCTTCCATTAAGAACCCGCCCTGACTTGTGAGCAGTAAGGTCACAAGAATGCTAATAATTACAGCGTAAACCATTGAAATCCATGGCGCTGTTGGCTCCTTACGACTCTTCGAATACTGGAACATGTTCACAACAAAGAACACCGAGGCGATGGTGTAGGAAGTCAAGAAGGCATTCAAGAAACGTGTCAAACCTCGTTCTGTATCGTAGGTGGAGTCTCCTTGGAGGAGAATTAGAATCATTGTTGGAAGAAGGAAAAGTAAACCTGCAATCACCAAATGACGTGGACCGATACGATTACTCATCCTCGCCACCTCCAATATTTTGCTGAACTATATCTGAGGCCTTGACAAGTTGTTCTTGCGTTGGTGGAGGTAGTTTGTTGAGAGCAGGGCGCTTCCGCTCAAATTGCCAAATGGTTAGGCCAAAGACCAAGACGGTCAAACCAACACCTGAAAGAAAACCTAGTAAGTCGCTTGCAGCGAGTAGTACCGAGTTGTGAAATTCGTCCGAAGTTGTATTCGAGCCATCGAATAGAACGCTGAAGATCAAAAGCAACAACGAGAATCCTCCTGTAAGATAGAGGATACGTGAAGTTTGACTGATTCGCTGGCCGATGCGATTCACGATGTAACCGCCGGCTAGAAGGAAACTACTCATAGCTAGCAAGAACGTCGGCCTAAAAATCATCCAGAATCGGTTTGTTTCCCCCTCCCAAGAAGTTGAAGGGAGCATTGATGAATCATTCCAGTGCATTGCTTCGAACAGTGCGAATCCTAGAACGAACATCAAGAGTCCCATTGGCCGCATACGTGGTGAAAATCTTTGAACAGGGATATCTCCGGCAAACAATGCAATATAGAGTCCAATGGACATTAGAAGAAGCGAAGGCAGAATACTCACAAATAAGGCACTTGATGCTGCAGAAGGTGAAGATGGAACTGTAAGAAACGATACACTGAATAAGATCAGACCGATAAAGCCAAGAATTTTCCCTGCTTTTTGTGCGGAACCATCCTTTCGAAATTGGAGGCCAAGCGACAAAAACAACATGCCTAGGGGCGCCCAGAGCATCAGTGCGACCTTGAGGTCATTTTCCATGTTGGTCTTTCATGGCTCTCGACTTATCAATATGGCTGAAAATATGCTTTTTCTTGGGCTTTTTGAGGCGATTCATGCGACGACAGCAATAAATACCCGTCGATGGTCGCCAAACTGTTCAGGTGATGACCATGGTAAAGATGCCACGTCAAATTAAGCGTTACAGCCCTTCAGCAGGTAAGCATACGCTACACACTGTTGAACGTGTCAAGAAGAAGCGTGCTTCGGAACTTCGCTGGGGTCAGCGACGTTTCCGTAAGGTTATGCGAGGATATCGAGGTTTCCCACGTCCTAAGCCTGATGGCCGTGAAAAGCCAACTAAGCGTGTGAACATTCTCTACCGTTGTACTGAGACTGGAAAAGCTCACTACGCACCATGCAAGCGAGCCAAGAAGTTCGAGCTTGTTGATCGATGAGGTGAAAATATGGTTGGCCAGTTTATGAAAGTCTCCTGCAAAGATTGTGGTAATGAATCCGTAATTTTCTCTCGTGCTACCACAGTCATTTCATGTGACGTTTGTGGCGCTACGCTCACAAACCCATCCGGTGGAAAAGCGGGACTAGTTGGCTGTACTGTTCTCGAAACGATGGAATGAGGAGGCTGAGCCTCCATGCCAAAAACCGACCTTATCTATCCAGAAGAGGGCGAACTTGTCGTTGTCACCGTTGATAGCGTCAAGCAAAATGGTGCTGATGTATCCTTGGATGAGTATGAAGGTGTAACTGGTTTCATTTTCATTGGAGAAGTTGCAAGCGGATGGATCAAGAACATTCGACGTTTTGTACGAGAAGGTCAGCGACTCGTATGCAAAGTGATGCCAAGTCGAAGAGATGGCAGTTCGCTCAAACTTTCACTGAAATCAGTTTCTGAAGAACGCCGAAGAGATCGCCTTCAACGATGGAAGAATGAGCAGCGTGCTCATCAATTGTTCAAGGTCCTTTCAGAATCACAGAAGTGGGAGTCGGACTTTTCATCCGAACTTCAACTTGAATTGACACAGGTGTTCGAGACGTTGTATGGAGCCTTTGAGGAGGCAGCCATGCATGAAGGTTCGATCGTTGATGCAGGCTTTGAGGGCGAATGGATTCAACCATTTATCGAATTGGCTGTCGAAAACATCATCCCACCCTTCGTAGAAATCCGCGGCATTCTAACATTGAAGGTCGAGACAGGTAACGGTGTTGAAACGATTCGTGATGCACTCGTCGCTGCAGAGAAGATATCTTCTCCAAAGGATGAGATTGAAGTTCATTGCTACTATGATGGTGCGCCAGAGTATAGAATTGAATTGCGTGCACCAGATTTCAAGACGGCTGAAGATACTTGGGCATCATCCATTGAAGCCGTGGTTTCGATTATTGAGGAGGCGGGCGGGACCGCAGACTCTTATCGGGAGTGAGATATATGCCACGTCAACTTCTCCAACAGTGTGTTGATTGCGGGGCTTGGTGTTTGGAAACAACATGCCCTAAATGTGGGGGAACGGCCCAAGCTGCAGCACCATTGAAGTGGTCACCAGAAGATCATAGGGCTAACGTTCGACGCCAACTCAACAATGTTGAGGCGCCGGATTGGGCACAAACAATTCCAACACTACCTTCGGTCGAAGAAATGCGAATTGGTTCACAAAAACAAGAAGAAGAATGAGGCTCTTTTGCCTCGTTCGTTGTCAAACATTATACCCCTTGATGAAAGGGTAAGTAATTCATGACACTCCTTGTCGATGCTTTTGATGAGAATATCCTCAGCAATGTCGATATTGTTCTCTTTGCCCTGCCTGGGGTTGGAGATGTCGGAAAGAATGCGATCGAGTTGTTGAATGAAGCAAATAATGCAACGCTTGCAGCCCGATTCATCCATCCAGGATTGACTCCATTGGCACGCTTAGATGAAGATGGTTTACTCGCTCCTCCTCACCTTATTGCTCATCGAATTGAAACACAAAATGGGACAACTATTCTGACCATCACTGGTCGAGGTCAACCAAGCGAATCGTACCAACAACACGATTTCACAACTGAACTCTTGAAACATCTCTCGGGTGAAGGAATGGATGAAATCGTCGTTCTAGCAGGTTTGATGTCAACTCCTGAAGTCAAGGAAGCATTTGCAGTAGCCACATCGTCCTCTCATCGAGTCACTTTGGAAGAAAGAGGAGTAGACGTTCGTCGAGATCAACCATCTGGAGGTGCCATAGGAATGTCCGCATTGATGGCATCACTTGCCCCACTGTTTGGATTAAAATCTGTATGTGCGATGGCAACAACAGTAGGGGCTAGTGGAGACGTACATGCCTCAATCCGCCTTTTGGAGTTCATATCCAAAGGATGGAATTTAGATATTCAAGCGCCTGAAAATACAACATCAAAATTACTAGCTAAATTGAATGAATTGGCTCCATCAGCAAATACTGACCACGTTAGAGAATTGATGGAAGAACCTGACGCATTTTACATTTGAGCGCCGAGAGAGGGATTTGAAC
>DAKS01000057.1:15993-53141 GCA_002499195.1 Euryarchaeota archaeon UBA443
TACCGGGCTATGCGATCTCGGCTTGGTTGCTGCCTGTGCGCCACCGTCATAAGCGTGATGCTTCACAGGCCACTTGATGCACATCACCTTTCATGGACGAGACCACAATTGCACCGTCGAAGTGGAGAATGGTCAAACCATTAGACAAACATTGGAGGTCGCAGGAATTCTCCCCTCAACAGTAGTCGTGAGTTATGATGATCGAATCCTTCCTCATAGTACTGTCTTGAATTCCGATATCAACCTACTCGTGACCACAGTATCCTCGGGAGGTTAGTCGTGAAGGATATGGAGTCTTGAGGCTCTATACATCTCTCCTCTAGTCAGTGCAGCCCAACCATCGATTCCAATATTTGTAATGAAAACCTTGTCTCCAGGGGATAGCATATCATATTGAGAGCCCCAATCAGCTTGCCAACCTTCGATTTTTAGAGAACCAAATTCATCCATCAGCATCAATCCTTTCCGACACCAATCACCTCGGGCAGATACTCCTCTCTTTTCTGTTCTATAGACAACAGTTCCAGTTACATTCCAGCGCGCACGAGGTGAGTTAAGAGAAATTTCTTCATCACCTTCTTGCAATCTAAGAATTCGCGCAAACGGGTCGACTTTCAGAATCAGTGCACCTTTGTAATTGATCTGGAAAAATGCATTCTCAACACAAACCAACTCGCCTTTTTTCAAGTCCTCAGGAACAGTAGGGCCATCATCTTTGTACTCAGAGGCCTTAATTTGCACATCAGCAAACGCTGAGTTTCCTTCAGCGATGGTAATCCTTGGATGTTTACCATTGATGACGGCATGCACTCGACCTGTCACAGTATGTCTTGTTTTGATACCATTAAGCGGCGTTGCTTCAGTTTCTGTTACCGATCCTGGCAGATGGAATGAACCTCCATTTGGATGTTCATCTGTGAATTCACCACCCGGGCAAATATGTGACCAATCACAACGCCCACATCGACTCTTCTCAGGAGTTTCATCGGATGGTACACCCCCTGGTCCAAACGAGCGCATTGGAGCAGGATTGGGAGGGCATCCCTCAATGCTCGGAGTTTCTTCTCGCAATTCAGACCAAAGCGATTGCAATTCATCACCAATCGATTCTAGTTCCTCTGCCGAAGGAACTTGAACAATTTTAATGGAATCAGCCGCTAAGTACCAAATTTCGAGAGAATCCACGAGTTCTTTGTCGTGAGTACTCCACCAAAGATAGGCATACATTCGCAATTGTTCCACATAATCACCGGAACGATCTGAGTTACCAAGAGAGGATTTGATATCGACAATTTTGTTCTGCCCTCCCCAGCGATAGACGAGATCGTATTCACCCTGGAACCAATGTTCTGGATGAACTGCATTCATCATGAATGGTTTTGCATCAGGATCTACAAACCACGGTCTAGCAATCTCCCATGCTTCAATCAGCGTGATTGGACCTTTTTGAGCAAGTGGATGCCCATCGAGTGAATAACCGCGCCCATCCGGTGCAGGCCAGTGATGCCGCCCCCCTGCTCGCCAAGCCTCGAATTCTTCCTTACTGATGGATTCAAAACATGCATTCACTTCATCCATATGCATTCGAATACCATTCTTTGCCATCCTTTCACATCGCTCAATATCGACATCTAACTCCCAGTCCCCGGCCTTTCTGTCATGTTTTGCCCATTCGATTCGCATAGTTTCAAGACTTGCTGTAAGATGTGAGATAACGCGACGATTTGCCCATTCCAGTAATGAGTTTTTGTCGTTAGGCCATTTCGACTCAGGGAGTGTGAGCAATTGTTCAGCAGGCCATTTCTGGGCAAAATCTCGATCAGGTCTACCATCGTCATCGAGTGGAGTTGGCGCATATATGTCTTCAGGAGCAGTTGAAACGATGAGTGTTGGTGTTTCTTTGAGTGTTTTACAAATCGCTTCTTCAACGGCTCGACCTACGAACAGAATAGGAATCTGTGGCATGACAAAACGTCGTACTTTTTCGTAGTACCATAGGCGCGGACAAGCCTTCCAAGTATTGACCTGACTTGCGGATAAACGGTTGTATTGGCCGATAAAATCTCGTTCCGGATCTGGTAATCGTACAGGCATAGAAAAACCACTGGCGCCGACCCCTCAAATACTCTTGGATGCGAAGGAAGGGCTAGGTAATTCGATTCTTGTTTTCCGAACATCGATTCGCAGTTGAACCAATCCAGCCCGCCATCCTAATTCGGCACCGATTAAACGAATTTTTTCACCTGGTTGTAAGTTCAAGATGCGTTCGCTAATTGCAGATCCAAAAGCCACCACTTCTACTACGTGGCTACCGTCCCAGAGGTGAAAAGCCAGCATTGACCATGGACGTTCATCAAGGCGTTTACCGCTTTGTTGTCGTATCGATAGGACGATACCTTCTACATTGGCTCTCGTCCTTAGCAAACCAATACGCGTGCTCGGGATATCTATCTGTGATTGTGGTACAATTGTTGATTCCGCATCAACATATAGTCGTGGTTGGTCTCTCCAAACTCCAGGTAAAGCATTTTTGATGACAACCTTAGTTTCTTCTGATTCGTGCAGATGAGAAAAGGATCCTGGTTCAGCTTCTTCGATCGCAATGGTTGCCTCGCCCGCCTTCAACATTGCACCAAGAACAGGTTCGTTGAAATGGTTAGGCATTGGCCCCCACTGTGCGATTAGGTCCCCTGCAACATCCACACGTGATGGTATGTTCGAAAACGGCATACAGGGAGATTGAATTTCAACTCCTTGCATCATTGTTTGACGAGTCGCATCATTCATTGGTCCTGCAGTTTCAAGATTCTCAGTTGAGACACTACACCATCCACAACCAGCAGCTTCTCCAGAACAAGCGTGAAGATGGTCTGCATTGTTTTGAGAGGGGTTTGCAGGGATCATCGAGGCCCCTTCGCCCATCTCTCTCATCTCTTGATTGATTCGAAAGAATTCCTCATCCATGGATGTAAGTTCCTTTTCACTTGGAGCAATGTAATCGATTCTCTCCTTGCTTGAGAGATACCAACCCTCCATTTTTTGAACAGTTCCTTCCTCATTTGTTCTTGACCATAGCCAAGCATAAAATCGTAATTGGTGTTGGAGGCTTTCTGAAAAAGATGAACCTGAATGCCCCGATTTGATGTCAACAAGTCGAATGTTCCCGTCCCATCTAACGACCAAGTCTAATTCGCCAGCGGCCCAGCCATCTGGGTGAAACATGCGTTGAGGTTGGTGAACTCGAGGATCTTTGAACCATGGTCGTGCAATTTCCCATGCTTCATTCCAATGGATGTTTTCTCCTTTAGACTGCCAAATAAATGGATGATCGACCGACCAATCTCTTGCTTGTAATGAGCGGACTTTTTCTGGAACTGGAAATTGAGGAACTTCTCCCCAAGCAGGTGATGGAACTTTGAAAGGAATTGTACCGCTACGATATGCATCGACGTAAGGTCCTCCATTTTCATTGAAACAAGCTTCGACCTCCTCAAGGAATAGATCTACTCCGTTGCGAATTTTTTGACAGTAATCATCAACTTCAACGGTTGACCAATCCGAATCATCACGCTTCCATAGTCGTCTGTTCCAAACCTCTTCTCCTTCTTCCCATGCAGTTTGAGCCTCATGTTGGGATAACTCATAGGCCCATGTGCGAAGTGAATCCAATGATTCCATTGGTCCAGGGCGATGCATCATAACTCGGCAGAGTGCGTCCTCGATGACAATTCCGGTTACTTGGCCGATGGATGAAGGTGATGATAGACCGACCTTACGGGTCAGATACCATTGCCTAGGACATCGAAGATATGTTGTCAATCCTGAGGCTGAGAGCCGTGAACGGCTCCGACCAAGAGGTCCTCCTTTTGGTGGAACGCCGACAGGCATATTGTCTCCTCATGGTGGTGGTCTTTAGAAGTCGTGACGTTCTACTTGTTATTGAAGGAGTAAAAGTCACCAATTTCACGTTGTTCACGATCCTTTCGACTCTTAGCTTTGTTAATTCGTGGACGTTTTGAATCGTGGTCACGACGGAATGTGACGTTAACGTCATTGAGGAAACGATTCATTCCATCCCGTAGTGAATAGGGGCCCATAGCCTTGCCTCGAACCCCTCCTTGTCCTTCAAAGACAAGTAATGAGTCGCTTACAATATCGATGAAGTATACGTCGTGGTCAATCACAAAGGCCGACTTTTCATTGGCTTCCATCGTTCTTCGAATTGCTTTGGCTGCTTCCATTCTCGCATTTGCATCAAGATGCGCAGATGGCTCATCGAGAAGATAGAGATCAGCTTCTCGGCCAAGACAAACCGCGATAGATACTGCTTGCCGTTCTCCTCCAGACAATTTTTTGACACGTTTTGGAAGCAATTCATCGACTCCTAAGGCGCGGATAACGTTGACGTTGAATTCACCGCTTCGCCAGCGCATACCGAGTTCGCTATCAAGCCACATCTGTACCGTACAGTCCATATCAACATCGATATGTTGTGGTTTGTAGGAAATCTTTGCTTCGTTGGTTACCCAGCCATTATCATACTCATGTTCGCCCGCTAGAATTTTGATCATCGTCGTTTTTCCAGTTCCGTTCGGACCTACAACTCCAACGACTTCTGAGCGGTGAACAGAACCTTCTCCAGTGGACAATTCGAAGTCTCCTAACTTCTTGCCAACATCGCCCCATTGTACAACTACGCTACCTTTCTCTGAGTTTCGTTCATGATGTTTGAGGAAGCGAATTGGTTTGTCACGAATTCGAACGTTTTCCTCGACGAGGAAACCGTCAAGATAGGCGTTGATGGCGGTTCTTGTTGATCGAGCAGGAGTGAATATACCGAATGCTCCTTTCTTTCCATAGACGATGTGAACCAAATCAGCGAGGACGTCCAATACAGCGAGGTCGTGTTCAATGACAATGACACGCTTTGTTTCAGCCAATTCCTGAACGATTCGAACAATTCGCATACGCTCATGGATATCAAGATAAGAGGATGGTTCATCGAAGAAGTAGACGTCTGCTTCACGTAGGATGGTGGCGCATATCGCCATCCGTTGCAGTTCACCGCCCGAAAGTTGCTGAACAGTTCGTTCTAGGAGATGAGAGATTCCCAATGCTTCGGTCATTTCATCAAACATCTTGCGTTCGTCAACTTTGCGAAGAAGATTTTCAACCGTTCCTTGAACTCGCTTTGGGAGACGATCAACATTCTGAGGCTTTAGTGCTACTTTGATTCCACCATCGCGAACTGAGATGAAGAAATCTCGAAGTTCACCTTTTGGTAAAGAATCGATAACATCGTTCCAATCTGGTTCTTGATTCAACCAATCTCCTAGATTCGGTGTTATTCGACCAGCAAGCGCATTGAATGCAGTTGATTTCCCCATTCCATTTGGCCCTAGAATCCCAACTACGGACTCCTTAGTAGGCGTTGGAAGGCGGAAAAGCCTGAAACCATTCAAACTGTAACGATGAATCATATCGGTTTCGAGTTCACTGGGTAACTGTTCTATGATCAATGCATCATGAGGGCATTTGTTGATGCAAATTCCGCATCCAATGCACAACGATTCTGAGATGTGAGGTTTCCCGGTCTTGTCATCCATGATGATACATTCTTGACCATTTCTTACTGGAGGGCAATAGTGGAAGCACTCATCATTGCACTTCTTTGGTTGACAATTGTCTTCCTTCAGAACTGCAACTCGCATCTTATCACCTCATTCCTTCCAGAACTTCATCATCAATGAGCATTCGCATAACTGTACCATCATTAGATGGTAAAGAGAGAGTTGTTCAAACAAGTCCCTTGAGGTGTTCTTTACCACGAACAACACGAGTGGTTGTTGGCGTTGGGAATTTCATTCCTGCCTTGCGTAGTGCATCCTTGGCAGTCAAGTAGTTCTCTGCATTACAGTGGATTGAGATGACTCTTTGTCCTCTACGGACACGGGCAGCAGTTCCGACATTCTTTCCGAATGCGCAACGCATTCCTTGGGATACACGGTCAGCACCGGCACCTGTGGCTTGCTTGTTTTCACGGAGAACATGGTGAGGGTAGGTGTGGACGCGGAGCGCATATCCTTGCATACCAGCAGCGGCACGGATAGTGGAATTGGAGATAACACGGGCTGCTTCAAGAGCGGTGTGTCGGATTTGGCAATCGTTGTCAGCCAGAAGCTCGAGAACGACAGGGAATCCGCCCGTTTCCGCAGCACGGCGATTTCCAGAGTGGAAAGCAAGGATACGGTTGTTCGGAACACCACCGATATACTTGCGTCGAGTGTAGGCTGGTCCCTTGAGACGGCGATACATGGATGCGGGCTTACGTGCCATATTGAGTCCTCCAAGCATCCTTCCGACTAATGCACCCTTTATCATCCCTCCGATGCGTTACCGCTGTGTGAATGATAGCCAAGTTCTCAAGAATTTAATGGGAAGGAACTTAATCATTCAACTCTACCAACGGCCATGGTGAGTGGCTGGAGGAAGTTGCTCGAGGAAGAATCGGAGCACCAATGGCTAGCAATCGGCTTGTTCTTCGTATTCATTATCATCGGTGGTTTTCTAATTGGCGGGACAAGTTCTCTCGAAGGTATGATGCTTGGTACCGATCCAACCGATGAATTGGTATTTGAAGAAGGAGAATTCTTGCTTGAAATTGATTATCATCAAGATGCTTCGTGGGGTGAAGCCCACAGTGCTATCGTGAAAACACAAGCGGGCCTCAAGATGTATCAACAAATGGATCCGGATGACGTTGACGATATACTGCAACCCAATGATCCAGCGATTGAAAACATCACATTGTTTTCAGGTGATGAGGAAGGTGTTGTAACGTTCTCAACTTCTCTGAACACCGTTTCAACATATGTTGAAGGGGCAATTTCTGAGAAAATATTGGATGACACATATGGTTCAGAATTTGGAATCAATGGTTTGGCAGTCGACACCTCTTCAATGCTCAAAAACAGATTGCTCATCACCTCTGAAGATGGAGGTTCTGGATTCCGTGGATGGAATGGCCAAACCATTGTTACGGTTAGTTCCCCTATCCAAGATTCGGTTATCTGGGACGACGTGGTCTATATGATGGATTCAACGTTCCTAGCAGTCGGCACATATACCGTACAATCCTCTCCATCTCAAAGCCCCGCATCCCCTTCCTCTCAAATTGTTTTAGCACATGTCTATTGGGATGGTGATATGTCAACAGCGCCGCAGGTAGTTCGACAAATGATGGGTAATGGAAGTGAGATCCATTCTCTCAGTAGAACAGTTGATGGAGGTGCTGTTGCTGCTACAAATCAAGAATTTTACATCGTTTCAGTAAATTCGGCACAAGTCTTCTGGTATACTTCGACTTCGATGGTTTACGAAGCGGAGCATGATCGATCTTGGTTGTTTGGTCAGCGAGGCAGTGAATCCATTTTACGTGTTGACCTCGATACTGGAGAAACCAGTTCCAAAAATCTCGCATATCCTCTTCCATTACAACCAACAGCAGGCTCTATCGAAGGAGATTCTCTTTACATCCACGGATTTGATTCTCAAGGAGAAGCAGACCGTCTCTCTCTTGATTTGACTATCGAAGGTTCGCTTTCTTCAGGAAGAGGTTTCCTGAACTTTTCTTTCATTATTGTCGGAGTTATCATGATATCTACACAAGGATACCTGATGTTTGAGAAAGCAATGCACACCAAGAGAGCGTAAGACACCGACTTTTCCGAACCTTAATCACCTCTCGTCATCAGGCACAATCCTGCATACTGCTTGGTAGGGGTTTCAATGGCAAAAAGGAGCATGATGGACCAATTCCATGAGCTCAAAGAAGCCAATCCTGAAACTATTCTCTTTTTCCGAATGGGTGACTTTTACGAACTATTTCATGATGATGCGGAAATTGGTTCAAATGTCCTCGGTCTCGCATTAACATCACGCGATAAAAAGGCTGAACAACCAATTCCAATGGCAGGTTTCCCATGGCACCAACTTGAAGAGAATTTACGACTCATGCTAAGAGCTGGGTACAAGGTTACAGTTGCTGAACAAGAAGAAGAATTACGAGAAGGTGCAAAACTTCTCGAACGTATCGTTACCCGGATTTACACACCTGGTTCTTTGTACGAGGAATCGCTGATTGGATCTGATGCATCCGCATTGCTTTGCAGTCTATTAATTGAAGACGAAACTGCTGCTATTTCGATGATTGATGCATCAACAGGTCAGGCTTGGGCGGTTGGTTTCCAAGGTGAGGGAAAATGGGCTTCGGTTTATGATGAAATCATGCGATGGAATCCTAGTGAATTAGTACTGACTCCTCAGGATGCTGAGCGTAGCGAATTCCTAAATCTTCTGAGCATGCTCGATTCGGTTCTCGTCAGTCAACATTCAGTACAGCCGAAAAGAGCTCATCAGCGACTAAAATCGATGTTGGAAGTAAACGATTTGGGCCATATTGATCTTGGCCAATCTCCTGAAGCGCTTCAAGCAACTGCTCTTGCTGCTGACTATCTGGCATCAGTGCATCGTCATGATGATATTGCGATTCGAGATGTTGAAATCCAAGATAACACTGAAGGCATGGTGCTTGATCAAACCACATTGCGTAATCTGGAAATCACACAAACATTAGCGGGTGAATACGAAGGTTCTCTGCTTTGGGCCATGAATAAATGTAGAACTGCGATGGGCCGAAGATGTCTGAAATCATGGTTGTTAAGGCCTTTATCGGATGTTGATGCTATGCAAGCACGACATGCTTCGGTTGGAGCCTTGATGCGTTCCTCAAAAAGATTGGACCATATCCGTGAGAGCCTCAAAGGTATGTTGGACCTTGAACGACTTTCAACTCAACTGAAGTATAATCGATCAAATGCACGGGATCTGCTTGCAACAGCAAATGCGATCGAGAGATTGCCCGCCATACAACGTCTTTGTAGTGAAACAGAGGATGGACTTTTGATTCATCTTGTCGAAAACCTTGACTCGTTGGTCGATGTTGCTGAAGATATTCATCGAACTCTAGTCGATGAAGCACCTCTAGGGCTAAGGGATGGAGGTTTGATTCGAACAGGCATTGACGAGGAACTGGATACCTATCGAAATGCTTCAAATCAAGGTCATGGCTGGTTTTCCAATCTTGAAACTACCTTGCGAGATGAACTTAAGATCCCTAGTTTGAAAGTTCGAATGAATCGTCAAATTGGTTGGTTTATTGAAGTGACTTCAACACATGCGGACAAGGTTCCTGATGAATGGACGAGAAAACAACAGATGACCAATGGAAACAGGTATGTTACGGATGAGCTCAGAGAACAAGACGATCTTCTTCTAACAGCAGAGAGTAAATCGAAAAATATCGAATATGCATTGTTCTGTTCACTTCGTGACCGTGTTAGGAAGCATGCTAATCAACTTGCTCAAATCGCTTCAAAGGTTGCAGCGATCGATGTATTGCAGTGTTTTGCATCAACCTCTCGACAACGGTCCTGGGTGAAACCGGTCTTGACCGAGGGTCGGAAAATGGTGTTGAGTCAAGCAAGACATCCTGTTTTGGAAGTTCAACAGGGTTTCGTACCCAACGATGTTGTTATGGACGAGAAGCGACGCTTCTTACTTATCACTGGACCAAATATGGGTGGTAAGTCAACCTATCTTCGAACAGTAGCATTGGTAAGTATTCTCGCCCAAGCGGGATGTTTTGTTCCAGCAGAGAAGGCTCGTTTGGGATTAATCGATCGAATTTTCACCCGTGTTGGAGCGAGTGATGATCTTAGGCGAGGTCGTTCTACCTTTATGATGGAAATGATTGAAGTTGCACATATTTTACGACGTGCAACACCAAATTCACTACTTCTTCTTGATGAAATAGGTCGAGGTACTTCTACCTTCGATGGTCTATCCATCGCTTGGGCGGTTACCGAAGATGTATGCAATAGAATTGGAGCAAGGAGCCTCTTTGCTACGCATTATCACCAACTTGTAGGACTTGAATCAGAGGTCAATGGACTAGCCAATGTACATGTTCAAGTTGCACAAAGTGATGGAGAATTACGCTTCTTGCATACGGTTGCAGATGGACCATGTGATGATTCGTATGGGGTTCAAGTCGCGGCTTTGGCTGGATTGCCTCGTAATGTGGTTGAACGCGCTACCGACCTACTTGCTTTCCTTGAGCAGCAAGCACAAGGAGCTAAGGCTGGACGAGATGGAGCCCCTGGAACTCGTGAACAAGGGCAGTCTTCGCTTCTTGGATACTTTGCAGCAGCAGCAATGCAAAGCAATGAATCGAAGGGGCCATCAGTAACTGAAACACAACAAGAAGTTCTATCAGCGTTATCCAACCTTAATCTCGATGACCTCTCACCTAGAGATGCCTTTGCATTGATTGAACGTTTACAAAATAGATTGGAGGGCGAGTAAATTGAGTGAACCGAACAGAATCCAGCAACTAGACGATTTCACCATCGGTCATATTGCTGCTGGTGAAGTTGTTGAACGTCCTGCACAAGTCGTTAAGGAATTGCTTGAAAATTCCCTTGATGCTCATTCAACTTCCATCCACGTTGAGATTGAGAAAGGTGGTTTTGATCTCATCCGTATCGAGGATAACGGTAGTGGAATACACGAGAACGACCTCCAACTCGCCCTATCTCGACATGCGACCTCGAAATTAAGTCAACCAGAAGACCTCAACGAAATACATACGCTTGGATTCCGTGGTGAAGCACTAGCAAGCATAGGTATTGTATCAAAACTAACGGTTGCCTCTCGACCAGATGGCCAAGAGGGACGTAGTATTTGCATGGAGGATGGTGTCAAACAATCCGTTGAACCGATTGGAATGGCTAATGGTACTGTTGTAACAGTCGAGCATTTATTTCAGAACACACCAGTCCGACTTGGTTTCCAACGTCGTCCTGCAACTGAGCATGCCCGAATTGTCGAAGTTGTTGTTGCTCATGCAATCGCTAATCCCAATGTTGCCTTTCGATGCACAATCGATGGTCGTTCGACACTGAATTTGCCTTCGAGCAGTTCTATTGAGGACCGCCTCTACGATGTTCTTGGTGGTCAGTCATCCAATCTTCTTCCTCTTGTTCCACCAGCACATGATTCCGATGTTCCAGGCGATGAATCTTGGACAGGATACATCAGCGCTCCTGATATTTCACGTGGTAAAGGCGATGAAATTCACATTTTTGTCAACGATCGACCCGTTGCTTCAACACCATTTCATCAAGCGATACGTCGAGGTTATCGCACACGATTGATGCAAGGACGTCATCCCGTTACAGTACTTCATCTTCATGTACCTGCAAACGAAGTTGATGTCAATGTTCATCCAACAAAGCGGGAGGTGCGTCTACGTCATTCATGGCGGGTTTTGGAACGCCTCGAACGAGCTATTGCTCACACACTAGCCACTTCTCCTACACAACCTGATTCAAGTGGAGAACTTCAGGAATTGGAGGGCTTGGCTCAATCCGAACAGAATCAATCTATTCAGGAGTTGTTGGTTCCTGAACAAGAGCAAGATTCGAAACCGACATCAGCCCCGCCTTGGGCTCTAGCAGCAGGGACACAACTCAATCTTATTGGACAGGTGGCAGAAGAGAGCGTTGAAAGTTCGGAAAAGCCTCGCCCTCAGTCGTTTGCAGCGGCTGCGCAAAAATCACTTCCTGGATTATCGACATCACCTATTGCTCCTGCGCTTTCGCATCAAGAAAGGGATCTCCATCGTCATGCTGGATGCGGAGGAAGCGTTTCACCAACAGATGAATCACCACTCACTATTGTTGAAAATGATCTTCCAGTAATGGAGCCATTATCACAATTTGCAGATTCTTACATCTTGGCACAAGCTGGTGAAGAGTTGCTATTGATCGATCAACATGCTCTACATGAAAGAATTCGGTACGAGCGTTTGCGTAACGATGAGAGTCTCTGGACTCCCCAACCACGCTTGATTCCTTCAAGAATTGAACTTACACTCGCTCAACAGGCACGACTCGAATCATTTTTACAACGGTTCCAAGAATTGGGCTTTATTCTTGAAAAGCAAGATGATGGACAATGGGATGTTTTACAGGCCCCTAGATTATTGGATGGTGATGAGGTAGAGCCATTCCTTCTTGATCTATTGCAGGACATGTCTGAAGATGGTGCTCCGCTTGAAACCATTGAGCGCCGTAAAGACCACCTCTCCTTCCTCAATGCATGTCGTGGTGCGGTCAAGGCTAATGATACACTAACCATTGCCCAAATGCGGCGATTGCTTGAGGATATGAGAAATGTACCCAACCCTTGGGCATGTGTTCATGGCCGTCCTACAGCATTACGTCTATCGCTGGATTCCCTTGACAAGCACTTCGGACGGCATGGATGAGAATCGTTCCAAGAACTCAGAATCTGCAATTTGATGCAATCTCGGACCTTCAATGGTTCCTCCAGTCTCTGAGGCGAGGAGAACAGCGGTCATCTGAATTCGATGATCGCCATATGTATCTACAAGTTTGGTGGGTTTATTGAGAATCTGACCTCCTTCTATAGAAAGACCATCATCTTCGATTGTGCATGTTAAACCAAACGAATTGAGAAGCTCGGCTGTTGATTCTATGCGATTGCTTTCCTTGTGTTTTGCGTGTGAAGCTCCACGCAACCGCCCACCTCCAGAAAGTGCAAAAACTGCCGCCAATGGAGGTAGGAGATCGTTTGCATCACGAAGATCAATGTCCACGAATCGACTTCCTCCCACGTAAGTGAGCGTTTCATCTTGCATTTCGATTCCAATTTCTTCAAGATAATCAATTAGTATCTCATGTCCTAATGCGTCCTTTGGTCGAACGGGATTTTGAATTCGTATTGATTGTTTTTTTATTATACAAGCTAAGATTGGAAAGGCCATCATCGATCCATCTGAAGGAACCTTCCATTCCTTAGGTGGATTCGAGGTCCACGGGGAGATGGTTGTTTTTTGTTCATCAATCTCCAATATTGCACCACTTTCTTGCATCAATTCCACCGTCAATGCTGCATGTCGACGACTAACTGCGTCTCCTTCAGCGCTAATGACGCAATCGGATTCCAAACCGGATGATGCTAGAAGCAAACTGGAATAGGGCTGTGAAGAACGCCTAACATCAATATTCATTTCACTTCCATTCCATGGGCCATGGACGAGTATTGGCAGGCGTTCTTGTTCAATACCATAGGATAATTTCACATCGAGAGGCGATATTGCGTTCAACAAATCTGAGTGATTTCGATTTCTCAAACTAGCATCACCATCGACCATGCTAACGAAATTAAATCTAGAGGCCAATCCAATTAGGAATCTTAGTGCAGTTCCAGAATTACCTGCATGAAGGACGCTCGGAGAACGATTGAATCCTTCCATGCCTTTTCCTGATATTTCGATGCCATCCTCTGTAGGTGAAAATTCAACTCCAAGTTGGGATAAGCAACGTAACATACTATCTGCATCTTCACCCATTCGTTTGAATCCAACCAATGTATGTTTATTCTTACTAAGCGAGCAAAGAAGTAACATGCGTATTAAATGGCTCTTCGAGGGAGGTAGATTCCAAGACGAATCTCTAAGGGTCGTCGGCTCTATTTCTAGAGCAGGAATATGGCTTGGACGGTGCCCTTTTCCTCGGGCCCCCCATCTTTTGACCCAACCTTTGCCCATGTCCTTTCCAGAGAACCATATCAGATGAAGCCTTGCAAACATTCACAATACAAAGCCGATTGGAAAAATCATGGTCATTGAGGACGTTCTGCATCGCCCTCTCTTGGACTTGCGGATTTCAGTAACCGATCGATGCAATATGCGATGTCGTTACTGTATGCCGCGGGAACATTTTGATGAAGATCATGAATTCCTTCCAAAAGAGGACATTTTGCGATTCGAAGAGATTGCTCGTGTGGTTCAAGCTTTAATTCCACACGGACTTCGCAAGGTCAGATTAACTGGAGGAGAACCTCTCCTTCGTCGAGATCTGCATGAATTGGTTCGCCAGTTACGAGAGTGTTCTAGCGATCTCGATATTGCGATTACGAGCAATGGGCTGTTACTCAAAAAGCAGTTGAAGAAACTGCATGACGCTGGTCTTAGTAGGGTAACCATCTCTCTTGATGCTCTAGATGAAAACATCTACCAGAGTATGGGCGATACCGATGCAAGCCCATCGATTGTTTTGGAAGCGATCGATGCAGTTGAAAAGATTGGTCTTCCAATAAAAGTCAATACTGTAGTAAAGAAGGATGTTAACGATAACCAAATCCTTGCTATGGTCAATGAATTCGGCCCTCGTAAGATCCCAGTTCGATTTATCGAATACATGGATGTAGGTTCAACAAACGATTGGAATCTTGACCATGTCGTATCTGCGAAAGCAATGCGTTCACTTCTTGAACAAGAATTAGGTCCACTTGAGTCAAATAAGCCACTTCATACAAGCGATGTTGCAAAGGTGTATACAACTCCAGATGGCTGGAAAGTTGGATTTATTGAATCGATTACAAATCCATTTTGCGGTAATTGTTCACGAGCGAGACTATCCGCTAATGGAAGCGTCTACACCTGCCTATTCACCAATCATGGCCATGATGTGCGAGGAATTCTACGTATGGATGGGTCGCCTGAAGATATCACTAGGGCCATTCAGTCGATTTGGATTAAACGTTCAGATAGATATTCCGAAGAACGAACCAATCAAACAACAAAAATCAAGGTTGAAATGTCTTACATCGGTGGTTGAATCACAATCTGGATCATGAATTCATAGGAGGTAGTTCCACTCGTACGAGAACGTACTGGATGGTTTCCTCAAGCAGAGCGAAGCTCCACACCCCTTCGTCAGCTCCAATTTCTTCAGAGTGAATAACGAAATAATCACCTGCTGAAATCGAATAACTTGCATCACGATCATGGAATGATATGTTTGATCCAATCACCGAGTACACCTCAGCATCATTGACATATCCAGTAAACGAAGGGTTTGATTCGTTACCCTGTTCTTGGAGGTTGAATGAAATCCGTCCTGGGTCGAGTGTTTGGTCTAGGCTTGTAATTCGAATAACATGATATCCATTATCGAGGGAACGCACGCTAACTGTCATCTGAGGCGGTGCTTTCTCCGCTGTGTTGAGGGCTCCTTGCATCAGTACGAAGACCATCCCTGACAACATTACCGTAATGGCAAGAAGAAGGACGGTTGCGATAACGGGGCTGACCGCCTCGTCATTCTTGTCCATCGTCGCCATGTGATGTGCTAACATCGCTAAGACTTGAACACACCGATGAAAATTTCTAACAAACTCATCTTATAGAACCCAAAGGGGTTTGTCACATTCCATCGCCCTTTTGATACCACCAATTGGGCCAAGTATTCTCAAAAGAACTTCCGTAATTAGATCGTTTTGAAACATAAGATATCCCATGTTTTTAGAGCGTAATGAATTCTTTAGGGCTCGACCAAAGCATGATTTAACACGCTCTTGGTATGCCTCTAGCGGCTTTCCATTACGCTTGTGTTCAAGATATGCTTCCGCAGCAAAACATCCTGATATCATCGCTTGGGAAATCCCTCCCCCATTAGATGGCATAACCAATCCAGCAGCATCTCCAACAGCAATGACATTCTTGTCAACCATCGTTTTGATTGGACCTCCCATTGGAATCCAGCCACCTCCAATGGAGAGAATTTCAAAGCCAAGATCATCACAGAACTTCTGAAGATGTTCTTTAATTGAGCCTTTTAGGGCACCTGCCCGAACACCCACTCCTACATTAGCGGTGTTGGGCCCTTTCGGAATAATCCAAGCGTAACCTTTTGGTGCAACACTTCCAAGGAATACATCGAAGGTTTCAGGAACGTTACCTCGAACTTGAGCATAAGCGGTTGGTACTTGGTCAGCAGGTCGGAAGTCCTTGTTTTTCCCATGAAGACATCTTGCAACATGGGCAAGAGAACCACTAGCATCAATCAATAGATCGCACGTATAACGTCCCTTTTCGGTCACGATAAGGAGCGAGTTTGATTTTGAGCGTCGCTTAATGTTTGTAACCGGTTCAGACATCCGGATTTCAGCACCGGCTTCAACAGCCTTTTCGGCAAGATATCCATCGAATTGTAATCGGTGACCTGCAAAGGCATCGAGTTCAAAATTATACGATTTTCCGCTCGGTAGAAACACACGCATGTGGTCGAGTCGATGCAGTTGAATTCGATCTGGAAAGTCGAAAGATTCTTTCAACCATTCATGGTCATCAATGCCATGAAATGTTGCAACTACTTCTCCCCAATTGGGAATGCATTCTCCACACTGAGCAGGATTGCCAACGATTGCTCTTCGTTCGAGAATTAACACATCGATTTCATCTTCAGCCAATCGCTGGGCACATGTCGTTCCTGCAGGGCCTGCACCGACGATTATGACCTCTCGGTGCTCAGTCTTCATCGCCTCACCTCAAGAATATCGGTTGTGGACATTTTCAGCAACTTGCATGAGCAAGGATTTTGCCATCGATGTTGGGAATTTATCCAGTTCATGGATGGCTCGCTCAAGGTGAGTAAGCATCAATGATTCCGCGTATGCAATGGAATCTGAGGTTTCCAGCAAACCCATCAATTCATCCCAAAGACCGTCGTTGAAGTTGTTCAGGATATCGGCTAGATGACGTCGTCGTTCACCATGAAGAAGGGTTAGAGCATGAATCAAAGGCAACGTCATCTTCCCTTCGATAACGTCTTTTCCTCTCGGTTTACCCATTCGTTCATCACCATGAAGGTCAAGAAGATCGTCCTTGAGTTGGAACGCAATACCTAGTTCCATTCCGAATCTTCCAAGCGCTTGTATCTGTTCAGTTGACGCACCTGCAACTATACCTGCACTTTCACAAGCGGCTGCAAACGGACCTGCTGTTTTTCCTTTAACGATCTGAAGATAATCTTCTGGAGAGGTGGACAAATCAAGAATATGATCAAGTTGTTTAAACTCAGAGATGGCGATGTTTGCACAAGAATCTCGAATCAAATCGATGCACTCTTTACTGTATCGGCCGCTTAGGCCATAACCGTGAACAAAGAGCCAATCTCCTGCAATAATGGCTTTTGGTTGACCTATTCGCTCATGTAATGTTGTTACACCTCTGCGAAGTTTCGCAGCATCGTTGATATCATCGTGAATAAGTGTAGCCGTGTGAATCAATTCAGAGGCTAGGGCAAGATCCATGATTTCGTCCAGATCCTTTCCCCCAGCAATTTCGTAGCAGAATATTCCGAGCAAAGGCCGGAGTCTTTTTCCACCCGACAACAAAATCTCACCTGAGATTTGAGCCACTTCGCCAGCTCCGTTGTCAATTTCACGCTGAATGAGTGACTCAAGCGCTAAGTTGACTTTCTCTCGAAGACCTTCGAGGCGAAGAAGTTGCGCTTCAGGAATTGCTTGCACAGTACAGTCTACGGGGGTTCCCTTCTTAATGAGTGGTCTACGCCCATAGACTGCTGAGGGCCCCTTAGCCGAGGTGAGAAGATGGACAGTGAGCGTTTAGTGTTCCTTTCGACATCATCTCACGGTGACGGTGTACGACAACAAGTCGAGAGAGTCTTAGAGCAACGCAGTAAGACGTTTGATGCCGTCTTACGTCAAACCCCGGCCATTGAGGATGCAATCGCCCTACTCGCAGATGGTGTTGGTGATTTGGTGGCCATGAGCCCTCAGAACTGGATCGATCATCAAAATGATGACATCGCCATCATGGGATTACTCTCGCGCCGAGAACCCACTTGGGTCCTGGTAAGCGATGATAAGCCAGAGTATCTGGTTAAGAACGCCCGAATCGTTTGTCACCATCCACTTTTACAACGGCAAATGCATCGTTTACGTCAGGATTTGGATCTTTTGATGAAAGATGAGGTTGAACTAGGTGAATCTGAATTTGATTCTCGTGAGGAAATTGAACAACTCGAAGCACTAAGGACGGAAGGAACCATCGATGGTTACGTGGTTAAACGCTCGCAATACAATCTGCTTTCGAGTAAAACTCGGCGACACACACTTGGCTTGCACAAAGGATCTCCAGAACGTTCTCATTTCGTCCCACCTCCATTGAATGGTTTTACACTTCTTGTTGGACGCATTGGTTTTCCGAAGCATAAGATTGAGCATATTATCGATCCGTCGGCAGAATTTGCTTATCGAATTGAATCTGCACTGCTTGAGAGTATACCTAGCGATCTAGTTGAATTAACAGGAATTCATGTTGAACAACGAGGAGTAGGTACAATTCTACGTGAGGCGAAAAGGAATAATGATGATTGGACCATGACTGCAATGATTAATCCTGAAAAGAAGGTACGAGATTCTAGTACTCGTGTTGAAATGAGAATTGAGACACTGAGTGTTGATGGGAAAGTTAGCGCTTGTGCTGAGCAGATCGGTCCAATCGAAAAGCATCGTGTTGCTATGATCAATCTACTTCAAGAATGGGGCAGTATGTTGACAACGCTAACATCTGAGCATGCGGCTACAAATCGCAGAGTGTGGAATATGCCCGATGAGTTCCATGAGGAACGACCTGCAATGATGCATCTTCATTCCGATGAATCAGAATAACCGAGTTGACGTCGGGCTTCCTCAAGGGCTTCTTCGCTTCGGTTTTCACCAACCAAGACTATTTCAAATCCATTTTCAGTGAGATATTTTTCCAATTCGATGAGAGCAACATCTGGATTCGGATCACACATATTTGCAATGATTTCATCGATTTCTCTCCCCGTTGCTTCCCATCCGCCAGCAGCCTTCTGCAATTCTATTGCAAAACGTTCAACAATTTCAACTGCAGAACGACTCGGAGTTTGTGCTTCTCTCAATGATTTTGCAACCGTTTCGTGTTGTTCGCGAAGTAGTTGAATTTCGGTAAGTGTTGATCTTAGGATCTCACGAAACTCCTCGATATTGTTATTCTTTGAATATTTACGATGCGCCTTTTCCAATTTACTGCTGATTGAAGATGCGCCCGCTGCAATAGCTTCCTTGGCTTTGACCGCCTGAATAATTGCTTCACTTGCAAGTTGAATCCGTTGACTCAAGGTATCGTTGAATCTACGAGTTTCATCTGCTATATCTCGGCGGACAATTTCACGGAGCGTATTGCCCAATTCATTGGCTTCTTTGAGCATGCTTCGTGCGGTTTTTTCAGCGGTTGCCATTCATTCACCATAGGGTTCTGAATGTCGAACGTGTTTCAAGGTTTAGCCTAATTCAAGCCAAATGGAGGTTATCTCGCATTGAAAATTCGGACCAGAAATCGGCTTATTGATGCTGATTGGACGGCGAAACCACATATACTGTAAGGAAACAACGATGCATAGGTGAAGTGATGAGTAATCGTTCGAGTCTCTTGTCTGAACTCTATCAGGCGCGTCTTGAGGACCTCAAAGAGATAGCATCAGCCTATGGGCTTGCGAAAAATGGATCTGTTGAGTATCTTCGTGCCCAATTGATTCGTGACCTCATATTACCCGAATGGGATTTGACATTGGATGGCTTGAATAATATCTTGAACAGCGATCTTGGAAGTCTTCTTGGCGTCTTTGGAATCAAGAAGACGGGATCACTGCGAACACGCCGCCAGCGCCTTTATCTACACCTGAATCACGATCCCAAACAACTCAAAGAAGAAAAGCTTGACAAAATGACGAAAGAGGAATTACATGCATTGTGTAAAGCATTGGAACTACCTCGTTCGGGTAACCGCCAAACACTTTTGATACGTGTCGCTGGAGTCCTTTCCGCACAACATAAGAACTGGGGAACGATCAAGCGTTCTCTCAAACGTGGCGGCGGCTCGGTTGAGATACCTATGCCAGAAGACTCCGATGAGGAACAAACTTCCCAATCACAATCTATTGAGAAAAAGGTGGAGACATTTGTCAGTGATCACCCTGAAGGATGGACGTTCGAAGAAGAATCTGAATTGATTGAAACAATGGAAGAGGAAGGTCTCGACACTTCTCTTTCCGATGTAGCATCTTCTATAGAAGAAAGCCTAACTTCGCATGTGATGGATGTTGAGCAACCAGTTCCTCCAATGCTGCAAGAACTTTCATCCGAAGAACCAACCCTTGAGGAAGAGGCTGCATTATTGGAAATATCTTCACGCAGAGCAGAGGTTGAAGCAGCAGCCAGAGATTATCTCTTGGTCGGAAGTACAACCGATTTGGATGACATGAATTCCTTCATATCAAGCCTATCAAATCATGGATTTTCAGTTGAATTGGCAAGGGTTCAAGATGCGATTAGAACAATTATCATGGAGACTGCATATCGCTCAGAACAGGAAAAAAATGCGCTATCGAGCAAACCGGGGTCATGGTCCGAACGAGAAGCCATCCGGTTGTTTGAACAGATGCGGCCACAATTGCGTGAGAGAATTCCTGAAATTGTTGCAGGACGTAGAGAGAACCTAGTACAAGCGCGTATGGAATTTGAGGAAGAAGCGAGAAGTCTTGGTTTAGATTTGAGAAGTCCAGCCGTTTCGGGACGCTTGCATGCCTTGTTTGATCTTCATCTTGAAATTAGTGAGGCCGAGGAATTACAAGATCCTTCAGCTGCTCGAAGAAATCGTATGCTTCGAATTCTCTACCACGGTGCAGTCCACCTTCCTGATGAAGTACGAAGGACTATTGAACGTCTTGAGAGAAATTTACCTTCCTTTGAATCGCTTGTTGAAACAGTACTTGAATCGAGCGAAGGAGATTTCTCAGAAGCACAACAGGGTCTAATCATTCGATTCCTTGAATCAAAGGGATATCTTGTCAATACGTCAGAATTACGTCCTCGAGTATTAGCTTGTGCTGGAATCGTTGGAACCGAACTTGGATATTTGACTCCAAGCCAAATTCCACGTCTAGCACCAGGGATTCTTGTAAGTGATGAGCAGGTAGATGCTATTGTTGCAGAACTCAAAGCACTTGCTGCAACATTCAAGCCTCAAGAAGCTGAAGAGGAAGAACCTGAAATGCAGGTTGCAGAATCTGTTGCAGATGCTTCTGACCGTGTTGGCGGTGTTAGAGGACAAATCGACCGAGTCGATTCTCTATTGTCACGTCTTAGATTGCAAGATGATCAGTGATTATTCTGAGCATAGAAGTTCTGAATGACCGTTGTTACTGATTGGATGTCAGTAATGTCTCGTGCGATCAAATCTTCGATAATTTGTTGGCGTTGATGGACATGCTTCTCAAAGATGTCTGGAGATACGCCAGCAGCACGACAAATAACTTCACGGAGATTGGAAGGGATTCCAGTTTCTTCGATTTGGTCGGTTGATGCATTGTATTTCCAAATAGTATTCAATCGAGGCTTGGATCCCTCCATACCTGCAATCTCGGCCACTTCTGTAATCTTACGGGCAGTTTTTCCATTGACGTGAAGTCTTGCTTGGATAATGATGAGATCAAGACCCGTGAGCATAATCGGTGGAACATTCATTGGTGGATTGATCATTCTTGTGACAGTTTCTTGAGCAGTATTTGCGTGAAGGCTACCAAAGGAACCATCGTGGCCTGTATTCATTGCAGTCAGTAATGTTGCAGCCTCAGGTCCGCGAACTTCTCCCACAATGATACGATCAGGACGCATACGTAGGCTTGACTTTAGGCAATCGTTCATATCGACTTCAGGAGTTCCATCAGGACGCTCACGTCTTGTTTCCATTCGTAACCAGTGATCATGGTAAACTTGCAATTCAGCAGTATCTTCAACCGTTAGGAGACGACGATCCCAAGGAATGTACATGCCGAGACAGTTGAGAGTTGTGGTCTTACCAGAACCCGTCCCTCCTGCAATAACGAAGTTTGCTGGCCGACTGTCAAGTCCTTCAATCCACACCCACATCATTGCTGCAAGACGGGAATTGACCGTACCGAATTTGACCAAATCTATCATTGTTAGTGGATCCTCCTTAAACTTACGAATGGTAAGTGTTGGTCCATCTGGTGAAACAGGTGGGATCGTTCCGTTAACACGTGATCCATCAGGGAGACGTCCGTCAAAGATGGGAACCATTCCAGGCCCATCTCCGAGTGGAACATTGGTAAATGCTGCAATATTTTTAGCGATTTGAAGACCTGCTTCATCGTTAATCCAAACATTTGTACGGCACATT
This sequence comes from Euryarchaeota archaeon UBA443, assembly GCA_002499195.1. Classification (GTDB taxonomy): domain Archaea; phylum Thermoplasmatota; class Poseidoniia; order Poseidoniales; family Poseidoniaceae; genus MGIIa-L2. Next base: position 38,177 of record DAKS01000057.1, read on the forward strand.
CCGTGCTTTCTATGCGCAACTTTGACGCACTGTGTTCCACCATTATACATGACTTCTTCCAGATTATCGTCTTCGAATAAAACAGCAAGATCGCCATGTGGGTTTGGAGCCACGTTACCTTCGACATGATAAATCGGTGAAGGATGATTTGATTCAGTGTAAATGGTTACATTTCCATATTGTTCAATAATTTGTTCAGACATGTTTCAACCTCCGATAAGTTTGGTAGCACCCAAGAAAATAAACATCGACATTGCCATCCAACCCGGTACAAACCACATCGTGTCCCGCATACGGCCAAGCATACGTCCCGAGACAGCAACACCAACAGCACTCGCAATTGCGAAGAATAAACTGAATGTTGAGAGGAAACCTTCGATTTGGAAACCTGATGAGGCTGGAGTAAAGAGTCCAACAAGGAATCCAATCAAGCCCGGCAAACCGATGCAGACGAATAAGATGATGAGGATGCCTCGTCCTTGAAGTTCAGACTCCCTCTTGTTCATAAGATCGTTAAGGCGTTCATAGTCCATCGAGAGATTCATCAATATCTCTTGCAGTGGAGCATTTTGTTCAATTGCAGTTTCTAGTAAATGCATCACTCTTTGAACCTGAGATGAACGTGTTTTTGTTGCAAAACTTGAGAGTGCAGCATCGAATGAACTCGAGTGGCTTTCTTTGAGAGTTTCTTCAAGAAGTGGACCAAGTGGAGCAGGTGCTGTTTTTGCTTGATGTTGCATAGCTTCCTGTATACCAAGTCCTGCTCCGACTTCGTCGGACAAGCCTTCGAGGAATGAAGGGAGTGCGTTTTCGATTTTGCGTCGTCGAATACGTTCTCGGATTGGTGGAATTCCGCCTCCAATCATACCAAGTCCAAGAACGCCAAGCATCAGCATCATCGGTTGATTGCTAAAGGATTCAAGGAAACGGAATAGCATAATATCACAATCCAGGATCCTTCGTATGGGTTTTGATACCAATCATAATCATTGCAAAGAGTGTAAAGAAGAGGCCAATGTTGACGACAACATCGATAGTTGATTGTTCAGGCATGCTGAAGAATGAACCCATGTCTCCAACCAATTGTGGGAATAGTCCGAGAACTGCGAGAATAATTGGGCCGATCATACCTATGGATAGAAGTGATTCCGGAACGCCACTCAAATCTTCAATGTATTTTTTCACATCTTCAGTACGTTCTTCTTCCATTCGAGATCCTTGCTTTTTGAGTGTCTCGATGATGTCGGTATTTTGTGTGATGTTCATGTGCATAATGTTGAGTAAGCGGCGATAACCTTCAGTCTCAACCTTTCCCATGAGGGATTTGATTTCTTTTGCAAGAGGCCGTCCACCCTTGCGAACCTTGGCCATCATATCATTGAAATCCTCTGAAATAATCCCGTATCCACCTTGTGAAATACTATGAACGGTTGCTTCCAAACCAATTCCTGATGACATGAGAACGTCCATTGCACGAATAACGTAGAGAACTTCACGCTTTTCGTCAAGTTTTCTCATGCTTGTCCACCTCAAATGACATCTTCAATGAGCTCGAAGACAAACTTCTCTGTTGATCCCTCATATTCGAGGGTTGCAAAAATGACCTTGACATCACGTTCTTCAAATGGGTCGTGAATGAACGGTTGTCCAGTACGGAACATCTTCAAAATCTTCTTGTAATCATCAACTGACAAAATGCCGCGTACTGTGTAAATGGTTGATTCAGCGCCTTCATCGTGAAGATTATCGCCTTCTCCGCCGCGAATAATTGTTCTTGTTAATCGTCGCGCAATTTTGACATCAATGTCCGCATTTGGTATACGAACCCAATCTGCTGACCCCGTTCCAGTTGCCGGTCGAATGAAGAAATCCATGCCTGCCATATTGACCCCTAATTGCTTGAGGGCGGGGGCAAGATTTGAATGTAATGGAACAATTCGTTCAAGCAACAATCTTGAACCAACCAAATCGAGGTTCATGTAACAAGCCATCATCGCTCATGCTGTCCAGTTCTGCTTCCGATTGTTCGCGTGTAAATCCACGTGCTGCAAGGTTGCGCACCAATGATTCGAAATCCACACCCTCTCCGTTATCCATTGCTTTGATGCACTCAAGAATCACGCCTTGGAGATCTTCATCGGCATCGCCTGAATCTTCATCGGAAGACGGCTCAGAGAGTTTGAGGGCCGGGGGGGCAGTCGTAGCAGCAGCTATTTTTCCTTCAGCGATATCGAGTGCTTGCATGACATTAAGGCGATATCCTTCGGTATCGATTTGGCCATAATGGGTTTGAGCAGACATAAGTCCATCAACCATTTCAGGACGAATTCCTGCCGAGAGCATCGCTTCTTTTGTCGGTTCGCAATTCAATGATTTCTGATGTTGATCAAGTCGTTCAAGGGTTGCAGCACATGCACGAACAAGCCATGAAGCATACCGGTCACGAGAAACAATAGCTGCCTCTTCGGGACGTAGCGAGGTGTAAACAGCACCTTCATCGGTCTGATACCACCGTGCTTTCGCAGTCATACTGAGAAGAATAGGTTCTCCAGAATCGACTTTATCGAGCAGTTTGATAGTGAATTCACGCATTGATTCGGATGCATATTCCCCGACCGAGAAGTAATACAGTCCAGAGGGATCACGTAATTGCCCTTGGTACATCTGTGAACCATTGCTCGTTTCACGTAGTTCAAGTCGTTCAACGAGGCCCGATACAACGACACGATTGACCTTGGCACCAAGTTTTGTAATGACATAGGTTGGATCAAATTCTCCTGAACCCTTCTCGTTTAGGGTTGATTCACCGAATTCAGAAGCGAGCATAATCCATGCAGGTTGTCGTTGAATTTGTCGTGATTGTGCCATCATTGCAACCCCCATTGTGTACGTAGTTCGGTCGCTATCAAACCGGTATCTGATTCAACGAATGTTGCCCCATCACACAAAATCATCGCTCCTTGGCCGTCGTTGATTATTCGTCCAGTAACATCTAGTTCACATCCGAGCAACGAGTCCCTAATTTTTTGGACATATGCCATCGATCCGTTAGCTTGAATTTCATCGACCATTGTAGCATGGTCTGTCTTAAGAAGTTCTAATGCAGCATCTTTTGCCACCAGAAGAGCACATGTAACCGCCTTGTCATCAATGACCAAACGAAGACGGACATCCTCGTTTCCTTCGACATCACCGTGTTCAAAGCATTGTCCTTCACGTAATACCCGGCGACATTCGGGACAACGCATTATCGTCCCTGAATCTTCTCGTACGGAAACAATTGTTCCACGTGTTGCGATACCGACCCTACTTGCTCCGGATACAAGCTCATCGAGTGGGACTTCAATCTTCAAGTTCTCAAGGTCCAGTTCTCCCTCCCATGGAGTTTCTTCCAGAATCGTCAATTGTTCTTCACGATCGATGGTGATGTCTGGAATACCTTGCCATGCACGTACGCGTGCATCTGTGATACGAACGGTCATTGGCAGTGATGAATCATCGATTGGCAAATCGGTCCAGGCACTGACTCTGCACTGTCCTGTTGGATCTGCGATCTGCCCTGACCAAAGATGCCGTTCTTCACCATCTTTTGTGAAGGTTCTTTTCTCCCATGAAGTGATACTGACAACGATCTCAACATCTTTTGAACCGTCTCGCAATGTGCTAATGGTTGATGCCATCCCTTGTTTGAGCGTGTCTGTATTGGCAAAATTTGCGTCGTGGAATGGCTCGATCTTGGTCGTTCGACCGAAATTTAATTCTGGCGTGTCTCTGAATGTTTTGACCTGCGCTCCATCGATCTTCAAGAGCGATCCTAACTCATAATCAAATGGCTCCCAAGATAGGAATCCTATGGCGCCTGATTCGTCTGCAATTCTGCCACGGACTACATCGATGCTTCCGCTACCATCACGACGGTGAATTTGATCGGCTCGAGAGGACATCAGGCGCCCAACAACACAGACGTATCCATCGCTTGGAAGAGCAGAGATGTCGATCGGCTCACCCGGTGCAACGACAGGGCGAGTCCCTTCACGAAGAACTGCGATGCGAGAGGATTGGTTAATGTTCAAAGACATGCGTCCTTGGTACTCATTGACAGATGCACCTTCAATGCGAACCACTGAACCGGGTGTGATGTTGCTATTGTTGCCCCAATCTTTGTATTCCCAGCGTGTGCGTTCCTCATTTCCTTCTTGCCAAGGATCGTCTTCGAGAAGACCAAACGCAATGGATTTTGATTCACCGCGTATCATTTGTTCACGGACATTGTGCGAGACGATTTCAACCTCGATCTCGATATCACGATCATCGGCTTTCAATTCAGACAAGCGGTTAACTTTCTTGGTTGGGCGGTTGGATTGGCCCGAACTCTTTTTTGTTGCAGGAGTCGCATCAGATTCACTCTTGAATCTGCGGACAATGGAACGAATCGCATCCTGTGGAGGGATGAAGAATTCTTCCTCGTATTTTTGGAATGCAGATTTGACAGCTTCACGATCTACGCCGGGACATTCCTGCAGTACGGCGGCAATGTGATCATTGTAACGATCCTCATCGCTCATTTATTTCACCCCCGCCAGGCGTGTTGTTTTGATTGAGCCTGTGCGGAGAACAGGCGACGGGCTTTTGTGCGGATTGGTGAAGACGATACACTCCCATGACCTCCATGGAATCAATCAAGAATGACGAGGGGTGATAAACAATACCCTCTGTAATTCAGGCTGGATTAATGCGCATTCCTTGTGAGAAGAGGATGTCTGAAAGATGGTTACTTCCAGTACTGGAGACTCCATTCTCTGTTGAAGGAATACCAAGTTGAACTCCCGTAGAGATCGCCTTGAACAGATTACCAGAAACACCAGCTTGTTTCAACGCCCCCTGTATCTCCCCATTTTCTACTTTGAGAATTGTACTAGTTGTTACTGAGAAATCTCCGCTCGTTGGATTTGCGGTATGTGCTCCCATCACACTATGAACGATGTATCCATTATCCATTGTCTCGATCAGTTCGTCCCGAGTCTGTGATTTCATCGAAGATAGTAGTTGAACATCTCCACAACCTGTTGTTGGGGGGGACATATGACTTCCTCTTGACGCGGAACCGGTTGTAGAAGCAGCATCGATTCGTCCTTCTGCTACATTCTTTGCAGCATCACGTGTCGACCAAATCATTTTCTTGAGAACACCATTTTCGACGATGGTATGGCAAGAAGTTGGAACTCCTTCTCCATCTCTGGTGGATGAAGCGAATCCTCCTTCCAATCGGCGATTATCGAGCATAGTGAGGTGTGAGTCAAGAACAAGTTCGTTCATTTTCTCAGACCAAAATGATTCTTTTCGAACCATTCTTTCTCCAAGAATCGAAGGACGGATGATGTTTGAAAACAGAGAACTGATTCCTTGAGGAGTCATCAATAATGGTGTATCCACTGGCTGTGTTTCAACCGATATTGGATCACGAGTTTTCTGTGCCCATTCGACCGCCATTGGAACGCAGGATGGAATACCTTCCATGAGTTGTCGTGAAGAACAACTTTCCCATGAACTCGTCATTTGGCCATTCTCTTCAATCGAAACTTGGACGCCAAGGCCATGCGAAGTAGTGATTCCTGATGCTTCAACACCTTCACTGGAAAGCATGACGTTTGCTTCCGCACCAATGCCCACGCCTCCACCGATGACAACTGCTCGTTTATCCAATGATGCAACCTCAGAAATGATATCATCACCTTGCATCAACAAATCTTCTGCAGATAGGCTCAGAATCGCATCATCGCTCATGCCTTTAACAGTTCCAGCCTTTGTAGCATTAGGTAAGGTGAAACCCTCGATTTTCGGGCTGGCTTTTGCAATCGAAGATGCTTCGGAAACGGCATGCTCTGCTCCACTTGGATCGACGAGGTGCGCATAACCGTAGCGTCCATCTTGTAAGACTCGAACACCAAAGCCACCCTCGCCTCCTCCTGAAGCTAGAGAAATTCGCCCTGCTTCAATATCGAGAGAGCGTCCATATCCTTGCGATGCTACGATTTCCCATTCTTGAATGCCTTGTGTTTCACATTGTTTCGCGATTACTTGACAACCTTCGAGAAGGCGATCGATCGCATCATCAGGAATCATTGGTCATCCCACCAATGCTTCACGAATACGCATGATTGGGCCACCGTCACCGACAGGAACGGTTTGACCCTTTCCACAGAAACCAGGGCTTGCAAGTTTTGCATCCTTTGTCAATCCATCAACATCGTTGAGAATTTGTAGCGTAAGTCCACTGACACTGACGTCTCGAAGAGGAGTTGTAATTTCTCCATTCTCAATTAGATAAGCTTCTTGTGCAGCAAATTGGAACGAACCTCGGCCAGTATCGACTTGCCCACCGCGTGAACCACATGCATAGACGCCATATTGGATGTCTTCTGCAAGTTCGTCGATATCTGTGTAGGAACCCCCCATGATCATGGTGTTTGACATTCGAACGAGTGGGTGGTGCAGGCCATCTTGTGCACGGGCTCCAGCATTGGGTTCGATACCAAAGTGATGGGCTGTCTCTCGATGGTTGAGATAGTCTGTGAGAATGCCGTTCTTGATGAGTGTCTTTTCACGTACGTCGAGGCCTTCATCATCGATTGGATAGGCGCCATAACCACCACGCATGTTTGGATCGTCAACAACAGTCACGATGTCATTCCCTATTTTTTGGCCAAGCTTTCCATCAAGACATGAATCTCCAGCAGCAACAAGGTCTGCCTCACATGGGTGGCCGAGTGCTTCGTGAATGTAGACGCCTGTCAAATCACGGTCAGCAATGAGTGGAAGTTTTCCACTTGGAGCACGTTCTGCCTTGAGTAATCGAAGTGCAGAAATTCTTGCATGTTCGCCAAGACCTCCAAGGTCACATGCTTCGATAAGTTCTAGCCCACCTTCTCCTCCATGCCTCATTCTATAGGAGACTGGGTCGCCGCCATCTCGGGCAGTAACCATGCCGTTGACCATAGAGCGCTGGAAGGACCATGTGCGGTCCATGCCTTCTGTGGTGAGGAGTTCAGTGTGGAGATGTTCATCGGACCAACCACAAGCAACAGAGATAATGCGATCATCATCGTTGGCAGATGAGTGAATGCTTTGGAGCATGTCCAGTTTTGTTTGAAGATCCGTGTTTCGAACATCTTTCTTTGGTCGCCAATGAATCTCATCTTGAAGGACAGGGATTTCAGCAAGTTGTATTGGTTTTGAACCACTTGGTCGTCGAGCAGCAACTGCTCGTGCAAGTTTGACAGTCGATTCAATTTCATTAGGAATATTGGAGATGTCTGTTGTTGAATGAACACCCCAAGCTCCATCTGCAAGAATCCGTAGTGTTGCACCAATCTCTTGACCAGGTATAGCATGTTCCAATTGGCCGTCTTTGAGACGTACCGAGGATGTCGTCTCAGCCATTAATCGGATCTCTGCATAGGTTGCACCAAAGTCCATTGCTTGCTCTAAGGCATTGTTCATTCGAGTTCGGTCGAGATACTTCGTCGAGCGGCTGTGGTCGGGTGCATGTTGTGATTGGATGACCATGCTTCGCCAAGGAGAGGGTGGTGTTTGAAGTCTTTGCTCAACTCACTTTTTCTTTGTAACAATACTATTACTATTGGTAACATATCTGTAACCTTTGAATTAAGAACATCCTTCAACCTTGCATTGTTGTGAGCAACGAATCGAATCAGAATTGCGACCCACTCTACGGGAAGGTCGATGCACTTCTCGAGCAGTTGACTAAGTCCAAATCGTTGCACATATTGATGATTCTTGAGCGAAAAAATGCACCACTTCGGTTTTCAGAAATCAAAGAGCGAGTTGACGCATCATCAACCACCGTTTCACGAAGATTAGGAGAACTCATCGATTTTGGATTGATTCAACGGACAAAAGTTGATGACTCGGTAAAAACATTCGAATACGAAATTTCGGAGTATGGGAAACAATTGAGCCCAATTATGCAGTCGTTTTACGATTGGGTTAAGCAAGGAAATCAGGATTGAATTCATTGAGAACTACTTACATCAGCAAGTAAAATGTGGCCAATAAGCGATGCTTCAATTCGGTTTGAATCGATACCATCATCGAGGGCAATACCGAGATTTTTTGCACCAGCAATGTTGATTTCCAATGTTGAAGATGTTTGAGATAATCCAAGGTTTGTCAATAGTTGTCCCGCGTTTTCATCCATGGTTTGCGTGTCCGTAGTGGAGTTTTGATCCGGAATATGAAGAAGCCAACCTGATGTTGCCCCGTTTGGAAGGCCAGCACGTTTGAAAGCCTCTGAAACATTGTGTGTACCTGCTAGGACACGGAGGAATTCAGCATCTAGAGAACGTGCTTGGGCCGTTCCTCGATCTGTGTTTCTATTGCTTACAGTTGCTGCAGTCCATAATTGGCGAGGTGTTTGTGCAACATCGGAGCGGCAAAACACCCAGCGCTGGTTTGGTACAATTTTCTGAAACGACTGAACGAACGATTTCAATTCAAGTGGTTCTGAACTTTCCCATGACCAACAAGGAAACGTCTCCCACATTGCAACGCCCTGCTTCATCATGGCTCATCAAGTCTACGCCCAATCTTCACCGTCGAGGGGCATATCATCACTTCGTTTCTTAACCGGAGCCTTTCCATCTTCACGTTGAACAACCTTCTTGACTTCAGTTATGATGTTGCTAACAAGTTTTGGACCCCAACCCCTCCATGAAGCAATCTTCTGCTGATCATTGCGAGTCATTGCAAGAACATCCTTCGGAGTACGAATTCCAATCGAGGCAAGAGAACGAGCACGCTGGCGGCCAACGTGGCGAATTTTCACGAGTTTCAACAAATCGGGTTTACATCCATGTCGAACACGTTGTCGGAGCGTATCTAGATCGGAAGATAGTTGAGCAAGTATTGGCATATGTTCATCCGCAAAGACATCATCGGTCATGAGAATTTCACGACCAGCATACAATAGCCAACCCATCAGATCAACACGGTGATGTACATCGCCAGGTGAGACATCGAGTTGCTTCTCAATTTCCCGCATGGTTTCTTCTTCAAACCAATGTTCAAGACACCATGCTGATTTCACAAGCCCGAGGTGTCTTTCCTCGTATGGAATATCGTAGAGTAGTTCATCTTCAACAGCTGCTGCCTTGAGTTGTAAATCCGAACCGATTGTAAGATCGGCTGTCTTGGCCCATAACGATGCGAAATCAGGGGTGCTGCAAGCGAGATGGGTCAAGCTGAATTCACTCACAACCCCATCTTGTCGAACCATTCTTCGAACTGCACGACGCATGCCTGTGCGTAGAATCGATGCAGACAGAGGGTCGAGGTATAATTGAGAAACCCTCTCTCCCATCGGAGTTGCCTCATATTTCATTGCCGGCGGTTCGCCAAGAGTTTCATTCCATCCACCAACATTGTTCAAGGAAGTAGCGGAAACAAAACCGAGAGAAGGTTTGCTGTGCGAGGAAGGGAGAGGTACTTTTACCCGTTCTTCTCGAAGAGAAACACCACCAGAATCTTGAGCAACATTGACCCAAATGGGGATATCATCATCCCATGTTTCATCTTCATCGATCGCACGATCTTGTCTGCGTAATTCATACGATTCATCAACGCCTAAACGCCGCAAAAAGCGTTCTTCAACCAACCAATCAAGCATTGAATCGAGTCGTTCTTGAAGTTGCGAGTTCGGCATTGTCGTACCTAGGAAGGTGGCGTCAAAGAACGAACCAATCGCTTCACGATGAAGCAAACCTCCTGTGGCAACACAAGACAATAGATGCATACGCATAGCAGGTTCAGCAGATAATTTAGATGAAATATCTTCAATTGGACCAAAGAAGTAGCGTTCGCTAACATCATCAGCAACTTGCCATCCATCCGTTCCTTTACACAACACCCATGCTTCTCCTATAGGGTCATATCGTGGTCTTCCAGCCCTTCCAAGCATCTGATGAACTTCCATAACTGGAAGTGGTCGACTCATCCCATCGCCCCAACGCTTGATGTCTCGGACAAGAACACGTCGTGCTGGAAGATTGACACCAGCTGCAAGAGTTGGTGTTGCACACAATGCAAGAATCGTTCCGTTCTTGAAACCCGATTCGATCGTTTGACGTTGCTTGTGCGTCAATCCCGCATGATGGAAGGCAACACCGCCACGTACGCAATGAGCAAGAAGTTCCCCCATACTGGTTTGGCTTCGTCCTTCAAGTGATTCTGCGAGTTGTTCAAGTTCGATCAAACGCTCTGGTTGTTCCTTCGCAAATCGCTTTTTGACACGTTTCGAAAGTTTCTTTGCTTCGGATTGGGCACTTCTCCTAGTGCCAACAAAGACCAAGACTTGACCTCCTTGCTCAATCGTATCTTGAACTACTATCCACGAAGGATGGCTTAATGGCCCCTCGAGATGGCGTGGAGGTGAAAGTTTCTGTTGGGTGGAATCCAATGAAGACGATTGAATTTTGCGAGGTTCCAAATGACGGTCGTGCAATGTAGCGTATTCGAGGTCGACTGGACGCCAATCGGATTGAACCAAAGTCGCATCGAGCCATTGGGCAAGAATATCACAATTTCCAACGGTGGCGGAGAGAGCGATCAATTGTGCGTTTGGACGCAAGGTCCGCAATCGCGTCAGATTAATTTCAAGCGTCGGGCCACGAGAAGCATCGTGTAGAAGATGGAATTCATCCGCAACAACCACGGAAACGTTGCTCATCAATTCTGAGCGGGTACGCATAAGCGAGTCCAATTTTTCAGAGGTACAGATGAGAATATCAGAGTCATCAATGTTCTTTGCTTCAGAAGTAGAATCGCCTATACCGAGTCCAATTTTGAGGCCAAGATGGCTTCCAATCTCTTTCAATTCTTCGAATTTCTCACTAGCGAGAGCTTTGAGAGGAACAATGTATACGGCTCTTGAACCAGGGTTGAGGTTCAGAAGTTGATTTAATATCGCTATGTAAGCAACAAGTGACTTGCCTGATGCAGTTGGTATCGCGAGCAATATATTGCTTTCTTTGAACAACGGTTCCATAGACTCAAATTGAGGTGGATGAAGATGGGTAATGCCCCATGTCTTAGAAAAAAATCCTATGGCTTTCTCTGGAAGAGATAGGTTCTGAATCGACCTTTCCTCCTCGCCCATAACCGTAGGTTACGCCAACGGCTGAAAAGGAATGCGCTTGAACTTCGATGCCGACACGCCTAAGACCTTCCACTTTCTACGAAGTTTATGGACGACCAGACCGAACTCCTAATCGAACAACGCCTGTCGGTGTTTTCAGACGAACCTGACCTTAATGATTGGTTCGAAGTGATGTGTGGTGCAGCGATGGCTGTTCTTGGCCTCTTTCATCTGATTACACCCGGAGAATTAGTCGATCCAGATCTTATGCGATGGTTTGCAGCAGCAGTAGTGGCAGCAGGAGCTGTATGGTCTGGACACGGCTTGAAAGATATGGCCGTTAAAGAAATGCGACGTTCTGCCGCAATGATGGAATTGAGCGCTTCATCGTCATCGAGTGGAAGCGTTGATCATGGTCTTATTCGAGATGTACTTCTCAATCCGGACGCTTACAAAGAATTCCTTACCACTGCCTACGAAGAAGCGTGGGAAGATGGTATCATTACAGAAGATGAACTTGCTGACTTGAAGCGATTCCAAAGTGCTTTGGGAATCAGTGATGAGGATGCTGAAAACATTTCTAAGAAGGCAAAGAAGGCGTCCTCTTCAGAAGAGTGAAGTCCAAATTGAAGTGCTAGAAGCATAATATTCTGCTAACTTTTTCGCCTTTCTTCTACGGTTTTCCTCGTTGAAAACAATCGCTGCACAAACCAGTAAAGTGATCATTGCTACAGGTCCAGAGTGGGTTATGATTCCGTTCGATTCGTTGAGAGCGCTAAATTCAGGGGCATCTTCTGCATCGAATTGATTGGAATAATCGACTTGTAGATCGAGTAAATCAAGTGCACAGTCGCACAATGTAACTGTAATCCTCTCTGGATAGAGGGATGTTTGCAATCGCTTCCAAGAAGAATCATCGATTCCGGCAGGACGTGTTGACCATGTAGGAGAGGATATGGATCCAAACGATGATGTTTCGATCATCGCAGTTTCAATGTGATAGATTGAATTCATTGGTTTTTCATCGACAACGAGAAGTGCCTCAAGCATCATCAAATCAAGAAGAAGAGCGCGCGTAGAAATGATGGAAAATTGAACGATTTGTTCATCCAATCCGTCAACAAGTCTACCGCTTCTCGCTTCAGAAATTTGGTTGAAAATCAGTTGATCAAGCCGTATTTCATCCATTCCAACAATTTGTAATTGCCATCTTCCATCCTCTCTCTGATAGGCGGAATCAATTTCTAACCAGAGATTGAATGATTCACCGTCAAGAATTCCAAATGTTGCACCAACGTGCTTTATCATCGTTGCTTCAGGTGTTGCAGGGCTTGATACATCCCACAATTGCTGCACCCTCTCCTCCAAGAGTTGGTCCAGTGTCCATTCGGAATCGGATTGTATTTCATTAGCCATGGTCCAAAGAGGACTGATGACTCCACTCAAGAACAGTAGAGCAATTGACGGAACAAAGACAAATATTCGCAGTCGTTGTGAGGTTGCTGATCGATAGAACTGAGCCCCAAAAAAGATGAGAATTCCAATGATTGGGAAAAGAAAGATTCCACTTTGAGGAGCCAATTCTGTATCTTCACCAGTTGAAAAATCGAAGAACTGTGCTTCATATTCGACCTTTCCCTCAAATTCAGAAGCATCGGTAGGGCCAGAACTTTCTACAGCGTAAACACCGCTCCAAATGTAAGGTTGGAATCGATCGCTTTGACCATTCAAACAAAATACATAATCTCCAGGATCGAGTGCTCTCCAACGATAATTGGTCAAAACCTCATCACCTTCTGCTTTGGTAATGATTTCAGGAGCTGCAACCTGTAGACCCCCAGCAGTTCTCAATCTATGCACACCATTGCTCTGTTGCAACTCTAGTGGAACATCCTCCCATTGGATCAGAATCCGCATGATTTCATTCGATTCAACATTGAAAGACCAGCAATCCGAATCATCACCGACCAGCGCCCCATAGTGCACATCTTCAAGCGATGTTGATTGTGGTTGTAAAGCACTTGAAGGTTCATCAACATCCTTTGATGCCACGTTTTCAGACCATGCGATGTCAAGTTCGATGAATGATGCTCCTCGAAGATGCAACTCCCAAGTCGAAGGGCGATCGACAGTGAAAACAATGCGTGCGCGGACTACATCTTCAGGCCACAGTAACCTTCCTTGCTCAAGATTTAATGGTTCATCCACCCATCTGTGGCCCGTTTCTCCATTTGATGTTGGAATCACAGATTGCTCAGATTCCAGTGTTGTTACGCTCGATCCAATGATAAGTTTCACTTCTATTTCAGGAGTGTAAACGCCTATTGCATCTCCCTGAACTCTTAAATCGATAAACAACTCATCGATAACATCCGGTAAAACTGCAAGTTCGGTTTGTTGAGGAGTCATCTCAAACTCAATAGTAACCGATTCGGTCATCAATGGATTTGCTTGAACCGAACCAGTGATTACTTCCTCACCTATGGGTACTGACGTCAATTGGCAATCATCATCGGAATCGCAGGAAAAGTACAGTTTTCCTCCATCTTCCTCATCTGTAAGCGATGCATCAACAGGAAGGGGCAAAATGCAGATAAGAATCAAGATGACCGTGCATCGTATTCTCCATTGCATAGATTGACCTCACCACTCCGAGATATGATGACTTGTTTAGTTTGCTTCCTGCATGTTCGCAACATCGAGGAGTATCGATGAACAGATTCTGCATCGATATCGGCGGTTAGCTTTTCGTTTTCGAGGATACTGTTTGTCACATGTTTTGCAAACCCATAGCCAGGTTGCAGTTCGCTGGCGTAGAAACTGTGTGAATTCACGACCTCGTTCCGCTCCAGAAAATGGCCAAAGGCTTTCCAATCGGCGAAAGGTTGTATCATGAAACCTATTTCCTAAGGCGTGAAGATACTCATGGTACAAAACAAATCGAGCATAATCGTTCCATGATTCATTCAATAATTGCGGATGAAGATCGACTGTTTCAACATCCTCGATTTTCAATTCCGTGGCACGAGCCCCTCTTCGAAAGCGAGTTACACCATGACGTTGTGTTGCATTCCTTCTCAATACTGCAAGAGGAATATCTTGTAGTGGTAGGAGTTCTTCTTCACTCCAATGCCCCATCGAAATCATTTGAGAGAGAATATCCTCTTTCAATTCAGCAAGTATCTTTTCCTGCTTTTTGGATGGTTTGGCCATAGTTGTTCCTCAATTCCACCGATGATAAGCAGGATGGCCTTCCTTGACAGCTACAAACAATCCTTTTCCTGTTGCACATACTTTGTCGTTAGCTTTCAATTCCATTCGAACATGAACTCTATCTTCACCGATCTCTTCGGGATAGGCTTCAACGTGTAATTCAACGCCAAGAGGGGTCGGTCGTCGTAAAGAAACTGAATAAGAAGCAGTGACGGTACAAGGTGGTTCATCCAATCCATGCTCATCCATCAGGGCAATGGCAGCAGCCCAATTCCCATGACAATCAAGCAATGTACCTATGATTCCACCATTAACCATTCCTGGAAAGGCCTGATGCTCTTCTGATGGAGTGAATTTTAATTCCAAACCGTTTCCTTTTCGAAAAGAGTCTATTTGTAATCCTTTTTCATTTGCAGGGCCGCATCCAAAACAAATGGATTTGGGAGCATACTGGCGCTGGACTCCGTCTTTCATAGTTGAACGTCGAGATTGAGAGTCAATAGATTATCCCATTGAAACAAATAATTCAATTTATTACTGAAACCGTAATCGCTTGTTCATGCAACAAGGACCTTATGTGCCTATTCAATCCAGTAATGG
>DAKS01000043.1:0-15614 GCA_002499195.1 Euryarchaeota archaeon UBA443
GAATCCATCGTAATTGGTGGCGACATTAAAACCGCCTTACGTAGCGTTGCTCTTAGTGATTCTAATTCGCCATAACAGATTAAAACATCATCATAGCGAAGTTGAACACTTGGTTCTGGGTTCCACATCATTTTGTCGCCACGACTGAGCGCATAGACAGGTGGCTGTTCACTATTAGCGAAGATCTCATCGATGGAATGACCGATTAGGTTTGTGTGGTGAAGCAATTGAATTGACAACACACCTTCACCAGGAACGGTTCGCAACAATTTGTCCAATTCAACTTCTGTAAACACGGCATCGTTAATGACAAAATCGATGATTTCGCCAGCAACGTTTACGCCACTGGCTTTCTCAATACCTTCCAATCCTGGGCTTGAATTGACTTCAAGAACGAGTGGACCATGAACCGATTCGAGCAAATCAACACCGGCGACTCGAAGACCGAGAACGCGTGCTGCTCGACATGCGACCTCTTCGAAAGCCGGATCGAGATTAACCGATTCAACGGTTCCATTGAGATGGAAGTTGCTTCGGAATTCACGTCCACGCGCACGACGTCGCATGCAGGCAACGACACGATCTCCAACGACCAATGCGCGTATATCTGTACCATGTGATTCAGCGATATATTCCTGAATGAGAATCGCTTTCTTGGTATGTAGTAATCCTTGTACAAGGTTACGAGTTTCGTGATAGGTGTGGCGTAAGAATACTCCTTGACCTTGAGTTCCTTCCGTTACTTTAACGACGACAGGGAGGCCGCCAACGGCTTCGATAGCGTGATCAATATCGGCTGTATCTCGGACGTAAACAGTACGGGGAACAGGGATTTTATTTCGAGCAAGTAGTTGCGAAGCATGTAATTTGTCCCTACTTTGAAGAATACCTTGTCCGGTGTTGGCCGTCCATATACCCATTTGTTCGAGGTGACGAAGTACCGCTACACCGTGTCGCGTGATGGAGTGTCCAATTCGGGGAATGACGGCATCAAAGGCTGCAGGCCGTCCTTCATGCATGACGTCAATACCATCGTCATCGACGAATAATGAGAAGCTCATCGGATCGAGAACATTGACGTCAAGACCACGTTTCCGAGCCTCTTCGACCAAGCGTCGAGTCGAATAAAGACGGGCGCCGCGAGAAAGGACGGCTAAGCGCAGCCCACCCTCTTCTCGTAACTCGGTCATGTACAGAAGAAAAACAGAGAGGATTTGAAATGCTCGGCCGTTTTGGACCTTCTACATGTCCGATGAGGAGCAACATGCCGAGCCGGAGCCAGAAGCGACGGAATCCGTTCCACCGCTAGACGATCACCATGAGGAAGTTATGAAGGAAATGACGCTTGAAGAGCGTCAAGAAGCACTCAAGCGTTCGCGTTGGAATGTCTTTCTCTATCTCGGGTTGGCAGCACTTATGTTCGGATTTGCGTTGTTTCCGTTCCCGTTCTCCGCTGATTTGAATACTGGAGGAAAGACGTACGAGCAAGATTTGGGATTCGTTTGGGGCTTACCACTTGATGGTGAAGATTTCACGGATGTTCCAATCACCGTCGAAGTGACTGCAACAAGCCCTCCTACTACTCCACCAGGTGTTAGCATCGCTGTATACATGATTAATTCTGACGATTGTGGATTAGAAGGTTGGAGTCTGAAAGAACAAATTCGAGAAGGCGAAGTAGAACCGAGCCATAATGTGCAATTCCAAGAGGCAAAATCGCCAATCATAACGGCTGAGATAATCGAATTCGAGTTTGATGTTGATGGTGGAAACCAGTGTTTGTTTGTAGAATATATCGATCCGAATAATGGGAATGCAATTGTTTCCAACGGTGCAATGGAGGTCGATGGCGATATGTGGCCCAATCAAATTTATGCAGGAATTCTCGCTCTTCTTTTCCTCGGCCTCTCTGGATTTGCATTCATTGGCGCTCAACGACATGGTGAAGGTGTCAAAGCCTTGACTGAACCGAGTAAGAAGACGACCGAAGAAGAAATTCTCGAGACTGTAGCAGGTCCAAGTGGGCCTCCTCCGTCAGCAGCAGGTCCAGCAGGCCCACCACCTTCCGCATCAGGTCCAAGCGGGCCTCCACAAGCTGAACCAGCAGTAGAACCAGAACCTGTGGCTGAAGAAATATCAGCAGAACCGGTATTCGAGGCGGCCGAAAACGGTTACTTCTACCGTAAGATGCCGGATGGAACTTATGATCAAACCGTCTACGTGCAAGCAGAGGACGGCTCCTACGTTCCGTATCAAGAATAAACAGGGAAATAGTGGTCAATACTGACGCATTGACCACCATCCTTGATAGGGGATGAGCCATCGAATCATTTGAGGTGAATGAATGGCAGATGAAACTTCATCGCTGACAGTGGCCAAACTCAAGGCCCTGTGCATCATCAATGACCTTCCAACTTCAGGTAGGAAAGCCGAGTTGGTCGAACGCCTTCTCGAAGCCGGATTGGCCCATAAAGAAGTGGGCTTGTCCGAGCCTGAATCGGAACCTGAAGTCGAAGAGGAAGTCGTTCTTTCGCTTGAAGATGAGACGACTATGTCCATCGAAGAGGATGAACCCGAACAGGAGGAATCCGATGATGAAGAGGAGGTTCTCGAAGCCGTTCTTGTTGCAGATGTTGTCGAGGACGAACCGAAGGAAGTGTTCACACCTGCGGAATCGAAACGACAGGATGTTGCAACTCTTTCTGACATGATTAAGGATCCAAAAGTCATCGCTATAGTCATCGTTTCACTGTTCCTTGGAGCGGCCGGATGGTGGTACATCAACTCCTCATTGGAACCGTTCACCGCAGAACCGCTTCGTTATGGCGATACGATGGAGTACAGCATTACAGGTCCTTCAGATGGTAACGGCCAGATGAAAGCATCTGAAGGATTCATCGAACTATTTTCCAGTTTCTTAGAATTTGATGATGAGATTTGTCGAGTCGTTTTTGACTATGGGGGCAGGGGAACAATCGGCGTAACAGATGGTGAAAACCAAGAGCCAAGTGTGCCAAGTAACCTAGCGGGAACAGTTCGTTCCCAAGGTCCGTATGGAAACAATGAATGGCTTGCGGTCGAAATCAAAAATACGTACGATTTCGATTATCTCAATTTTGCACGGCAAACATACTTCCTAGGAGGCACTGAATGCCCTGCTGGGACTTTTGGTTCGCTCGGAGGATATGGAGAGTTGACGACCAAGCGACACATTGAGTTGAAAGATCAAATGACTCTCTCAACAACAGTTGAATTCGATGCAACCTTAGACAATGAACCGTACACGGGATTAGCGAAAACATTCGATGTTGGAGGAGTTCTTGGTTCTCTCGATATGGTTCTTCCAGGGATCTCCTTAATGCTACAACCCGTGGAATTGCAAGACTTGTTTGGAACTGACATCATAGAAGAAGGAGCAATGGGGGAACGTCTTGGTTGGCGTTGGCGAGTCGTTGGACAAGATACTCTTGGCGATGACAAGACGTGGAAAATCGCTGCTACGCATGTCGATATTGAGCGACTCTGTCTCGGCTCAGCAACTATGGAGATTTGGGCAGAGAAAGACAACCCATGGGCAACCCAACAAACAGTTGATGTCATCATTTCCAATGATGGGTCACTCCAGACGGATTGTTCACCATTTTCGGAAGCCTTCGGAGATTATGTCCTTCCGGAGGGTGAGCTAGAACTTCATCATACGTTTAAATCAACGAAAATAGAACGCGGATCAAAGGTTTTGGATCTTGGCAAGGACTACACTCTAAAGCCTCGGTCGAATACGCTAGGAATTAGCGATGATTTCCAAGAAGATTGGGCAGGTCAGGACAGATCCCATCCGCCCGATGCCTCCACCATACGTGGGCATACGCTTGAGGAGGCCATGCAATGTTTCGATTACATCGGTGGCTCAGCCAGCGGCGCTAAAGCAGCGCTAGACAATGAGGGTTACATCTGGCGTGGAATTGATCAACGAACGGGCGCCACCACGCAATGGAACGTGTCCTGGGTGGCTCGTGACGACACATCAGGATGGGTCTTGTTCGAATTGACTGGTGAACCAACAAGCGACAACTGCACCTATCTTGACAAAGGTTCGTTCGAAGAACTAGCTTCTCACAACCGGGAGGCAATTCCAGCAGTTGCGAATGTATCCACTATTGAGGAACGATTAGCCGACTCAACAAAATATCCCCAATTTAGTGGGTCTGAGGGAGTGTTTGATTCGACCAACGGTTATCACGAGGATACTCGGGTAGGTTTCCTTATCGCCGTTCCTGGTGATGGCGCCAACGATTTGCTCGGCCAATTAACGAGTACAAATGTAGGTGCATCAACCATTGACCTCTCAAGAGCGTACTCAAAGGATATACTTGACCAGAGTGGACAAAAAATTGGTGAATATGATTGTACATTTGCAACAGTTGTCGATGCCACGGACGGGCGCGTAATTGGTTGGACAAACATATGTCAGGTTGCGTGATGATATGGACGAAGACGAAATGGCTCGTGGGCTTGATCACTTGATGGAGCAAAATGAGACGGAACTTCCTTTCCTCGCCTCATATGGAGCAGATATGGATGGGTTGGGCATCGATGTTGTTGCGTTATTCTCAGGGGTCGAAACTTTCCTTGTCTCAAGAGGAGTTTATTTTGAGGTCGATGAAGATTGCATAAAATATAATTCAATTAGCATAAGCAAACATGAAGACGGTTTATTGTTTGAAGTTGAACATGAACAACTTCCGCTTGTGCATAGCGATTTAGATCGAGTTGGCTTCTTCCAAGGAACACTGCATGAGGATAAATCGAAACTGTCCGTCATCCTTCAGATGTGGGGTGGTGAACATCGCCGCTTCCTCGAGCGACTTGTCGAACACTGTGCTTAGTCACGTCGTGCGATTGCAATCGCTAGTCCAATGGCTGCAAGGGCTGGAATGAGTGTGAAACCAGGTGTTTCTTCACTCGCACAACCATCACCATCACCATCAGCATCGGGGCCGTAGTAGCCACCATCATCGTAGTAGCAACTTGACCAAATGGTGTACCATGAGCCAAATGGGAATAATTCTGTCGTATCGTCTTCGTACATGGCCTTGACTCGCCAGTTGACGTAGGAATGGTCATCAGGAGGCGTGAGTGAAGTGGTGTGGTTTGCTCCATTTACGGTCACTTCTTGAACTACTGGAGGGTCACAGACACCCTCATTGAGACAGATTTGCGAAGTGATCTCGAAGGTTGTGTTGTTGCTCATGTGGGCATCATCCATTACCACGACGAGCGTCCATGTTTCTCCAGAAACGGATGGAGAGGTTGCAGTGAACGATTCAAACGGTGTTTCGTCAACGTCAGGACCGTTATCTTCACCTGCTGTTTTCGCAGCATAGGACGTGGTTGAAATAGCGATTAGAGCAATGAGTGTTAGCGCAATGACCGTTCGCATGGTATTAATTGGGGTCGACTCATCTATTTGAGTTATGCTTCCATGTCCCATAATTCATCACCAACCCAGTGGATGGTTTTGATGCCTTTGCCTTTACTTGCGTCCACCATTTCATTGCCGGGAATGGTTGCCCACCCAATCGCCAATGGTCGTCCGTGTTCCTTATCTCGAATCCAAACAAGATCGCCTACTTCGATGTCTTCATCAGCACCGTGAACACCAGCAACCATACAATCAGCACCGTTCATCAGGAACGGTATAGCGCCATGATCAACGGCTACCCAGCGTTTTGCATCCGAATGTTCAAGGAAACCGCGCAGCGTCAAAAACACCCAACGTCGATCATCATCATCGCTGATTTCGATGGTTTTCGCAACCTTGTCGACAAATACCAATTGCCATGGTCCGTAATTGGCCATTTCCAAGAATGCACCATCGACGGATAAGTCGATGTTGAGGCTTTCTTCGAGTTCCTTCAGCAATGGAGCGATGTGCTTTCGACGCACAGGTCGGCGCTTCTTGACTTGGAATTCCTTCGCCATAGCACGCCCAAACGTCGACCATGTTTCACCCTTCGGTTCAAGAACTGAGCCCATGTAGGCATTTCATGGCCGTATGGTGCACGATTCGAACCTTTGCAGCTCATGCTAAAGAACTCGGCAATGAAGCACCAACAGACCCTATCTTCTTCGTCAAACCCGATGGATGTCGAAGCGAATCCGATGTTCTCCACGTCTCAAAGCATCCGGGTGAAGTCCATCTAGAAACGGAATGTGTCCTTCGATTAACTCAACATGGTGACATCGATGCGGTGGCCATCGGGCTTGATCTAACAGACAGAGCAGCACAGTCCCTCCTACGGGCCGATGGCCTACCATGGGCCAAAGGCAAGACGTTCCGTCAAGCTGCAGTTCTCGGCACTTTCTATCCTTGGCGGCATGGACTTGAAGCACTCACGAACGAAGCCACAGCACTGCGCATCGAATGTGATGTCAACGGTGAGCGTTGGCAAGAAGCCTCGCTCTCAGAAATGAGCATTACACCCGCTGAACAAGTCACTTCGTTGATGACGTGGGCGCCCGTTTCAAACGGCGATTTGCTCTACACGGGAACACCTCAAGGCGTCGCCCAATTGAATCCCGGTGATGTGATTGAAGCACGTCTTATTGCCCATGATGGTGAGCTTCTTTCCACCTATTCGGGTCGTTGCTCCTAAGGGTTGCCTTGATATACGCCCTGCAAGTCGGTGGCGATGCAAGGAGAGAGACACATGGCACAATGGCATGGAATTTCCAAGAGAAAACCGAGTGGTGGACGACGCGTACAAGCACGTGGCAAGCGTTCTACTGAAATCTCAACCGAGAAACAATTCGCTCTCGTTGGTGAAGCCCGACGTAAGGTCTACCGCAAGTCCGGTGGTAACTCCATGGTTCGTGTCATGGCTGCCAACAAGGTCTCGGTAAACAATCCAAAGACCGGTAAGACCGTCAACGCTGACATCGTCAACGTGATCGAGAACGAATCCGATCCAAACTACGTTCGACGAAACATCCTCGTCAAGGGCGCAATTATCGAAACCAGTGAAGGCAACGTCAAGATTACTTCCCGACCTGGTAAGGATGGCGTCATCAACGGCGTTCTCCTCGAGTGAACATCACCATCGTTGGGTTGATACCTCTCGACCTTGAGGCAAATCTGAGGCGAGACGATGGAACACAATCCAGACCGTATCTGTGTATGGCCTGGATATTTCAATGCCAAAACATCTCGACGCGGGGGGCGTCGAGTTCCACGCGACTCATCCGTTCTCAAGCCTGACCTCGAAGGCTTGTATCTCGCAGCTCGTAAGGCCGGTCTCAAGAAAATCAAGCGTGAGGAAGGCACATCACATCCTCAACGACCCTATGGCAAAGAAGGTCGTCTTTGGGTCAGCAGTTCAGGAGCTAAGCAATCCATTGGTGCCAATTCCAAAGAAGAAGTTCTCCAACTTATTGGTGGAACGTGGCGTCAAATGCAAAAGGATCGCAAGGCTGCAGAAAAGGAACAACAAGCCGCAGGACCACGAACAGGTGACCGACGAGCACGTTCACAACGCAAGTCTGGAAAACGCCAACAAGGTGGCCAGCGTAAGAGTTTCAAGAAGCGTGGTTTCAAGAAATAACCCAATAGCATTAAGACGGACCAAGTAGATATTACTCTATATGGAACCAGCATCAATCGCAATTCCTGCAGCAGTTAATGGAATGAAGGTGTTAATTTCTGCCTATGAAGGCTATGAGCAAACACGCGTACGTCGAACCGATCGTGCAGTTCGAGAAGATGTTCGACGGCGCATTCACCAAGTACATCGACAAGTCGAGAGATGGATGATTCGAGCCTATACAAACGGCGAGAAATACGAAATGAATAGGATTCAATACATTTTGCATAACTTGAAAGCATTCGCAGAAGATGCCCAGTTTGCCATCGCTGGCGAAAGCCGACCAAAACACGACGGTATACGTCGAATGACACGTAAAATCCACAAGAAACTCATCGAACACGATCGAGAAACCATCGCCATGCTCGAACACGCTTCACAGCATCTCAATGCCACCATGGCTGCCTATGATGAAACCAGAAGCATCGATCTTGACATCATCGATGGCGTGCTTGACAAAGCACGCCGTCACTTTGCTGAACGCAATCGTCTGCTTGATGACCTGAGAAACTGAGGTGAAACAATGAGAAGAAACACATACCGCTGGAGAACCAATCCGGACCAAATCGCTCGATTTGTCCATGATAAAGACCTACCAAGAAACACACCAATCTTACTTCGTCCTAACGAAGTATGTGTTGTTTTAGAAAACGGACGTATTGCTGGAATCGTTACACAACAAGTGATGCGAGCCAATCCAACCACCTCCATGCTTCGACGCATGTTTGGAGGAAAGCGACAACGTTCCTACCTGTTCGCCTTCCTTGGACCGTACACGGTCAATCTCCCGTTTGCCTCCAAATCAAGCGATCATCAAACGCTTCGAGGTCAAGCCACAGTACGTCTCTATGCAACACGCGAACAGATCGCTCGTATCATCCAACTTCCAGCCAATGGCATGATGGAGATTCGTGTTCAAGATCTGCAAAACATGCTTCTTGCAGAAGTCCAAGCCTACATGGCTCGAACCATTCAGAAGTATTCCAACGATGATCTCGTCCAAGAAGCGGCCAACGAAGATACCAACATCGGCCTTTCACTCGCTCTTCGACGTACGGTTGAATCGTTCGGAATGAGCATCGATCACACCTTCATCACCTGGAAACAATCGGACAAGGTTCGACTTGAAGCTGAACGTGAACACGTCAACAACATGGCCGAACATGCATCCATTCAAGCCGAGCGAGAACAGATTCACTTTGATGCACAACTGGCTACCCAACAGCGTCGAGCCGATTATACGGCTCGTTCGCAAATGGCAGGAATAGCAGCCACCGAACGAGCCAAGGCCGAGCCACGCATCGCCCAAATCAAGGCGGAAGGCTCCATTGCAGAAGCAGAATGGGCTAACAATCATCGTAACCAAGCCCATGAAGCCGAACTCGCTCGTAACAAAGCCATGTCCAAAGCTGAAGTTCTCGATATCCTTAGAAGCAAGGAATTGGATCTACGCGAACGCAAGCAGCAACACGATTTGGGCATGGCCATGGCCATGTTTGAATCGGTCCAAGAAAAGAAGCGAAAGCGTCGTCAACAAAAAATAGATTCCGGAGAATAAATTTCAGTCCATTTTCAACCCTATTCCTAAAGGGAAAATCAATAACATAGGCCATACGCAGTCCTGAACATGGCCAGCGCACGCTATGCAAACATGAACAAATCATTGTTGTTGATAACACTCATGATACTGATGACGCAAGTCGGATATCTTGAGAATCTCAATACGTGGGAGAATGGCGAAGAATCCCTCAGCGAAAATATTGAAGTCCTTGAAACATCGGCAAGTACATCAATCGTCTACGGAAACAATTCGCAGTGGGCACCATCTGGTTCATTAGAAACATATGGTTTCTCTGGATCTGCTGATATAATTGCGACAAGTGACGATGTAATTTTACTCAAAGGTAAAAATGGTAAAGATAGTCGTACTTATTGTATAATTGCCTACAATTACGTCAACAAAACCTCTTGGCAGCCAAATATTGTAGGCACATCGCAATGCCCGGGTCAAAATTCTGCCTGGAAGTTCATTGGCATCATTGATGGAGTGACATTGGTGAGGTATGATTCAGGAAGCTCGACCTCTGGAAGTCAAGCAATTTTTGGCTACAACCCAAGTAACGATACGTTCTATTCAATAGCAAGCCTTCCAAGCACAGGGGCTTCTGTAGGTAGTGCTGCAATGATTGGTAGAAATGTCTACATGGGCACATCACACTCAGATGTGACCATTTTCAATTATGATAATCAAACCATTTGGGACCTTACAAATCTTAATTGTGGCTACTCTTTTCATTCCAGTTACTTTGGTGCCGTAGGGGATAAAATTTTCTCAAAGTGTGGTAACTGGTTAGGTATTTTTGATCCGGTTACACAATCACTATCTATTCCAAGCGATCTGACTTCGGTTTATGTTAATTCTACGATTGATACCGCTCGTTCTGTTGTATTAGGTGATCAATTATTGTTTTTAGGTGATGATGGAGTTCACGGCAAGGAGTTATGGGTCTATGATGCCAGTAATGATTCTGGATGGATGGCTGCAGATATTGCAGTAGGTTCGGATTCAGCATGGTTATCGTATGGATACCTAAATCCGATGCGTTCAGGAACAAAAGTTCTGTTTGAGGCTACAGACCATTTCGGTGACAATGATCTTTGGTGGTATGACAGCATTAACGCCTCAGTTTGGCGTGCAACAAATTTCTCAGATCCTAATATCGATTTTCACGGACATTCACATAATTCTTATGGCGAGTTAGCCAATGGCGTAATCGCCATAGGTCACAGAAATCTAGATAATCAACCATCGAGTTATTATTCATACTACATTTCATTTTACAACCCAAATAATGGTACAGTTTGGCAAGAATCAGGCTTGTATCAATCAATGGAGTCAAACTCCTATGCTCTAAACAACAATGGTCAGATTAAACTCCGTGCAGTATATGGTAACAATATCATCGGAACTGCACATGCTAATACAGGCAATCCTGTTGGTCATTATGTCAAAGTCTTCGCTTATGATATTACAAATCAAACTCTCCAGTTTTCAGCAAATTTAGGTGAAGCTCAATATTCTCATAATGATATTGTCCACACCAACATGGTGACGTTTGGCGATCACATCTTGTATGGCTTGGCCTGCGGTAATAATATTGCAAATTCTTGTCCTACTATTGGCGGGGGACGGCAAGCCGCAGCCGCTTGGTCGCCAGGTGCTATCGCAGTCAATGATGCATGGAATATTTCCGCAGGCGACCGTCTTGACGGCCCAATTTCGGGTGGTGACGGGCGTTTCTACAGTTCTGGAGTTGGAATGCAAAACATGACAGCAAGCGGTGATGGCGCAAATATTTTGATTGGCGATTCGATGACAGACATCACGTTTGAGTACGATGCTGCCGTTGCTAATCCACAGCTTCTTGCCAAAAACCTCGGAATTGGCGACAAACTGTCCTGTGGACTACTAGAGAACGGTTCTGTTGCTTGTTGGGGCGATAATTTGTTTGGGCAATTAGGGTTGGAATCGAGTGGGACATTATCTTCTTCGTCTCCCATACTCACCGCTTCAATGCCTGGAAATCAAAAAGCCGTTGCTCTTGATACAAGCAGATTGATTGGTTGTGTAGTACTTACTAACGGCTCAGTTGCTTGCTGGGGCTGGACCTGGGGCTATGGGGAAATGGGCGATGGTAGTACAACAACAGGTGCAAGAACTCCGGTGTTGACTGAGTCTTTTGGTGTCAATCGCTACGCTGTTGACGTTTCTACGACCGATCAAGGCGCATGCGTTCTTCTTGACAACAGTAGTGTATCCTGCTGGGGTTATGGCTCCAAAGGAACCATTGGCGACGGACAAAACTCAGATCGCTCTTCTCCTACGCCCACGGCTTCAATGCCTGGAAATCAAAAAGTCGTATCATTAACAAGTGGATACACACATCATTGCGCTCTCTTGGAAGATGGAACGGTCGCTTGTTGGGGCCGCAACAACCAAGGCCAACTTGGCGATAATTCCACCACAAACCGAAACACACCAACACTAACGAACCCACTTGGCGCATCAGCCATCGCTATCGAAAGCGATCATGGCCATACCTGCGCTCTTTTGATTACCGGATCGGTGGTTTGCTGGGGAGATAATTCAGATGGACAAATCGGAAATGGAACGAGCGGAGGGAACGTCTTGGTTCCAACACCTGTGAGCAGCATCACCGGGACGGCTGTTTCAATTAGCACTTCAAGTAGTGCAACGTGTGCCCTACTGGATAACAATTCTGTGACCTGTTGGGGCGCCAATTCCGTCGGGCAAATTGGAAATGGAACCACATCATCTGGGACTATACCAGACTACACATCTTCCTTTGCCACGAATCAAATCAAGTTGATGCTTGACGGAGGTGGCGATGTGAGCTGTAGTTTGGTGGATAATGGTTCGATTTATTGCTGGGGTCGAAACAATGACGGCCAAATCGGTGACGGAACCACCGCTCATGCAACCACCCCAACATGGGTGGATACGTCGTACAAATTCTTGACTACGAGGATGAAAGACGTCATTTCAGCATCGAGCTGCAGCGTTTCGCCTGCTTTGCCAACAGGTTTAGGAATTGATAGCAGCACGTGCACCATCAGCGGTACACCCACTAGTGCAGTAGATAACAGAACTTACACCGTGATTGCAACCATAGACGGAATTTCTTTCCAAACCTCGGTTTGGCTCTCAACCGCATACAAACAATTGACTTCAAGCGTTGACGGTTCTGAACTCCATGTTGGAGCAGCAATGGAGGAAATCACGTTTGAATCCGAATCATTTGCGAGTTCGGATTCATTGTCTCTTGGGATGCAACGAACTTGTGCCATAATCGACAATGGTTCAATGAAGTGTTGGGGTAATTACGCTAACGGTGGGTTAGGAAATGGCCTTGGCAGTGGTAGTGATTACGTTGGCGATAGTGCAAATGAAATGGGAGACAATTTACCTGTGACAAATTTAGGAACAGGGAGAACAGCAACCCTTCTTGCATCATCTATCGATCTGACTCATTCATGTGCCATTCTCGACAATGGTTCGGTTAAGTGCTGGGGGGATAACTTCTATGGACAATTGGGCATTGGTAACACAAATACCATCGGTGACGATATCAATGAAATGGGAGATAATTTGACTGCAGTTGATTTGGGTTCAGGGCGTACAGCCATCGATTTGGGCCTTGGAATGTATTCTAGTTGCGCAGTATTAGATAATGGCTCTGTAAAGTGTTGGGGAGCTAACACCTATGGGCAACTAGGTATCGGTAACACAAATACCATCGGTGACGATATCAATGAAATGGGAGATAATTTGACTGCAGTTGATTTGGGTACGGGGAGAACCGCCACACAGATTGCATCAGGTCGGGCGCATGTTTGTGTAATCCTGGACAATGGAGCGGTCAAGTGTTGGGGTACAAATGGTCACGGAAACCTTGGAATTGGAAACACAACAACTATCGGTAACATTCCAAACGAGATGGGTGATAATTTGCTTGCAGTCGATTTAGGGACTGGTAGAACAGCAATACAAATCGAATCTGCAAATGCACACACATGCGCAATTCTCGACAATGGGGATCTCAAGTGTTGGGGTTTTAATGACTACGGCAATCTTGGCTTGGAAAATACCACTCGAATGGGTGATGATGCAAATGAAACAGGTGATTACCTTAATGCAGTTGATCTGGGAACAGGACGTACTGCAGTTGATTTGACTGTACTTATCCAGTCTACTTGCGCACTTCTCGATAATGGAGAAATCAAGTGTTGGGGCAGAAATCAACATGGCCAGCTTGGAATTGGAAATACGACAAGCATCGGGGGTGATTCAAACGAGATGGGTGATTCTTTGATGGCCGTTAATCTTGGAACAAATGTAAATGCTATCGCTCTTGCAGGTGGTTTTTCGCACGTTTGTGCTATTCTCAACAATGACTCTCTAAAGTGCTGGGGTTCTAACGGATACGGTATGCTTGGACTTGGCGATGGCTTGAATAGAGGAGACTCTCCAAATCAGATGGGAGACAGTTTGCTTACAGTTGATCTTGGAACAGATGTTCTAATGAAAACCATGAGTTATAGCTCCTGCACAGCCTCTCCTTCTTTACCAACCGGTGTGAACATCGACAGTAGTACGTGTACGATCAGTGGTACGCCAAGCATTGAATCGACCAACCAAACCTATGCAATTACCGCGGTAAAGAATGGCGCATATTATCAAGCAACTCTTTGGCTTTCAGCATCCTACCTCGAACTCACACCGAGCGTCGAAGGTGCAGATCTCATCATCGATGAGGCCATGACCAACATCACCTTCCAATACAATTCCAGCCAAGCAAGTATGCCAGTAGGAGTGCCGGTTGGGATTTTATCCGGTTGTGGATATGAATACATTAGCCATGTTATGGATTCAAACGACCATCATCATTTGGCTCACTATGATGCATGTTACAGGGGCGGTACCACACCTTCGGGAATCCATTATTCGACAAATTCCGGCGGTTCTTGGACGACAACTCTGATTGATTCAGGACCATATGGGATGGGATACGCCAAAGCCATTGCCGTTGATTCAAATGATAATCCACACATCGCATATGGAATTGATAATCTGTACTACACGACGCTATCGAATGGAGTCTGGTCTTCTCCGATTGTATTGGATCAGACCGTTGGCCGAGAAATCTCTATGGTCATCGATTCGTCAGACAACATCCATATTGCCTCAAATAAGTTCATTACTGGCGGAGACCTAAATTACACTTCATACGTTTCAGGAACCTGGTCAACCGAAACAGTGGCGTCCGCCTCGTCCCTGTATCCAGGACCTACCGCCATAGCCGTAGATTCAGCAGGTGATGTGTACATAGCAATGATACAAGAAGCAACGTCCCAGGGTAACACAAATTATCTCTCCGTGTACAACAACTCGGGCGGTTCTTGGTCCAGCGACTTCATCGACTCTGGTGCCCTAGGTGACTACAGTATCGATCTTGCTATCGATTCAAATGATGTCACGCATCTTTACTACAGGAAAGGAAGTGGACACGTCATCAAAAACGATGCTAGTGGTTCTTGGTCCAGTGACCTCTATACATTAACTGGATCAGTTTCAACGTCCATGGGAGATATGGTTGTAGAATCCGATGGTACAGTTCACCTCGTAGCCAAACATGGTACGAACAGCGCTCAGTTCCAATATGCAACCAACAAGAGTGGCTCATGGGTCAATCAAGCGATTGCAAATAGCTCAGGATTCGTCCATCCCACTTACAACGCGCTTGCCTTGAATTCCCAAGGCGATATGCATTATTTCTTCAGAGCAGGTAGCTCGGGACAGACTGGTGTCCTGTACCACTTGGTAGAAAGTGGTGCATCTACCGTGGGTAGCGGCGGTTCAGGCAGCGGCTCTTCGAGTACGTCTGCCTTTGCTTATGCGAATAACAAGATGGATGCTGGAGGTCACCACACCTGCGCCATCCTTGACAACGGCGACCTGAAGTGTTGGGGACGGGGTGGTTCGGGACAGTTGGGCGATGGAACCCAGATGAATGCCAATGTAAACACTCCTCCATCTACAGCGATTGATCTCGGCACAGGTCGAACGGCTGTTGCAATATCTGCTGGAGGTCACCACACCTGCGCCATCCTTGATGATGGCTCCCTCAAGTGCTGGGGACAGGATAGTTTCGGACAGTTAGGCGATGGTGGAAGCAACACCAACACCGACGCACCTTCATCTACAGCAATTGACCTAGGCACGGGCCGAACGGCCGTTGCGGTTTCTGCTGGGACTGGGCACACCTGCGCCATTCTTGACAATGGCGACCTGAAGTGTTGGGGGCAGGACACCTACCATCAGTTGGGCGATGGTGGTGGCGGAAGTAGCGGCACGAATACCAACGCCCCATCATCCACAGCGATCGATCTCGG
>DAKS01000043.1:15965-16288 GCA_002499195.1 Euryarchaeota archaeon UBA443
CGGTGTCGGCTGGAAATAGACACACCTGCGCAATCCTCGACAACGGCGACCTGAAGTGTTGGGGGGCTAACTCCCTCGGACAGTTGGGCGATGGAAGCACTTCGATCAAGACCGCACCTTCATCCACAGCAATTGACCTGGGCACGGGCCGAACGGCCGTGGCAGTGGTTGCTGAAAATTACTACACCTGCGCCGTTCTTGATAACGGTGAGGCGAAGTGTTGGGGGTATGATGGCTTCGGACAGTTGGGCGATGGCGGGAGCAACACGGACACCAACGCACCTTCATCCACAGCGATTGATCTCGGCACGGGCCGAACGGCC
>DAKS01000043.1:16604-17222 GCA_002499195.1 Euryarchaeota archaeon UBA443
GGGCCGAACGGCCGTTGCGGTGTCTGCTGGGAATGGGCACACCTGCGCCATCCTTGATAACGGCGAGGCGAAGTGTTGGGGATATGATAGCAACGGACAGTTGGGCGATGGTGGAAGCAACACCAACACCAACGCTCCTTCATCTACAGCGATTGCCCTTGGTTCGGGCCGAACAGCTGTTGCATTGTCTGCCGGAAGTGCCTTCACCTGTGCCATTCTTGACAATGGCGACATGAAGTGCTGGGGAACGGACTACTACGGACAGTTGGGCAATGGTGGAACCACCGCCGAGCAAGGCTCACCCGTTGCGGTTTCTGGCAGTGACACTTGGGATAGCACAACAATAGCGAGCAGCGTCTCGGGTAGCGGCTCAGGCGGCGGCATGACCAACGTCACCAGCGCGATATCATGCGTTGCGACACCCAGTCTACCTGCTGGTCTGAGCATCGACAGCAACACGTGTACCATCAGCGGTACGCCAACGGCTGAGGCGGTTAACGCAACCTACGAAATCAACGCCACCATCAGTGGCGTCACCTACTTGGGAAGCGTATGGTTATCCGCAGCTCCGTATGGTACGATTACCTCAACGGTGGAAGGTGCGGCGCTCAACTTGGG
>DAKS01000059.1:0-12237 GCA_002499195.1 Euryarchaeota archaeon UBA443
ACAATAGCAGAAAAGAGGAGAATCATGATCATACTGACCATGGCACTTAATGCGAATTCAGCGTGCTTGTCTCGCTGAAAACTGCTCTCCATATGTTTGGACAAGTGGAGGGGAATCTAAATCCTTGCCTTCATTAGAGCGCTTTCACTCAGGTTGTTGGTATGCAACCCATTGATTCGATTGAGGATCAAGATAGAATAAGGATCCATCTTCTTGACGCAACCATCTAACACCATTCTCTTCCCATTCATTGCCCGAAACTTGTTGTTCAAGCATTTGTGTTTCCATTTGTCCTTGAATCTCTGCTTCCTGTGCGAATGGACTAACCTTTTCGCCTCCCATCATATTGTTTCTACGCATGACTCCAAGACCTGCAAGGGCACCTAGGACAAGTATTGCAACGAGTGTATAGATTAGGAATCCAGAACCTG
Organism: Euryarchaeota archaeon UBA443; assembly: GCA_002499195.1. GTDB lineage: Archaea > Thermoplasmatota > Poseidoniia > Poseidoniales > Poseidoniaceae > MGIIa-L2. Next base: position 432 of record DAKS01000059.1, read on the forward strand.
AATCTTCAACTTCAGCCCTTGTTTGTGTTGGATCGTCTGGGAAAGCATCCTGTTTGTTTGGTACGCCGTCACCATCTGAATCCTCCCATTCTTGTGGATCGAGTGGGAAAGCATCGATGTTATCGTTGTAACCATCATTATCAGAATCGTATTGTTCAAGTGCGCAACCATCATCATCAGCAACACTTGTAATATTTGTTGCAGGGCAATCATCACGGTTGTCAAACACACCATCCATATCGGTATCTCGTTGACTTGAGACACATCCATTGGCGTCGAGTGAAGGGTCTGGGTTTGTCATTGGGCATAGGTCATCTGCATTGCTGATGGTATCACCATCATCATCGACTTGACTTGCAGAACAACCTTCTGTATTCGGCGCTTCACCTGCTGGTGTAGCAGGACAAATGTCTTCATCATTGTAGACGAGATCATTATCATCGTCCAATTGTGAAGAACTACATCCATTCTCATCGACTAAAGCGAGCGGTGCACTACCTGCGCAGGTATCTTGTTCATCGGATACGCCATCGTTATCACTGTCTTTCTGACTCTCTGCACAACCATCGAGGTCTACAGTCTCGCCATCGGGTGTGTTGAAACAAAGGTCATCGCTATCCGCAACCTGGTCATTATCTTGGTCTCGCTCTTCAGCTGAACATCCGAAGATGTTCGCTGGACTGCCCAACGGCGTGCTTGGACATTGATCGATATCGTCGGTAATACCATCCGAGTCAGTATCCTTTTCAGAATCAGCACAGCCATTTACATCTACGGTTTCACCAAGTGAGGTGAACTTACAATTGTCATAAGCATCCTTTACTCCATCGAGATCACCATCGAGCTCAGTGCTTGAACAACCGTTGAAGTCGACGGTTTCTCCAGCAGGTGTGTTCGGACAGATGTCGAGATCATTTGTTACTCCATCGCCATCATCATCGAGTTGGCTGTCGGCACATCCTGTTGAATCAACCGTTTTACCAAATGGAGTGTTTGGACAAAGGTCCGGGTTGTCTCCATTTGCATTGTCACCATAACCATCCCCATCATCGTCACTCCACTGAGTGTTGTCATTAGGGAATTTGTCAGCGTTGGTACCGCCCTGATTGTCACCATAGCCATCGCCATCGGTATCGGACCATTGTGTCCCATCACTTGGGAATGCATCAGGATTGTTTCCGGCCTGATTGTCACCATAGCCATCGAAATCTTGGTCTGCCCATTGGGTTCCATCGGTTGGGAATCGATCACCGTTGTTGCCATTTTGGTTGTCTCCGTATCCATCACCATCAGAATCTGCCCATTGCGTTGCATCGGTTGGGAATGCGTCTGGGTTTGTTCCATTCTGATTGTCACCATAACCGTCTCCATCTTGATCTGCCCATTGGGTTCCATCGGTAGGGAAAGCGTCTCCATTTGTCCCACTTGGATTATCGCCGTATCCATCACCATCGGAATCAAACCATTGTGAACTATCGTTGGTCCAAAGGTCTGGATTGTTTCCACTTGGATTGTCACCATAACCATCCCCATCCATGTCATTCCATTGTGTACTATCGGTAGGGAAAGCGTCTGGGAACGTACCGTTTTGGTTATCTCCGTATCCGTCCCCGTCCTGGTCTGACCATTGAGTTGCATCCGATGGGAAGGCGTCAGAATTGTTTCCATTCGGATTATCACCATAGCCATCACCATCTTGGTCGGACCATTGCGAAGAGTCGTTGACAAAGTCATCCAAGTCATCGTTAACACCATCATTATCGGTATCTCTCTGACTTGCTGCACAGCCGTATTGGTCGACAATGGCGCCTGCTGGACTGGAAGGGCATTGATCCAATTCGTTGGCAACACCATCGAAATCAGAATCGAAGGTCAGTGCAAAGCACATGAGGTCACCAATGCGTTGCGTTCCATCAGCTTCGTAAAGTTCTGCAAGTGCGCAATAGGTTCCAGAAGCCGTTGGAGTCGTGTAGTTCCAAGTTCCAAAACTCATGCCTTGGTAGGTAGCAGTAACTGTCGTCAGTGGTGATTGAGCAACGGTTGCGTTTCCTGAATCAAGAATCTTGATTCGATACTTGTAGGTGTCACCAACAATGAGATCAAGTCCACGTGTGGTTACATCGTTTGTTGTTGAATTCACACTTGAAGAAACACTGCTGATCAAAATAGATGGCAGTTGTGGGATGAAGAAATCATCACCAAAGGCAGTGAAATTCTCATTGTTTGCGAGATTGATAACAGTTCCATTCACGCTCAAAACGCCAACAAAGCCATGGAAGTTCGATGTTGTTGGCCCTGTCCAAGTAATGTTGTAATCTCGAGTTTCACTCTGAGGTGTGAAGGTGTAAGTGTCCTCATCGATAATCGATGCATTCAGTCCGGCATATACACTGTTGTTGTTTGCAAGATAGGCCGTGATGAAGGCATTCTCATCATAGACCATCCAGAGAAGATCATAGGTTGTACCAATGCTTAGATTGGTGAGATTGATTTCACCCGTTGTCGATGAGGTTGCGTCGATCGCTAACATATCGATGTCTAGTTCATCATAACCCGTTGCGATGAGGTTTCCATTTGCATCGTAGAGAAGGGTGAGAACTTCGAGCGTTGATTGATTGTTCTCAAGTGTGTAATTGACATCAAAGGTATAAGTTGATGAATTTGAAGAATTGAATGAACCATTTCCTAGGCTGTAAGAGATTGAAGTGTTTCCAATCATTTCCTGAGTAAGAACAGTGGTGTAGTTGTAGGTTGTATTGGATTGAAGGCCTACGAAAGATACGGTAGCATTGGTATCGTTAGCGATGTTCACATATGCTAACTCTAGGCTTTGGCCACCGCCGGGATTATCGGTTTCGATGGTTATGTTGTATGAGATTGGATTGGTTGTACCTCCAAATCCAAGGTATGGGTAAACATCGACATAGGAGGTAATGTTTTGTGTTGCAGTGACGGTTAAGAGTTCGTTATCAGACACCGACGAACCAGAGGCGAGGAAGCTCCCGTTGATGGTATCCCAACCGACATCGACATCCTGAATTGCATGTGAAAATGTTACGTTGACATAATAGGTTACACCAGTGACCAATTGAATTTCAAAATAGTCGATATCAGTCGATGAATGAAGCGAGAGATCGGTACATGATACTGGAAGAATGCTTGCTGGTGATGCGGTTGATTGAGCGTCGTTTACTTCGAGTACATCCGATACGATATTCCCTGAAGTGTTTGTTCCATTACCAATACATGGATTCGGTATGCTTGATGTGACGTTTCTTGAACCTACTCCAGACGACCCTGCTTCAACAATTGAATCGTCTGTAAGCAGTGATGGTGCTGAAAGCGAAAATGAGATTGTACACATCATCAAGGTGCTGATAATGACGAGAATTTTCTGAGAGGCGGTGTTCTGTCGTTCCGACATATGCTAAACACTGCGTAGTTGCTTATGTAAGTCACCCTCAAATTGCAGTTGGAGCAACGTGGCCATCGTTTTTGTCATCTGGCTTACGGACACGAGACCAAACGCCATTCATCAATTCATCATGGTGGTCATTACAATAATGGAATCGACGGTATGCTTCTCGGAATGAATAGGCTTTCTTTCCGGTTGCAACGAGATAACCTTCTGGCGAAAGTCGAGAAATAATGACACCAACATTTACACAACCTGGGTAATCACACGCTGGGCCATCGGTCATACACTCACCTATCCTTCATACCTCTTGAACTGTTGCCTTTCAATCGCCGTCATCACTTGATTCTGGCTCTATAACGATCAAGGGCACATTTGCTTCGATAGCTTGACCTTCTTCACAAGCTACATTGATGACAGTACCATCAACTGGAGCCTGAATCTCATTCTGCATCTTCATAGCTTCGAGGATGAGGATCACTTGACCCTCCTTGACAATATCGCCTTCTTTTACTTCAACAGTAACGACCTTTCCAGGAATGTTTGCAGAAACCGTTCCGGATTTCTTCTTCTTTGCTCCTCCACCTCGTCGAGCACGTGGTGCAGCTTGTGCATTAGGCACTTCGACGGTAAACGTTTGGCCTTCAACAGTGGCTTCGTATGAACCATCATCGTTGAGGTTGATTTCAACTTCAAGTTCTTCACCGTTGACTTTGACTGTTCGTTTCTCTGTCATCGTATCATCTCCAAGGACTTCTGTTGCTCCTATAATTCATGAGTGAAGAACGACCCATATTCATCCTTCGATGGTCTTGTGACCATGCTTCACCACGTTGTCTTCCACGTTGTGAAACATCATCACCACTTTCGACAAGACTGAGGACTGCTGCAATTGCAGCCATTCTAAGTGTCGCTTCATCGGCCATATCAATTCCTCACAATGGCATGTTTCCGTGTTTCTTTGCAGGTCGTATCTCTTCCTTTTCCAACAACATCAACAAGGCGCGAGAAAGACGGGATCGAGTTTCACTCGGTTCGATGACATCATCGATATAACCCATAGCTGCTGCTTTGTATGGATTTGCGAAGGTATCTGTAAAATCTTGAACCAATCGTTCACGTTCTTGCTCTTGGTTTCGAGCATTCTTAATTCGCCGTCGATGAATAATTTCAACGGCTCCATCAGCTCCCATTACGGCCAATTCTGCACTTGGCCAAGCGACGTTATAGTCGCCTCGAATGTGCTTTGATGACATAACATCGTATGCACCTCCGTAGGCTTTTCGAAGAATTACGGTAAGTTTCGGTACTGTTGCTTCAGCATATGCATAGAGTAATTTCGCACCATGACGAATGATTCCGCCCCATTCTTGGTTGGTTCCGGGAAGGAATCCTGGAACGTCTTCAAAGGTAAGAATTGGAATGTTAAAGGCATCACAGAATCGTACAAATCGTGCTGCTTTGTCACTTGCATCGATGTCAAGACATCCTGCCAAAACTTTGGGTTGGTTTGCTACAACTCCGACTGTGTGGCCAGCGAGGTGGCCAAATCCACAAACGATGTTCATTGCATAATCGGCTTGAACTTCCAAAAAGCCGCCATCATCGAGGACTTCTCGAATAACATCGGTAACATCGTAAGGTTTGTTCGCATCTTCAGGAATCATGTCGTCTAGAGCATCACAGGAACGATCTGGGCTATCGGATGTCTTGCGAATAGGTGCTCGATCCATGTTGTTCGAAGGGAACATGTCGCATAGGTCTCGAGCAAGTTGAATGGCAGAATCGTCGCTATCGGCAGTAAAGTGTGAAACTCCTGATTTTGAAGCATGAGTCATAGCACCACCTAAATCTTCGAAGGAAACAACTTCGTTAGTAACCGTCTTGATAACTTCAGGACCTGTGATGAACATATGTGCAGTTTTGTCGACCATGATGACAAAGTCAGTAATGGCTGGACTATACACTGCACCACCTGCACATGGCCCCATAATGACACTGATTTGAGGCACAACGCCCGATGCACGAACATTGCGGAAGAAGATTTCAGCATACGAACCTAATGATGCAACACCTTCCTGAATACGCGCTCCACCAGAGTCGTTCAATCCAATTACGGGTCGACCGGTCTTGAGCGCCATATCTAGGACCTTGCAAATTTTTAGTCCATGCATTTCACCTAAAGAGCCACCATAAACGGTGAAATCCTGTGCGAAAGCAAAGACTTCTCGGCCGTTAATCTTTCCATGGCCGGTAACAACACCATCTCCTGGTATCACGTTCTTGTCCATGTCAAAGTCTCGACAGCGATGTTCGACGAGTGCATCAATCTCTTGGAATGTTCCTTCATCAAGCAACATATCCAATCGTTCACGAGCGGTCATTTTCCCGCGATTATGCTGTGCATCGATACGTGCCTGGCCTCCACCGGCTTCACTTCTAGCCTTTCGAGCGCGTAGGTCATTGAGACGCTGTTCTGTGGACGACACCCTTCTCACCAACACTCGGTTAGGCATAACGCCCTTATTCGTTGCCCTTCACAAAATCCAGACGCATCGACCTTAGGACGTCCGGAATCGAACCATCTCCCAATCATCCTTACCTGTGGGAGGGTCGTTCCAATCTGGATCACCTGGTAGGATCAAGCCGTTTCCAATCGAGGCCATTTCAGTGGCTAGGGATTGGTGAGAATGGATGAGTGCGTCCCATTCGATTTGACCACTTCGTAGTTTGGACCACAAGCGTAGGTTTCTCCATGATTTGCTTAAGCGTTGATACAACTTTAGATGTAGTCGGGCAGAAATTGGCCACCAGAAGAGAAGAATCACTGAAACAAGCGGCCATGGAATGGCTGCAAGTACGGGTAAAATGAATCCTGGTAATTTGAAATTCTGAAGAGGAGATGAAACAGAAGCTATGAACCATCCGAGGCTTATTGCACAGAACAGCCACCATATGGGATATAAGCCAATAGAATAGAGTAATTTCATCGAACCAATACCTGCTTTGTTTTCTTCTTTGTTTGCTTTCATTGAAACGAGCATACGAACGAATAGGTACGGAACGGCTGTGGCGATCATGGCAGACCATGTAACAAAGCCAAGCATCCATGATGCTGACCATATCCAAAAGGCGAAGTTTTTGACAAATGCTTTCTTTGAAATCTTCTTTTTACGGTCTTTCAATTCCCATGAGCGAAGTTGGATTCGTTCCATTTCTCGATGATGAGACTTGAACTTCGTTTCGATTTCTTCGGTACGCTGTGAATCATTTACGGAGAGGTATTGCCAAGCAGCACGAACACGCCTTGAGCCAAGAATCGCCTCATTGTAGTTGATTTTGGAAACATTTTCACCACTTCGTATTGTATGGATCATTCTTCTTGCACGCCACACCAATTCTCGATCCTCCCATGATTCCTGTGCATGACTTATTCGGTTGATCTCTGTTTGAAGCATTGAGGTGACTTCGCGGCACCATGCTCGATCATGCGCTTGATCTCCATGCTTAGTAAGTTCATCCTCACTTGGTTGTGGAGCCCCTTCTTGCTTTGGCATAGGTGGTGTTTCCACCGCACGATTAATTTGCAGACTGACCCGTTCTCGAAACTTGTGCTGATCACTATAATGCAATCCAATCGGGACAATGCTTGGAGCTGGCTTTCCAGCATCGAGTGCTCTTCGATGAGCCTCAAGAAGGATTCGAGATGCTCCTGTTTTCAATTCGACAGCGTAGGATTCAGTATGGCTCATTCCTTCTGGAAATATGGCGATTCGTTCACCGTTTGCAACAAGTTCTGCTAACGTATCAACAAGTTTAGAATTAGCCCTTTTTCGTTCTTCAGCAGGTGCATCTGAGTCCTGTGCTCTTTGAACGGGTTGAACGTTGATCCATTTCATTATTCGTGATAAGATTGGTATTTTGAATAAGGTCGCCTTTGCTGCAAAGGTCAACCCTCCTGGTAGAGCAGCCATCATCAACATAGGGTCGATTAAGCCGCCTGGATGCCATGCTGTGTAGATTATTCCTCCTTCTTCGGGAAGTGTGTCAACATCAACGGTTGAAATTTCTCTAAACCACGTTTCTAGGATGGCTCGGTTGACTCTTCTAACACGTAGATACCCTTTGCTGGGTTGGAGATGAAGAGGGTCTTTCTCCCAAGGCATGTTTGCGGATGTTAGGACTGACATTTGATATCATCCCCGAACCATTGATGACGACGTAGATTTCAACGACTCTTTCATAACCATCAATCCAGTCCTCTTGACATGGACCAGCCGCTGCGTATTGTAATCGCAAAACCCGGGCTTGATGGGCACGATCGTGGTGCAAAGGTTGTTGCTCGTGCACTTCGAGATGCTGGGCATGAAGTGATTTATACTGGATTACGGCGAACACCTGAGCAGATCATCGAGACTGTTCGCGATGAAGACGCAGTACTTCTCGGTCTCTCTTCACTGTCGGGTGCGCATGGACATCTATTCCCAAGAATTTGTCAAACTCTCCGAGAGCATGATATGGGCGATGTTATCGTTTTCGGAGGAGGAATTATTCCCGAAGACGATTGGCCACCATTATTTGAAGCAGGGATACGAGCAATCTTCGGACCAGGAACCACATCTGAAGAGATGGTTGAATTCATCACTACAGCCGTTCAGCGAGATGATGCAGGCGTTGGTCACGGCGCTGGATGGTATTGGAATCCATCTGAATGAGGTGAGACTTTGGATGACCGAATCGATGCCGCAAAAGCAGGTGACAGGCGTGCGCTTGCTCGTCTTCTTTCATCGATTGAAAACGGAGAAATTCGATTTGATGAGCCTCATAGCGACTCCTCGGACTGGAAAATCCTCGCTTTAACAGGACCTCCCGGAGTAGGTAAATCGTGTCTTCTCGACCGAATGCTGCATGAATGGGTCGGCCATGGTCTTCGAATCGCAGTTCTAGCAGTTGATCCTTCATCTCCTCGTTCAGGAGGCGCACTCCTTGGCGACCGTGTTAGAATGAGTATTGTTGACGATGATGAGAAAAAGGATTCTGTTTACGTTCGTTCAGTAGCTACACGAAAAACTAGCGGTTCAGTACCTCTTGTTGTTCGTGATATGGCCTTTTGTCTTCTTCAAGTCGGCTGGGATAAAGTCGTCATTGAAACGGTTGGAGCGGGTCAATCCGAGGTTCGTTGTGCAGCTGTTGCCGACCGTATTGTTCTGGTTGAAGGACCGGCTCGCGGCGATGGAGTACAAGCAGAAAAGGCAGGCTTACTCGAACTCGCTGACGCGGTAATTGTCAACAAATCCGATCTTGATGGAGCTCAACGTCATGCCAATGAGTTGCGAGAATCTCTACATCTCGGGCATGATGATGCTCCAGATGTCCTTCTGGTCAGTGCATTGCATGGAACTGGTGTAGCAGAAGCCTCTTCGATGCTTTTGACATTGGAGCAATCAATGCGTGCAGGTCGTGCACGATGTAGAGAACGACTCTTGTCTCATCATGAACGGCTACTTCTCGAACATCCTAAATTCGACTCCCTTCTGTCCAAAATCGAAGAAGGTTTGATGTCGTTTGAAGATGCATACGCCCAATTGAGGGATTGAAATGAGCGATCAAGTTGAATTAACAAATCCGGTTGAACTATCCGTTGGAGGCATGTCTGGACATATTCTTCGACGTGGTATTCATTTGGCCATTTCCTTCCTACCGTTGTTGTATTTTGAATTAGGTAATGACGTTGCTGATTATGTTTCACTTACGCTAGAACAAGTCGTTTCTGCAGTTATTCTAATCGCCGTTTTTGGAGAGGCTCTAAGATTGCGTATGGGATGGACAATTGTTGGTCAACGTTCCTATGAAGCAAAGCAAGTGTCTGCGCTTGCTTGGGGAGCTCTAGGTGTTGGTATGGTGTTCCTTCTGGCACCAGAACCAGAGTATGCTTATCCATTAATCCTCAGTCTTTCGTTGGGAGATCCACTACTAGGAGAATTGCGTCGAAAAGGAGTATCGACTAAAACCGTCATCTGGGGGGGAATGATCGGTATTGCTCTCATATGGGCTACATGTGCTTATTTGGTTGAAACTCCATGGATATTTGTAGCCTTGATGGCACCGATATGTGTTGCTGCAGAATGGCCTCGTTTGCGCTACATAGATGATAATGCAACGATGTTGTTGATACCTTTGGCAGTGGTTCTCGTAATCGACCCATTTTTGGGTATTATTTGAGACGTTTCCGCCGCCATATTTTAGAGTCGTGTGTTGCACGACCAATTGTTGGTACCCATGTATGATGACAATGATTCCAAGGAACCACCCCAGTCGATTTACTATGCATTCTTCGGTATTGCAGTTATTCTGCTTGCAGTAACTGCGTTCAAGTATCCGCTTTGGTGATCTTAAGCAAAAGCAACTATATAGGAAACAGCCAGAATTTGATTCTCATGTGTGGTCTTTCAGGTATGCTTGGTGCTCCTGAGCCAAGCATCGTAAAGAAGATGATTCAAGCACAAAACCATCGAGGTCCTGACGGTTCGGGAATATGGTATGATGAATCGGTTTGTCTTGGACATGCTCGTTTAGCAATCGTTGATCTTGAAGGAAGCCCACAACCGATTCAATCACAAGAAGGAAACGTCCTCATAGCCAATGGCGAAATCTACAATTTTGAATCGATTCGTTCTTCGATGGCTGATTATTCATGGACTACGTTTGGTGATAGTGAGACGATTCTTGCACTTTACGAGAAGTCAATAGGTTCCAATCCAATGGCAAGTGCAAAAGATCATGGTGATTGGATTGATCAATTGGATGGTATGTTCGCTTTTGCTTTGTGGGATGCTAAACGAAATCAGTTGATTCTCGCTCGAGATGAAATGGGAATAAAACCGTTGATTCGGTCTAGAATTGGGTCTTCATTGGTCTTTTCGAGCGAAGTGAAGGCATTGCATGCACATTCAAATTTCCATCCACAATTGGATGAACACGCCCTCATGGCCCGTCTTGTTTGGGAATATCCACTCGATGCTACGACGCTTTTCCTCGACGTTCATCAGGTCCGTCCTGGTACTGTTGAAGTATGGTCGCTTGAAGCAGACCTGCCCGTATTGGTTGATTCGCACCGTTTCTCGACGCCACGAATGGTACCAACTGGAGGCTATGACGAAGTTCTTGGCGCTCAGAATCTTCTCGATGGTTTCATCGATAGTGTAGGTCAACGACTCATGGCAGACGTTCCCGTCGGAATCGTTCTCTCTGGAGGTCTTGATTCATCACTAGTCGCTGCAGTCGCTAATGATGCAGCAAATCGATACAATCGGCCAACACCTGAATGTTGGACGGTCGCTGAAAGTGAGGACAATCCGGATTGGATTGCAGCCGAACTCGTAGCTTCTTCATTGGATTTGAAACATCACCAATCGATTATGGAAGAGGATTCCTTTGCCAAACATTTGCCTTCATTATCTTGGCATGGTGAAGATCTAGATGTGTCTGTTTTGTTTTTCCAACCATTGTTCAAGACCATGGCTCGCTCAGTTCGAGTTGGATTGTGTGGTCAAGGAGCAGATGAAATTCATGCTGGTTATCCACGATATGCGGATTTGAACGGTCACAAGCGAGAGCTTGAGACTCGAATAGCGATGTTGAATCATCCGTTTGCTAGACAATTTGAGAACGGTAAACTAGAGAGTGATGATGGCCGATGGTGGGTTGATGATCATCGACCGCAAACACATTTGAACTCGTTACAAGACACCTTGCAGTTCGAACTCGATCATGGTCAACTCAGTAACTTCCAGCTTCGACTTGTTGACCGTCATTCAATGGCACACTCACTCGAAGTTCGAGTCCCATTCCTTGGGCGTTCACATCGCAAGGACGCACTTCAACTGCCGATGGACCAACGTTTGCCTATGGATGGTTTGGAAAAGAAAGCACTCCGCAAGGCAGCCTCACTCACCTCGCTTCCAAACAGTGTTGTTGAACGCAAGAAACTACCAGCAGGTACTGCTACTTCTCCAACACTTCTGAGTAGTTGCTTAAACGAATATTCAGCACAAATTGAAGAAATTTCAGCGCGTTGGAAATTCTGCCAACCTCTTCTCAAGCATCAACCTGAAATCGCATTAGGTCTTGGATTGTTTGAGTCGCTCCATCTCATCGAATATGATAAGCCAAAACATAATCGTTCGATAGATGACTTACTTGCAGAGGTAATATGATGTCATTTGTTCACGATTTGAGTCATGTTCTCGATGAAAAGCGAGATGAAATCGTGACTTGGATGGCAAAGAAGCGTTCTGAAATCGATGTTCCGATTTATGGTAGCGTCGATATCCGTGATGCAGGTTGGAAGATTGCTGTAGTCGATGCAAACCAATTTCCTGCTGGATTCAA
>DAKS01000059.1:12624-37396 GCA_002499195.1 Euryarchaeota archaeon UBA443
GAACGACATCAACCAGGATGTGAATGGGTTCACATATATCCAGAATCACATACGCGCAATCAAGGATATGTTGAGAACTTGCGAACTCTTTGCCAGTTGGTTGAACGGGCAGGTTATAGATGCACAATAGGAAATCCTGAATTGGATGGATTTGACGCATTAAATGGAATACAAGGTCCCCTTGCGTTAGATAGAGTGGAAGTTGATGAAGATATTCTTATGGTTCAAGGTAAACAACCTGATTTTATATTATTGAACAACGATCTAACAGATGGAGATTTGCAGGGCCTTTCTGCACAGGGTGTTCTTCCAAGCCCGCAAATGGGATGGTATCAGCGAAAGAAATCACAACACTTCGAATTTTTACGTCCACTGGTTGAAGAGATTAGTGAAATCATTGGTATTGATCCATGGCACCTTATTTGTGATTCATTCGTATCCGAAGAGAAATGTCTCGAAAAAGAAACATGTCGTATTCAACTTGCAAGCGATGTTGATGTTTTTCTCGCAATTCTTACTGAACGATACGCCTCACTTGGTATTGATAGAGAACCTGTCGCATACGTCAAGAACAATCGTGGGACATATGGTTTGGGAATCATGACGGTAACATCGGGCAATGAACTACTGAATCTCTCCAATCGTAAGATGAAGAAGCTGATGTATGGCAAAGGAAGTTCAGATACTGAAGATTTCTTGATCCAAGAAGGTGTTCCAACACTGATGAAAACGGATACAGGTGCACCAGTTGAACCAGTAGTCTATCTTGTTGATGGAGACGCATCTTCATGGTTTTACAGAATCAATCCAAAAAAGGACGAAATAGGTAACCTCAATTCCCCAAGTGCTCGTTTTGTCACCTCGGAAGAGGATTCAACCTACATGACACACGCCCACAATTGGCATGCGTTGTTGTCGGAGTTATCGATGCTAGCGATGGGACTTGAGTCTGCAGCCTTACAAGAATCATAACTGGTTGATTTAAACAATGGATGCTTAGCAGGTCCATGCGTCGTGAGGCACTTTATGTCCTGACGATTGCGATTGGTCTTTTCATTTCAGCAGAATATGCACAATGGCCTGTCGATATTTGGTGCATTGGCGTTTTTTCATACATCTTTTGGAAAACAACTCGCAAAGAACGTATTGAGATGATAGCAGTCCTGGCCTTTGCTACACCAATGGAGTTGTTCTTTAGCGAAGTATGGCTGATTTACGAGTATCAACGTGGACTGATGCCATTATTTGTTCCAGTTGGTCACTACTTCCTTTTTGATCTTGGTCGTAGAGTTGCAAAACATCTGCCTCTGAATTCGTCAATGATTCTAATTCTACTTCTTACTCCCTTGGTCATATACGGGGCTATTCAAGGAACTGATACTTCTGCAATCATCCTCATTTGCATCACTCTCGGATTTATACAATGGGGTCCAGAACCACGCCTCTATGCATCGATGGTATGGCTTGCACTATTCATGGAATTATGGGGGACACATCTCGGAAATTGGACGTGGGATTCCCATGTTCCATGGACTGGACTTACAGCTTGGAATCCGCCCCTTCTCGTTGGTGCATTCTACTGTTTTGGAGATTTACTTGTTAATTTGAGCGTTGCCAAGTTTGAAGGGCAACCCATGGCTGAGGTGAACCATGACGTCCTCGGATGAGTTGAAGCGTCGCCGCGAAGAAGAGGCGAAGCGGATTCGAACGAGTTTGAATCGTCAACGTGGTGTTCAGCATGCTTCCTTGAAAGGAGGGGAGTCGGCTGTTGCATTCGTCAAAGAAGATTTGTGCATTGGTTGTGATCAGTGCACCATAGTCTGCGATGATGACGCTATTGAAATGTACAAAGTGGCTATGCGTAGCCCTTTACTCAATGTTGAGAGCAATCAGAAAGCGAAGATTATTCGCGATGCTTGCACAGGATGTCGATTGTGTGTTCTCGCTTGTCCAACCGATGCAATCAGTATGATTGACCGATGAGGTGATTGAAATGTCTAAGAAAGGTAAACAACCAACTGCACAACGATTTGGTGGAGAATTTGGCCCTTATAGAACGGAAGGAACCACCGGAGTTTCACTTGGAACCTTCAAGACGCTTGTATGGACTTCCAACATTGGAGGGCTAATTCTTTGTGTTATCGCTCTCGAACTATTGTTCGTTCAACAAGAATTCATGTGGGGTCTAATCAGTCTCATCGCAGGTGTCCTCATCGCCCTATTCCCATCGAACTACGAAATCGTAGGCATGGAGGATGAAACTCCTCCTCAAGAATAATCTCAAGCTTCAACTTCTGTTTGAGTAGTTGCTGGAAGTTCGCTCTTCTTTGCATTGACTTCACGAGCAAGGAAGGAAACAACGTCGAGAATTTCGATATCTTCGTAGCGCTCATCACCTTCAAATTTGAGACATTCAAAGTGAGATACACACTTTGGACAGGAGGTTAGCATAGTATCGGCTCCAGTCGACTTGATCTCTTCCATTCTTGCAACACGGAGTGCTCTCGCGTTTTCATTGCATGACATCATACTGGAAACACCGCAACACATTGCATCTTCGCCATGGTGTTCCATCTCGACGAGATCAACGCCTTCTACTGCATTGATGAGTTCACGAGGCTCTTCATAGATTCCCATTTGTCGACCGAGTCGACAAGGGTCGTGGTAGGTGACGGTCGTAGCATCGGTTGAAAGTTGCATATCGAAACCGTTCTCGATTAGATACTCAGTAGTGTGCATGACCTTGACACCATCGAGTTCGTAATCTCTAGCAAAGGTTCGGAAACACTCTGCACAAGATGAGACAAGCGTATCAATGCCTGATGCTTCGATCTTCTTCTGGTTATATGCCTTGAGTTTGTCGAACACTTCGGTCAAACCTTGCCACTTCTGATCGTGACCACAACACTTGAGGAAGTCACGTCCTAGATATGAGACATCATGACCCATTTCCTCAAACAGAGTAAAGGCAGCAGTCGTTGAGTCACCTAAGTTCATCTCTCCTTCGTTAACATGTGAAAAGACCATCTCTTGGTCGAGGTAGTCAACACATCCTGGGTAGTATCCTACATTGGATGGAATTGGATATTCTTCGACAGGAATGAAATCTTCGTTCGAGGCTTCCTCAGCTTCTGCTGCAAGAACTGCTTGAAGCACTGTGTGAGGGATCTCAGTAGCGGGACCTCCAACGATTAGGCTTCGACGAATATCGACATAGGAATCGTAGTCGACCAGTTGAGGGCATGCGTTGGTACACGCTGTACATGTTAGACACGAATACATCGGTACGCCATCATCTTCATTATTCCATGAGTTGTAAATGATGTTGAGTTTGTCTCCACCATTGAATAATCGAACTGGACATGCATCATCACAAAGGTCACAACCGTAACACTTGTTCATCTCAAACTCATATCCACGAGCCATCGATCGCAAGAGAACGAAAACGATTGCACCAAAGGTTAGACATGGAATGAACATGGCATAAGTCAACTTTGCATCCAAGGACTTTGGATTGACGTGGTAGGATGGATTTGTGATATCACTATAGGTGCCAGATGAAGCAGCAATCATTTCCGTATCGCTCAAGTTGACTACTTTGCCAGCATTTGCACCAGCATTGCTATCCCAGAGGAGAAGTGGTTGGAAGGCACGGACCGAAAACGTTGTTTCGGTAGTAATGGATTCGTTCAATGCCAAAGCACCTGATGCTGTGATGGTGTAGGCATAACTGTAAGTGCCTGGTTCAAGGTTGATTTCAGCACCTTCACAGTCGGTGAAGGAAGTGATCACATTTCCTGAACTGTCACTAACGGACATGGTGCTTGTAAGCATGGTCGAGGTTTTGACCTCGTTTATTTTCCGCTCGCTTGCACGGTATTCACACGTAACATCGGTCGGAAGCGCTTCACTGGTAAATTCATCTGTAACTGTAAAGTCTCCTGATGTTGTATATCCCTCACCGCCAGCAAATGTGATGGTGGTTCCTGCAGCGTTAATGCCATCCTCTGGAATTTGGTGATTATTTGCATCACTGAAATCGATAATCGTCTCTCGAGCAGGCTGGAATATTTGCCAATCCAGCCATGCTGCCGCGGGCACGATACCGTCCGTATAGCCTCGTTCATCACTAAACTCGTTCGTATCATGTACTTCTACATCTGAAGGTTGAGTGCGCATGGCTTCGAGTTCAGGATAGTAATCGTGGGTCAAACCCTTGATAGTCAACAGTCCACCTGCTTCCCAGAATCCATTGTCATAGGTGTCGAAGGTTGCAACCGATGCACCAGCCGAAACGATTAGCGCTCCAACGATGAGACGCTTACCGTGTTCTGGTGTAAAGCCTGAACCCCAGGCTTTGACAAGTACATTTCGTCCCACAAAATAGATGACAATCCATAACAGAATCCCCGTTAATATCCACGGCACAGCATTGAAAATTTCAGCAAGCCAAGGTGCTCTCGTTCCACATAACAGATCTCCATGTGAATCAAGTTTACAATAATCTGAACGATTTTTGCCATACAACTCAAGGAAGATGTTGATCGAAAAGACGGAAATGAACCAAATGTGAGCGAGGTAAACAGCACCTGCTGCTGCGAACCATGGGTCCTCAACAGGTCGCTTCTCACGTCCACCGAGGAATGGAGGAAGGGCGAGAATACCGACTGGGATTCCTGTTAGTGCAGCACCCCACCATGCAGCGTTCCAAGCGAACACCGGTTGGCCGACGATGTCGCCGATAAATCCGGTTGGTACAGTAAATTGTGGAAGATATTCTCCCCATCGAAGGTAACCGTAAGAAAACAGTACGTACCAATCAGGGAAAACGAATCCTGCTTGTGCATACGGGTCAGCAGCACCGTGCAATGGAGGTGGTATTAACCACGCATAAAACAGTAAAACAGCGGCCATGAAGGCGAATAAAATAGTATCACGTAGAACTTCGTGAGGCCAGAAACCGTGACCCATTCGTGTCCGCGTACGCTTTTCACCGGCTTCCTGTAGCTTGGATTTTTCATCCATGTATGAGGTTGCAACTCGTCCAAAATTTTCCATTAATCCCATTCAAATACCTCCGATCAATGCGGCTCCGCAATACCTTGTACCCAGACAATAAACAAGTGAATGATGATCAGAGTGGTCACGATCACTGGTAGAATAAAGACGTGTATGAAGTACATACGAGTAACGGTTCGAGGTGTGAGAGATGATCCACCGAAGAGCAGAGTTGCGATATACTTTCCAATGAGTGGGGAGGAATTCGCAAGGTTGATTCCAATAACTGCAGCTCCATAGGCAAGACTATCCCATGGTAAGAGATAACCAGAGTAACCAAAGACGATTGTCAACGCCATCAATGCCACACCGATAAGCCAGTTGAGTTCACGTGGGTTTCGATATGCACCTGTGAAGTAGACTCGACACATATGCAAGAACACAGATGCTACCATGAAGTGCGTACCCCAGTGGTGGACTGCACGAATGATGTAGCCGAATGGAAGTTCAAGCATGATGAATTGCATCGATGCATAGGCAGGTGAAGGATCACCTTCGCCTCCTGGAACGTAATAGATGCCAAGAACTGTTCCCGTTATTACAAGGATGATGAAACTGAGGAAGGAGATTCCTCCGAGACAATAGAGGGGGTACCAATACCAAATAATTCGCAGTTTGTATTTCTCTGCGTGTGTTAGTGGCATCTGGCGATGCATGTTGTAGTATGCTCCTTTCGACATGTTCCAGTAATCTTGGATGCGGAAACGTGTGTCCATCCATGAAAATACCCACAGGAAAGCACGTTCGGATATGCCCATTCCTCCAGTGGATTCGACCGCACGCAAAATCTCACGGCGAGGCATTTCTTCTGTTTCTTTGCGGAGTGTAAAAGCCACAAGAACGATGATGAAGGCGATAAAGAACCATAAAATCCAGAACATTGTTGTCATGATATCACCTCAATCACAGTACGTCAGCCAGTCGACGTAATCGGTTATGCCCTCAATGACATCATTGTTGAGTGCGATTGGAATTAGCGGTAAGCCAACAGGGGCTGGTCCACCCGCTTTGCGCACACCAGCATAGGTGAACGTCGCACCATTGGAACGGTTACGGTTGGTGTTCATCTCCAATGCAGTCGTATCGAATCGAGAGGAGTGGCATATGCAGAACAACTTGGTTCCGCCATCATCGGTTCCACCAGGAGTCCAAGAATCATCGGTATAGGAATTGGAAACAAGTTGCCATCCTGGAATGCAACAAAGATGAGTACACCGGCCAAACACCATGATTATGTCATCGGAAGGATAGATGCGCTCATCCATTGCGACCATGTCTTCGAAGTGACCGATATATTTTCCAGACTCATCATAACCTTCCATCATTTGGAAGCGAGCCTTGTTGTTGTCCAGAGGAGATCCTTGCCACTTTGAATCTTCAACATAGTTTACAACGACTGGAACACCGTTCCATACGCCAGAGGCTCCAGATGTACCGGTATTGGAATTCGCTGCCTCTGCAACAAAGTCTGCCTTGGTCATCGATTGCAAGTGCTTTGAACCATACCAAGCCGTGTCTTCACGACCTTTAGCCCAGAACTTGACCGAAAGGTCACCAGCATTTCCTCCGCCAGGAGGTAAGAGAATTGAAGCGAATCCAAGAACGCCCAAGGAGGCAGCGAGAACACCCGTTGCCGTGTTAAATCCATATCGAAGGAATTGTCTTCGATTGATGACGGTATCACCAACATTGATGCTCCCTTCTTTTGATTCAGGAACGAATAGGTTGTAATCCTTAGCCATATGCTTCACCACTTGTACTCCTTCCAATCTTTGGTGTGCTCAGGAACGTATTTGTTCTGAGAATGTTTGACGATTATGGTATCTGGCAAGATGTATTTGAGGTAAACTACGCCCATTAGAATAAGCGTTGTCAGAGTCATCGCCAAATGGAAAGACAGTTGTTGTTGGTCCCAATCCTTGGCCATTCCGTAAATCAGAGAAAAAGACCAATAGCAAATCCAGAATATGCCCCATACAAAGAAAAACATGGTCAGATACGAACCACCAGAAGGTGCAAGACTGGCGCTTACAATAGTTCCAGATTCAGCCACGTCATGCACGCCATGATTGATGGCTTCATCCATCTGCGCCTCGGTGAGCTCGACCCCTTCCAGAGCGTTGCGAGCATCTTTGATGGAAATCGAACCATCGGCAACGCCTTTGAGCAAACTGTTGATCGTATCATCGTACATCACTGATCACCTCTTCGCATGAGTTTGTATCGAAGTCGCAATTGGTTACTTCGGCCTTCATACGAGGTCGAAAATCCGTAACGTAGCATCAATCCAGCAAAAACAATGCACATGATGACTGCTCCAAATCCAAGAAGTCCAAGCCAATGCGCACGAAGTTTTGCACCCATGTGGTGCAGATCAGTTCCGTGTGATTCCGGTTCTGGTGGGGCGACGTTTCCATCTCCTGCAAATACGGTTCGCGTTCCTCGGGCAAGGCTATCTTCGTCACCTTCGACAAGAGCAAAGGTCAGTTGGTTCCACATGTCTTCGATGGCGCTGCCGACTCCGCCGTCGCCGTTGACACTGTTGCCCGTAATCCAGAAGGTGACCGTTCCTTCACCTTCCGCAGGAGCGGTCCAAGTGATGTCCCACATACGATCCGATTCAGCAGCAGAGGTGGAGGTGTGGGTTAGAGATTCTACATCGTCTTGCCAATTCTCAACATCAGTGCCGCCGAGTTCGCCGCTTGAAACGCGCATCGAGAAACCAGCGGAGTAATCTCCGCCAGCATCAGGTCCTCCGATGAGGTGGAGTTGAAGTTCGTATGTCTCGCCCGGAGTCCAAGCATATGGGACACTATCGAGAATGACTTGGACGCTGTTCGTTGGTGCGGCATTGTGGCACAAACAACCTTCTTTGGCGACATCATCAATGTCGTTTTGTTGCCCACCAATTCCGGTTGGAAGAGATGTTGCTAGCCCCGGCAAGAGCAAGAGAAGCAACACTGCAACCACGGTGGTGCGGCGTTTTGTGAACGAGGTTGTCAGCATGGCTACACCCTATGGTCTTTCGACTTGCAACGACCCCTTAAACATTGTTAGTGATTCACAAGAATAATGCTTTGCAGTGTGCCGTTTTCTAATCAAAAACTAACAAGGCAAGATTTCTTGTGATTCGACCGTTTAGCAACCTCATGGCGGAGACACCTTTCGACAACATATACGACCTTACATCCAGTCAACTCGAACGCCTCGATGAGGCTGAAGATTTGATGCTCAAGAATGATCTTGGTGCAGCTGAACGTTTGCTTTTGAGCATGCTTGAAGAGGATGAGGAATGCATTCCTGTATTATCGAACCTCGGCCATCTTTACGGCAGGCATCTATCCGAATTCGAAACCGCTGTTTCCTATTATGACAAAGTCTTACATCTCGAACCTGATAACGCATGGGCTCGTGATGCTCGTCGTCGTTACATGCGCTTTGTCGGAAAATAAGGTAAGTTCAAGGGCGTTATGGCCAAGGGCATGTCATGGAGTCTTCCCAAATCCTCATCACAGGAATAGGTGGACTTGGTTGTATTTGGGCTGCTCGAGCACATCAGCGCGGTGCAGGAGCCTCGTTGTTGATGCTCGATGCTGATGACCGATTCCCTGAAGTCGAAGATGCTCACATCATTCGTTTGGGCCACACTTTGGATGCCTTAGGATGTGCTGCTCTTCCTCCACTGGCCGAGCAACGCATGCGTGGTCTTGCTACTCGGACGAGACCTTTTCTCGAGCAGGCTGAGTTGGTCATCATCGTCGCAGGATTGGGTGGCGGAACCGGGACCGGAGCATCACATGAATTTGCAAGGCAGGCTAAACTTCACGGAGCAACCGTACTCTCAATCGCAGCATTGCCGTTTGATCACCAACCGACTCGAAAGAAAATTGCTGAGGCTGAAATTCAACGACTAGAACATCATTCTGATGTTTGCGTACAACTTTCACTCGAGCGTCTTGCCCGACAGGCTCGTGACCGTGGGAAGGATTGGAGCATGGGGTCAGAATGGGTCGAAGATCTCATCGACGGTTTGGTACGTACGCTCCTTTCCATGGGCCTAATCAATCTAGATTTGATGGATTTACGAGCGATTGTTCAACATCAAGGAGGTTCAACTATGCTGGTTGGAACGGGCCATCACGACCAACTCGAAGATTTGTACAATGCTACCATCAAAGCTCCATTGGCTCCAATGAATGTGGCTGGTGCTAAAGGGTGTCTTCTACAAATAGAAGGGGGAATGGGAATGACGATAGGGCAGGTCGATGAGATCGCTACCGCTCTTACATCAGCAGTTGATTCTGAAGCGCAGGTCATTCTTGGTGCTCGAGTTTCGCCCGACCTAGAAGGGACTATTCGAATCGTTATGCTTCTTTCTGGAATCGGTGAGAATTAATCCAACAACTCGATCTCATCGTCCCATTCAGTGGAATCTCCCAACGCTTCTGGTTTCTGATTCCAATCGATTGGATCGCCTATGCTGTCTTCATTAGCCGGAGAATCTTGTTCGTTCGTTTCTGGTTCTGGTGTTTCGATTTCTTTTTCAGCGACAGGTTCTGTTTGTGGCTCGTCGTAAATCTTCAAATCTTCAACGGATTCAATGATTCCACGGTCGCTGTTGATTCGTTGAGTCTTCGATTCCAGCATCGTTCTTTGCGACCACATCACCGTAGCGACTACAAGTACGTGGCCTCCGATCAAAACAGTGCGAACATCGTCCATGACCGAGGTTATCATGGCAACACTGCCTGCATATGCGTAGCCAAAGGAAACGCCCCAAAACAACGCATTTTCTCTAGTGAATAGAGCGGATTCAGAACCTTCTCCTTTGCTAGTAAGCGCCCAAATTGCAAGGAAGACTGTAACAACCATTAGGAATAATTCTTCAATGAAAATTAACGTGTCCGTAGAAGCTGTATCGATACTACGGAAAATGCTGAGAACGTGCCAAGTGATGAACAACTGGGTTGCCCAGAACCATTTTCTTGCAACGGTGTGTGTTGCCGAGTTCATCGATGCCTGCTTTCGTTGACCCCAAGTGATGTAGATGCACAGGCCATAGACAGCAAAGGAGAATAGATATGGCCAAAGGCTGAACGAAGAATTTCCCAAAAAGAATCGAAGTCCTTCAGTAACTGCAAAGGTCAAAACAACGACAAGTGTCGAAGTCATGACAAGAGATGGTAAATGAGAGTAACCATCGAGACTGTTTTCACCTTCCTCGGGGACATTGATCGCGTTCATCGTTGCAAGTCCAAAGAACCGGCCCTGGGCAATTGCCCAGATAATGAATAAACTGCCAAGTGTAGCAGGTAAGAATGAACCTACTTGTGAAAGCATTCCATTTTCGCCAAAGATTAGGTAAGCGAAGAACATCAATATTAATCCGAGAATCAGAGGTAATATTAGGATCTTCAAGCGAGCAGTAAAGGACTGTGCTAATGTGGAATCGGAATCTTTGCTGTAGCGTAAGATTGTTCCTAATCGTTCATTTTTTGATAGCGGTGCTAAGCACAGGTATGCTACGCTAAATGCAACGAATCCGTAGGCAGCCCATACTTCTGCATCCATTCGGGCGAGCACAAAAAAGGTGATTGAAACAATAGCCAGCATCAATAAATGCGGTAATGTTGATGGCGATAGTAAGCTCTTCAACAGTGACATTTTTGTCAACGGCTTGTTCTCCTCCATGGACGTCTGTCGTAGCCTTGGTTCTAAAGGCTGTTCAATTATTGATGCCATATCTACATGAGGTAGTGCGGGATGGGCAAACATGGGTGCCAAGGTTTCCAAGGCCAAACGACCGAAGCGTCGTTGGATTGGAATAACTATTCCAGCAAGCATCCAAACAAAGCAGGAACTTCTCGCAGCAATCGAATCATCCAATCTTTCAGAATACCAAATCAAGTTGTACGACACATATTTTTCAAATACCGATGCGGCAGCAAAAACACGTTTTGCCTTCAATATTGAAGACGATGTTGGTATTGCAATAATTTGCGTCCTTCTCAGTGAATATCGAGGTGTTAGATCCTATCTTGCCTCCAAAGACAATTTGGAATTTACTTCGATATCCTCATCCGGTAAAATAAGACTCGTTAGAGAAAGAATGGGCTTGTCCAAACCTGCGAGAAGGTGAGGCACACTTTTGACCCGTGCTTGATTGGAAACAATATGGCCGGTGGAGGGACAGCACCCCCGTTGAAGATGAGCGATGTTTTGTTGCTCATCGGCGTTTCACTTCTAATTGGAACGTTGTTCATACAGGCATGGGATATACCAACAAAAGTGAAAGCCGGTGATGATCCACTCGAGGGTAATTCTCGTACCTTTTCAGGAGATGTCCTGGAGATTGAGGTTCAAACTGAGAATCAATCCAATGTTCGGATTGAAGTTTTTGAGGATGGAGATGAAGTCAGTGATGTGGAGCTATTCTCAGATGAATCTAATCCTGCTAGTTTTTCCTACGAATCAAACGGAGGTCAACTCACTTGGAAAGTGACCCTTGAAGATGATGTGGGCGGCGAAATCGATGTCGATCTAGAACGCGCATACTTCCTCAACTATGTCCCATACATCCTTGGCGCTCTCATAACAACAGCAGGTGTTTTGAAGAAAAACGCTGATGAAGACAATAAAGAAGACCCAATCGATGCAATCATTGAGGATGAAGATTGATCCAATCAAGTTCGACATCATCATCGATACTTACCTTCTCTTCCGCTTCGTTCATGAGTATCAAACCATGGGATGAAACACTTTCTAACCTATGCGGTTCATTTCTATAGATACATCTACTAAGAATGTATTCTGAATCAAAATCATTCTCATTCGAAACCTGCAATACTGAATGCTTGATCTCAAATAATGATGCAATCACTGCATTGAGGATTGTGAACAGTTCAGTCGATGAATGTTCGATTCCAATTTCTTCGATCGCTCCTTGACCCGGACCGATGTTATCTTGTTTCGTATTTATTCCCACACCAAGGACAACCCGTTGCTCTTCACCTTTTGAGAAGGATTGAAACAAGATTCCACCAAATTTTCTCCACAGTTCTTGCTTATCGAGACGAAGCAGCAAATCATTTGGCCATTTAACGAGAATTTTGTCCACGTGAATTTCATTCAACTTTAACGCATAACTGATTTCATGTGCGATTTGAAGTTGCTTTTTTGGAGTGATTGTGAGCAAATTCTCTGGATTTAGCATCCATGAACCTTTGAATGATTGGGGATGGTCTTGCCAATCATTTCCATGGCGTCCACGACCATTGTTTTGAACCGCTGCAACCAGTGAATCTCCAGGCGAGTAAGAGCCTCGAAGCATCTCTGCATTGGTTGAATCAATTTCTCGAACTTGGTGATGTTTACTGTTGACAAATGGATGCCATGAAGCGATAACATGGATCGATTCGTTATCATCAAATGTTTGGGTTTTGACGATTCTAGCCGCTAGTCCGCTTTGACGTAAGATGTCAATACTACGTTTCCAACCAATATGTTCGCGACAAACCAAGAGGGCGATTCCATTCATTTTACACAATTTGTTTGTAGCCATTGTTCGAGCAAAGACGCTTAGCAATCCCTCTGGATGTGTGTCTACCAGAGCAGCCTCCTCGAGGGGGCCAAGTAGTTGGTCTCCAATTTCTTCTGACGGAATGTATGGCATATTCCATAGAACCATGTCATAGGTTCCTGGGTTCCATGCATGCAATACATGTTCACTTGGGCCTAGTCCACCCTCGATTACATCGACCTCAACATTTGCTTCCTGTGCATTGTGACGCGTAGCTGCAACAGCATAGGGGTTCACATCACAAGCGTGTACATTCCAACCTTGTTTCGCAGCACTGATCGATAGCGCTCCAGATCCTGAACCTATCTCCAGAAGTTTATGCGAACCAAAGGGTTTGATCGATTCCAAAACACTGTGCAAAAGTGTAGTATCTTCTCTGGGTGGATAGACAGTTGGAGGTACGAGAAGATTCAAAGAATTCCACATGTATTTTTTGGCATCATTTTGATTCAGAAATTGAATCTCATTTTGGGCGTTTTCAGGTTGAAACATGTTTGCCCTCAGAGAATTCAATTATCGGTGCTAAAAGAGCGTTTCTCACAACCCTAGAAGAGAGTTTTTTAATCGGTAAAGTATAAGAAGGGAGGGTAGTTCGCATTGAAAGCCCAAGAATTAACGTTGGGCCTGTAGCTCAGTCAGGTAGAGCGTCGGGCTTTTAACCCGATGGTCGCGGGTTCGAACCCCGTCGGGCCCGCCTACTGCGCCGCAGTACAACGTTAAGGGCGGTGCGGGGTGATGTTGGATGGTAGTAAAGAGCGCAACGAAAAAACGGTTAATTGAACTCGGAGTATCCGACGAATACGCTCACAAATTGGCTACGGACCGAAACATGGCTGACATAAAGAGTATGCCAGCCGATGAAATTGCGAAGATTCTCGGTATTGCAAAAGATAGTGAATCCTTCACTAAAATCATGCAAATTATTGCTGATCAAGGCAACCGTCGATCTCGCATTAAGAAGAGCAAGAAAATCACCATCTCTTCAAAGGCAATTGACGAATTTGATCGTCCTGAAATTACTATCAGGTTCAATCCTCTTAATCACGAACTTGTTCCTCATCAAGAACTTCTTGGAGATGCCAACATCAGCCCAGAAGATCAGTACAATGTCGAACAAGAAGCACTTTCCCCATGGGGACTTGAAGAAATCGATGAAGATGGAGAACACCGTCTCGCTAAGGAATTGCTTCCAAAGGTTCTGATTTCGGATCCTGTTGTTCAAGCTATCAAGGAAGCCGCTGAGATTATCGACAACGCAGCACTTGCCGCAAACCCTGACCACCGTCCACTTGCTGCAGGATGGATTACAGACCGAGTACTAAAGGTCATTCGCCATTCAAAATCCGCAGGCAGCGCAGTTGCTTACCGCCTTATCGTGGAGGGCAGCTGAACCTGGAGTTGATATCATGCAAGAAATAATTGAATCCTTTTTCCGAGAACGTAGCCTTGTTAATCATCAACTTGCATCGTACAACGATTGCATCCCCTCTACGGACAACCAACTGTCCCGAATGGAGCGAATCATCCAAAACATTCGCGTAGGGACTGATGAAGAGATCATCGATGACCTTGGAGGTTACATCAAACTCGACGTTGCTGACCAAGAGATCGTCATTCGAATGAAGAACATTACTCTCGGAGCCCCTAACATTCGAGAAGCGAATGGTTCCTACCACAATGCCTCTCCTATGGAATGCCGTCTTCGAAAGTTGACCTATCAATCTCCTGTAACCATCGACTTCACCATTTACCGTAACGGTGTTGCATCCTTCCCTGAGGAAGGTGTTCAAGTTGGTGCTATTCCAATTATGGTTCGTTCTCGACGATGTCACCTTCACCCGAGTCACATCGCAGATGGCCGTACTCTCGAGCCTGCTAAATCTCCTGAAGATGCTGCACTTCTCGCTAACCTTCTACGAGACAAAGGCGAGGACCCATTGGACCCTGGTGGTTATTTCATTATCAACGGAACCGAGCGTGTTCTCATCTCAATGGAAGACTTGGCACCAAACCGTGTCACTGTTGAAATCAACAAGCGAACTGCAAAGCGAACCGAAGTGGCAAAGATCTTCTCGCAAAGAAACGGTATGCGTAAGCCGCTAACCGTTGAGAAGCGCCGAGATGGTATGCTTATGGTCAAGGTCAGTACAGCGGGTACAACCCCTATTCCAGTCGTTCTTTTGATGCGTGCTCTTGGAATTGAAAATGACCAAGAAATATTCACCGCTATCTCAGGTCCACAAGAGACTTTCAAATACATCGTAGCCAACATTAACGAAGTAAATGACAATGAAGAGTTCTATGTTAAGAGTGAGCCTGAGGCTTACGAATGGCTACAGAAGAAATTCGCTGCAGGTCAGCAAAAGGAATACCGTGAAGCTCGTGTCAATCAATTGCTCGACCGGGAGTTGCTTCCTCACTTGGGCGACCAAACCGAAGATCGAAAGAAGAAGGCCATTTTCCTCGGCCGTATCGTTCGTCAAGTCCTTGAGATGGCTCTCAACGACAAGGAACCAAACGACAAGGATCACTATGCTAACAAGCGTGTACGTCTCGCAGGTGACCTAATCGAGGATTTGTTCCGCGTATCATCAGGACAACTTGCTCGTGACCTCAAGTATCAACTTGAGCGACATCACAACCGCAAGCGAGAACTAAAGATCACCTCTTGCCTACGACCAGACGTTCTCTCTTCGAAGATTCTTCACGCTCTTGCCACTGGTAACTGGGTTGGAGGACGTTCGGGTGTTAGTCAATTGCTCGATCGAACAACCTACCTCGCATCACTTTCTCACATGCGCCGTGTCACATCACCATTGGTACGAAGCCAACCGCATTTCGAAGCTCGTGACCTTCACCCTACACAATGGGGCCGTCTCTGTCCAAACGAGACACCTGAAGGACAAAACTGTGGTCTTGTAAAGAACGCTGCGCAAATGGTCGATATCTCTGAAGAAGTCGATCCACAGGAAATCCGAGAGCGCCTTGACGAGTTGGATGTTTACCAACCAAAGGACTGGACAGATGGTGTTCGTGTTCACGTTAACGGTGATATCTACGGTATGCACAAGAATGGAAAGAACCTTGTTTCTCAATTCAAGAATAGTCGTCGTCGTGGTACGATTCCTTCGGAGGTTTGCATCCGCCACGACACAGAAAATCATGACATTTTCATCAACACTGACAAGGGCCGAATCCTCCGTCCGTTGTTGGTTCTCTACGACGGGACACCTCGTCTTGAGGGCAGCCACCTTTCCGGTCTTGCTGATGGAAACATTACATTCCGTGATTTGGTTATCGATGGTATCGTTGAATGGGTCGATGCTGAGGAAGAAGAAGACCTCTACATTGCACCACGACCGTTCGTTCTTCCAGAGACTGTCCCAGAAGGACCTCTTGCTGGACGACCTGTAATCCACGAAAATATCCGCTGGGTCAATCTCGGAGAACCTGGTGTTGAAACCGCTTCCATTGAGGCAGAAGTTCGAATGCCAAATGGTGATATTGAGATTGCAAAGTTCGAGGTTCCATTGCTCTACACAACAGAACACACACACGTAGAGATCGATCCTCAACTCGTTCTGGGTGTATGCGCTTCGCTTATTCCATATCCTGAGCACAACTCAACCCCTCGTGTTACAGGTGGTACTGCAATGGTCAAGCAATCGCTTGGTCTACCGAGTGCAAACTACCGACTACGACCAGACACTCGTGCTCACATTTTGCACTATCCACACCGCTCGATCGTTCGAACGGATGCTATGCGTACGACAAACTTCGATGAGCGACCTGGTGGTCAAAATTTCATTGTTGCCATCATGTCTCTGCATGGTTACAACATGCAAGACGCTGTCATCATGAATCGAGCGTCTGTCGACCGTGGGCTTGGTCGATCAACCTTTAACCGAACCTACAATGCTGAGCGACGTCGGTTCCCAGGTGGTCAAATCGAAGAGATTGAAAAGCCAGGAAACAAGTTGACAGAGGTCAAGGGATTGAAGCCAGCAGAAGCTTACTTCCATCTCGAAGATGATGGTCTACCACTACCGGAAACCTACCTCGAGGGCGGCGATGTTCTCGTAGGTAAGACCAGCCCGCCACGATTCCTCGAAGAATCCAACAGCGGTGCTTTCCTCATGGCACAAGAGCGTCGAGAGTCCTCGATGCTCGTTCGTCATGGTGAGAAAGGATGGGTCGACAACGTCTATGTTACAGAATCCGACAACTCAGGTCGATTGGTCCGAGTTATGGTTCGAAGCCACAAGGTGCCTGAAGTCGGTGACAAGTTTGCTTCTCGTCACGGACAAAAAGGTGTCATCGGTCGACTTGTCGAGCCGGAAGATATGCCGTTCACACAAGATGGTGTAGTTCCTGATTTGATCATCAACCCTCACGCTATTCCATCAAGAATGACCGTAGCCCACGTTCTGGAAATGATCGGTGGTAAGGTCGGTGCTATGGAAGGACGTCGAATCGACGGTACTGCCTTCCGTGGAGAAAAGGAAAGCAGTCTACGTGACGGATTGGTTCGTAACGGACTTGCTCACAGCGGTCGTGAAACCATGATTAATGGTGAAACTGGAGAAGCATATCCTGCTGAAATCTTCGTTGGTTGTATCTACTACCAGCGACTTCACCACTTGGTCAGTTCAAAGATTCACGCCCGTTCCCGTGGCCGTGTTCAAATTCTTACCCGTCAGCCGACCGAAGGTCGTGCTCGACAAGGTGGTCTACGATTTGGTGAGATGGAACGTGACTGTCTGATTGCACACGGAGCATCCATGGTCATCAAGGACCGTCTTCTCGACGAGTCCGACGGTATTGACATGTTCGTTTGTGCACAATCTGGTCACATTGCATGGTATGATCCTAAGCGACGAACCTACGTCAGCCCAGTCCATGGTGACGGTGCTGAAGTGTACAAGGTACAAACATCCTACGCATTCAAACTCCTGCTCGACGAAATGAAGAGTCTTGGGGTTGCCATGAGACTTGAACTGGAGGACCGAAGATGAGCCGAAAGACCACATTGATTCCAAAGCGAATTGCACAAATCCGATTCAGTTTGATGGATCCTGTTGAGATACGTAAGATGTCCTCTGTCGAGGTCAAAACTCCGGATACCTACAAGGACGACGGTCACGCCTACCGCCAAGGTTTGATGGACCCACACATGGGTGTTATCGAGCCAGGTTTGGTCTGTCCTACGGACAACTGCAAGTATGACGAGTCACCGGGGCACTTCGGACACATTCAACTTGAACTACCTGTCATCCACATTGGATTTGTTAACCTGATCAAGACAGCACTCAAGTCGACCTGTAAGGCCTGCAGCCAAGTTCTTCTTCACTCTGCAAAAGAGACCCACCCATCCAATCCTGAACTTTCAGAGCAAGATTACTACCGCTCTCGAATCAAGGATATCATCACTAAGCACGGTGTTGGTTCCACTGAATTCTCGAGTATTATCAAGGAAGTTGAAAAGGTAGCATCTAGTAAGAAGCGACGCACATGTATGCATTGTGGTGAAACGCAAGGAGAAATTCGTCTAGACAAACCAACCACATTCAAGGAAAGGACCGAGAATGTCGGAACTGGTGGAAAGGAAACAGAACGCAAGATGAATCCGCGAGATGTTCGCGAGTGGCTTGCAAGCATCCCTGATGAGCATTTGATTTTCATCGGAATGGATAAGCAGAACCGACCTGAATGGACTGTTCTCAAGGTTCTACCTGTCCCGCCAATTACCGTTCGACCATCGATTACTCTCGATAGTGGTGATCGTTCCGAAGACGATTTGACACACAAATTGGTTGACGTTCTACGTATCAACCAACGTCTGCAAGAGAACCGTGACTCCGGCGCACCACAATTGATTGTTGAGGACCTGTGGGAATTGTTACAATATCACATTACCACATACTTCGACAACCAAACATCTGGTGTTCCGCCAGCACGACACCGATCTGGTCGTACACTCAAGACATTGACCCAACGACTGAAGGGTAAGGAAGGACGATTCCGTTCTAACCTTTCTGGTAAGCGTGTCAACTTCTGTGCCCGTTCCGTTATCTCACCAGACCCGTATCTCGGTGTTAACGAAGTAGGTGTACCTGTCAAGGTTGCAAAGGAATTGACCGTACCTATTCGTGTCACACTCCGAAACCGTGAGCAAATGCGACAGATGATCCTCCGTGGACCTGAAGTACACCCTGGTGTCAACTACATCGTTCGTGGTGATGGTCGACGTGTACGTATCAATCCTCGAAGCCGTCTAATCAACGCTGGATTCCGATGCCACAACCCTGAGTGTGAATCGGAACATACGCTGCGATTTGATTTGGATTCCGTTCTCCCTGCACCAAACTTCTTGCCAGGTTTGGTTGTTCGCCCACTCATCAACCGTGTTGAGGGTAGTGACTTGACCGAATCTAGCTATATCGTTGATGATGAAGCGACTCTCCGCAATCTCCGTGGTGAAGATGAGCACGGCCATCCTCTTGCAGAAGATGACCCTCGAGCAGTTCTTCACTATCGATGGATGCACGAACTTGCTCAAGCCGATAACCTAGATCCAGAACCATTCCCCGAGCATCTTGAAATCCGTTGTCCTCACTGTGGTAGCCCTGAAGATGATTACGGGATGCCAACGCCTGTTGAAGACCGACTCTCAACCGTTGACATCCGTGGTAACCCTAAGCCTGGTATGCAAGTTGAACGCCACCTTATCGATGGTGACGTTGCAATCTTCAACCGACAACCATCGCTTCACCGAATGTCGATGATGGTTCACGAAGTACGAGTTATGGAAGGACACACATTCCGATTCAACCTCGCTGTTTGTACTCCTTACAACGCTGACTTCGACGGTGACGAGATGAACCTTCACGTGATTCAATCCGAAGAAGCCCGTGCTGAAGCGAAGATTCTGATGCGTGTGCAAGAACACATCTTGACGCCTCGCTACGGCGGTGCAGTTATCGGCGGTATTCACGATCACATCTCCGGTGCATACCTCCTATCTCGTCCAGGAACCTTGGTTTCAAAGGCGCATGGTCTTGAAATGCTTGGAAGCATTGCTTACACCGGTGAGCTCCCTGAAATCGTCAAGGATGACAACGGTAACGATGCCTTCCGAGGTCAAGATATCATCTCATTGATCGTACCTGACAACATCAATCTCCACTTCATGTCCCGAAGTCGAGACGAAGTTCACGTCAAAGATGGAAACGTTGTCGGAACACTTGACAAGCGTGCTATCGGTGCTGAAGACGGACGTCTTCTCGATGCTATTGTTCAAAGCAATGGTTCAGAGAAGGGTGCTCAATTCTTGAATGAATTCACTCGACTATCGATCGCTGCTTGTACTTCTCTCGGATTTACTACTGGTATCGACGATGAAGACTTGAGTAGTGAAGCGCTTGAAGCCATTCACGAAGCCAACGCAGCTGCAAGAGCACTCGTTGAAGAGGAACTCGAACGCTTCGAAGCCGCTAAGGGTGACCCTCGAAAGTACGAACCTCGTCCAGGTCGAACCATGCGTGAAACACTCGAAGAGAACATCATGGTTATGCTCGATGAAGGGAAGCAAGCCGCTGGTGACGTTGCAAAGAACGAACTGAATCAATCCGGTTCGACCAACGCTGCGGTCAACATGGCGATTTCTGGAGCCCGTGGTTCCATGGATAACCTCAACATGATGGCTGGTTCCATCGGTCAAGCAAAGGTCCGTGGAAAGCGTCTCGAGCGTGGATACGACGAACGTGTTCTTCCTCACTTCAAGCGTGGAGGACGTGGAGCACAAGACCGTGGTTTCATTTCAGGTTCGTTCAAGCGTGGTCTTGAACCTACGGAGTTCTTTATGCTCTCCGTATCCGGTCGTGAATCTCTTGTCGATACTGCTGTCCGTACGTCCAAGTCTGGATACATGCAACGACGTTTGATTAACGCAATGGATGACTTGAAAGTCTTCAATGATGATATGCTCTCCGTGCGAAACACTGCAAACCGAATCATCCAATTCTCATATGGTGAAGATGGTATCGATCCAAGCCGTGGTGTTCACGGTGCTGCGTTCAATATCGATGTTATCATCGATGGTGCACTTGGTACTGATGGTGGTTCGAAAATCACTCGTGAAAGCATCGAGCGTGAAGAAACCGAAGAGGACCTTGGAGCATGGGATGATGTCGAAGAATTCCACGATGGAGGTGAAGTCTGATGGTCGTTAAGAGTGCAACCAAGAAGAAGCTCATGGATTTGGGTATTGCAGAGAACTTTGCACATACTCTAGCAAACGATCGAAAGTGGGACGATGTTAAGGTGCTTTCTGCACAAGAAATCGCTCAAGTTTGTGAAACTGATTCTGAAACTGCAGGTACGATTCGAGAAACCATTGAAGGAGCACTAAAGAAGAATCGATCCGCTGGTTCAGAAGCCACTGGTCCAACGACCAACGTACGTCTCAAGCGTCGTCGTGGAGGTTCAAGAACACGTTCTCGTGCTAAGACTGCAGCCGATTTGGGCGCATACAAAGTTGACATTAAGCTACGTTCATTTGATGATGAACTTGCTGATGACCCTGTCTATAAATCACTCAAAGCGGCTATTGCTGATCTTGAAAATGACCATAGGTTCAGTGACAAGATAATTCATGATATGACGGTGGCTATACACGAACGTAATCTGAAGAAGTTGACTAAGAAGCAAGCAAAAACTGTTGTTGATGATGCATATGCTGCATTGGATAAAGCAAGCATTGATCCATTCGAAGCCGCTGGTATTATCACAGCCCAATCTATTGGTGAACCAGGTACACAGATGACCATGCGTACGTTCCACTATGCTGGTGTTGCAACGGTCAACGTTACCCAAGGTCTGCCACGTATCATCGAGATTGTCGATGCTCGAAAAGTTCCGAGTACACCAACCATGATCATCCGCTTGAAGGATGACAAAAAGAACTCGGGTGAAGAGGCTCAAAAACTCGCAGCTGCTCTTGAAGTTACAACTACGTTCAACATTGCAAATATCGAAACCGACGTTGCCCAACGACGCTTGGTATTGAAACTCAACAAAGGTCAATTGAAGCAGAAGAACATGACTGGACTTGAAGTCAAAGATAAGCTTGAACGTGCTCTAAGAACAATGGTACAAGCTGATAAGGAAAAGAATCCTGGCGTTTTGACTATTATTCCAGGTGTTTCGAGTGAGGAAGATCTTGCAGATTTGCAAGAGAATCCACCTTCATACACTATGTTGCTACAACTCGAAGAAAAGATTCGCGACCTACGTCTCAAAGGTATCCCTGGAATCGAGCGTGCAAACGTTCAGTTCGATGACAAGGAAGGTGAATACTACCTTTCAACCATCGGTTCCAACCTTTCTCGTGTAAGCGAAATCGAAACGATTGATCGTTCACGAACCTACACCAACAATATTATCGAGATTTTCAATTACCTTGGTATTGAAGCTGCACGACAAGCGATCATTAACGAACTAGAGTCTACTCTACTCAGTGCTCGTCTGGAAGTCGATGTCCGTCACCTACTCATGGTCGCTGACGTTATGACCTCTGAAGGTGAAGTGCGAGCTATCGGTCGACACGGTGTTTCAGGAACCAAGCACAGTATTCTTGCTCGTGCTGCGTTCGAAGTTACCGTCAATCACCTGCTCAAGGCGGGTATCATCGGTGAAACAGACCGTCTCACCGGTGTTGCTGAAAATATCATTGTCGGACAACCAATTTCCCTCGGTACGGGAAGTGTTGAGTTGTTCTACATCCCTGAGGAATGATTCCAACCATGAGAAACACATGTGGAGAATGGAGGAAGTAAAATGGATCTAAGCCGACAACTGAAAACTGCAATTGCAACCGGAAGCCTACTGTTTGGACAACGTCAAACGCT
Source organism: Euryarchaeota archaeon UBA443 (assembly GCA_002499195.1). Classification (GTDB taxonomy): domain Archaea; phylum Thermoplasmatota; class Poseidoniia; order Poseidoniales; family Poseidoniaceae; genus MGIIa-L2. The sequence continues at coordinate 35,170 of DAKS01000059.1, forward strand.
TGATGCGTGTGCACGGGGGGATGCTCGACTCATTCTCCTCGCTGCTAATTGTCCTAGTGACTATATCAATGACTTGCGTGCACGTCACCCTGAAGTGACCGTTCACCAAGCACCTGTGGTAAACCGTGAACTTGGTGTTGCTTGTGGTAAGCCATTCAGTATTTCGACGATTTGTGTCCTCGATGCTGGTGACAGTGAATTGTTGCAACTCGATGACAATATTGCTTGATTTGTTGAAACGATGAATGAAAGGCTTGATGTCTGTTAAGGGCATAGCCATGTCATGCGCACACGCTTGAATGCACTTTCTGCAGTCTTTTTGATTACACTCATGGTCTGTTCTGTGACAGTTCCACAGTTCTCAAACTTCGAACCAAAATCTGATGTTCTTGATGAAGAACCGGTATTCTTTGAAGCCTCAGCTCGTTCAACAACTACACTGCTTGCTGCAGGATCAGGTCAGGCCAATGAAGATGGAGAACACATCGCTGCCCTACCAAATGGAGGATGGGTTGTTGGTATGTCGGAGTGGACGAATTCCACATTGACTTATGGTACGCACACGTTGGCTCCAACTTCACCATTCAATTCAGGTGGATTCGGTGAGTTTTACCTTGCAAAGATGGATGACAAAGGCGCTTGGACGGGATTCATCAGTGCTGACCACAGTGCCGGCGCAGGTGGCCTTTCAGTTATGACAGATGTTGCACTTGGAATGGCAGGTGAAATTTTTGTTTCCGGTTACTTCTATGGAGAAATCTCCTTTGGTCCACCAGGTCCAAACTCGCTTATCTCAAATCTCAATTCAGGTTACCATTTCGAGGGCTTCATTGCCAAAGCAGACCCATTTGGTAATTGGATGTGGGCGAAGAGTTTCACAACCTTGGTTAATGGAACGGGAGAATTCAGTAGGACTACATCATTATCCGTTGATATGATGGGTGACGTCATCGTATCTGGTCTCTTTTCAGGTGAAACAGACTTTGGTGGCATCAGCATTAACGCAACCAGCCAAGATGTCTATGTTGCAAAGTTTGATGGGAACCAAGGTTCACTGAAGTGGGTCATTAATGGGGGCGGAATTGGATCGGATCAAATCTATGATATGGCGCTCACACCAGCAGGTGGTGTCAAGTTAGCAACCGCTACAGATGGCGTTTCTCAATGGGGTACAAACACCTACATTGCGCTTGGACAACTCGATGCAGTGATAGTTGAAATCGATGCGAACGGGGGTGTAACCGGTACGACAGGTATCGGTACAAGTGGTCAAATTACCGCGGTATTGAAACTCCATGTTGATGGTAACGGTGATATGTTCATGGCCGGTACGTTTGATGGAACGATTACCAGTGGAGGATGGACTGCCACCTCAAGTTATGGTGGAAACGATATCTTTGTTGCGAAAAGTGCAGCAAACCAAGCCAACAGTTGGGCATTGGTCTCAGGCACTAGTGCCTTCGACGAGCCTCAAGGGCTTGCAGTAACATCAACTGGAGCAGTTGTATTCGGTGGTTATCTAACATCGACATTCACTGCTGGTTCCAAGTCGATTTCAAATTCAAATCACGATGGATTCGTTGTTGGACTTTCTAATTCAGGAGCAGTCAACTGGATCGAGAAGATTGGCGGTACACAGTATGATTATGTTTGGGCGATGGCTGTAAACAATAGCGATTACGTTGGCGCTGCAGGTTCATTCTCAGGTTCGATGACACACAAGGGTGTGTCGGTATCATCCGGTGGAGCACGCGATGTGTTCGCGTGGATTTTCGATCCATCCGGACTAATCGATACTGATGGTGATGGTGTTCTAGACTCAGCTCCAGACAACTGTCCAACCGTACCTAATTCAGACCAAGCCAATACCGATGGTGATTCCGAAGGAGATGCTTGTGATTCTGATGATGATAACGATGGTCTAACCGATAACTTCCCTGATAATTGTCCTCGAAATAGTGAAATCAACTGGACTAGTTCTCGTGACTTCAACGATCCTGCTAACTCAACGGACTGGGATAACGATGGTTGTAAGGACGATACAGCCGAAGATCCGGATGATGACAACGATGGCGTTCTAGATGATGATGATGATTGTCAACGTACCACTTATTCACCACCACGTCCAACATGGGTTTCCGATTCAACCACTGACATGGATGGTGATGGTTGTCGAGATTCTGATGAAGATACTGATGATGATAACGATGGATTTGAGGACGCAGCT
>DAKS01000016.1 GCA_002499195.1 Euryarchaeota archaeon UBA443
GACATTTGCTCTTGGGTGTCGTCACCACTGGCTTGTGCGTTCTGTTGCAGCTTTTCAGCGGTCTGAATAATGACCGCAGCTGCCACTGCCGCAACCAGAATCAATGCAATGAATACAATCATCGCACCAATACCAATCGCAGCAAGTTCGTCTTGCTTCGTTTCTTTTTCGGTTTTCATTTTTTTCACCTTTTTTTTACTCGTCCTCCCTCATCTGAGGGTGGAATTGGATGTGGGTCACAGAGCACCTCCATGACCCAAGTCAATGTGAAGTGGCATGCGAAGAACAGCCACTTCATCCGGCGTTAGCCTACTAATGAATGGAACCTTTTCAGCTGTAAAGCCTGGAGGCATCCATGGTTGAATGAGAACATCGGCGAGAGGTTCCATGGAACGGTTTTGCGCACGAATCGTTACAGTCACGTTACCATTCCTCATTTCGTACCCGGTCGCAATTGAAAGTTTTCGTGAAAGTGGAATTTCGTCAGCACCATGTCGGCGACTTGCTTGTATCTCAAACCGTACCGGAAGATTACCTCCGGGGCCAATAACTGGAACGTCAATGAAAGATGGTTTGGCCTCCCAACCATCAGGTACGGGAGGAGCAAGGCGCATCATCGGAAGAGGAATTTCACCATCGTTGATGATTCGTACAAGAAGGATTCCTGTTTCACCACCGGCTGGCCAACGTGTGTCAACTGAGAGCCAGAAGTGTCGGAAGAGGAACGGATTGAGTGTCGAGGAATTACCTCCGATTAGATCGTCAACAAGATACTCGACTTCAGTGGCAGCATAACCTACGTCACCAATCTCAGCAGCCCCCGTTGCATTGCGAAGTCTTCGCAGAACATTCTCGACCTCTTCTTCAGCAAGTGCCTTTTCTCTGAGTAATCTGTGCAACATAGCAATGCTCCGTCGCAAGTAGAGGACATCTTCCTCAAGGACATTGAGTGTTTTTTCAGCTCGTCGCACACTCTTTCGAGCACGACGCAAACGATGTGTTTCGAGGAATGTTTTTGCTTGGAGCAAATCCAATTCGGTTGAAGCAAGCGAATTGACTTCATCGCTTACAACATTTTGAACTAAGGATTCTAGTTCACGACTTGCTTGAATCAAGCGTTGTGCGCTTTCATCGGATGGAGCAAGATCAGGATCCATGAGAACTTCAACATCTTCAATCTTGTTCTTCGCCATTCGGTGTCACCTCCTCTGAAGATTCTGCAGTTTGTCCTTCTGAAAGGACAACGGATTGAGGCGTGTCAAGAATAGCCGATAGGTCAAGGCCATCCATTGCAAGGTCATTGAGGAGGCGTGCAGGATCACCTAGGTCTCGCTCAATACGAGTAGCCTTGACTTCAATGTCGGTGAGTCTGCCATAGAGAGTACCATACAGTTTGTTTGCACGTCGCAGAATAAACCAAACAACGATTGTGGAAATTAGAATGTAACCAACCAATGAGACCAAATTTGTCCCATCAGGTGACATTTGTGGTGGGAGACCAAGCACTATACCGATGAAGCCAAGCAGAGGTAAGCTGAGAATAATTGTAAGTTGGCGGCGTGAATCGGTCAAGGCTTGGAAGTGATCAGCATAAATTGTCGATATACCCTTACGTGCTCGCTGATAGTCCTCATGGACGTAACGGAATTCTTCACTGCTACGCCATGCCATTCGCCAAACCCAAAGCGATGCAAGTACGATTGTAACAGGCCCCCACCATGTCGCATTATAGAGATGGAATAGGAAACCAAGCATGATTACACCGGAGTAGACTGCTCCTAAGCGGTACTTTTCATTCTGATTGGTCAATCCAAGTAGACCAATAGTCACTATTAATGCAATTCCAAAACCAGCAAAGGAAGTCAATGTCGAAGGGGCGCCTGAATCGACTTCTTGCTCAAAGACAAGCTCATCGTTCTCGACCACGTTGTTGAGTGCATAAGATGAGAAAATCGATACCGTACAATCGGCATTTCTGCTTTGCTCCCACCAATCGAGAGTTTCACCAGTTATTTTCCAACGCAAGGTTTCAACTTGACCCTCTGCAAGGAAGGGTACGAACCCTGGTGCATCCTCAATTATGAGCCCTTCACAAACGAGTTCAGAATTGATTCCAACTGCAAGTGCTGTCCCTTCGTTCTTCACATCGAATTCGATGTAGGCTGTTTGACCTTCCATGATGAAATCGATTTCTTCTCCTTCCGCATCGACAATTCGTTGTGAATCAGGATCGATCATTGGGTCCGCATAGACATTCAAAGCGAACCGGAAGGTTTCCTCTGTCACCGGCTCACTCGGGTCGGGGTGGTGGAGAAGCATTGTGATGTCATACCCATCACCTGGCAGAATATTGGGCCGGTCAGGAACTTTCACGCTGAAAATTAAATTCGGCGACAGGACGAAGGCAGGGCGTTCAGGCAGTTCTATGAGTTCACTACCAGGAACACAAGGTGCTGAAAGATTGAGATAGTGGACACTTTCTTCACCCTCTAGGTTGGTTAGAGATATATTCCAAACATAGTCCTCTTCATCAAGCCCAAGCGCATCGATGTCAAGGATTCTCTCAATACCGCAGAATTCGATTGAATAAGCAACTGGTGCGCTACTGAAATATGGTATGTGCGAATACTCGATAGGGACAGTTACTGGATCGTCGTTTGCAGGAGCTTGAAGTTTGTCAGCATAGCCTGTATCAAACAAACGCTTCATCTTCAATGACGTCATCAACTCTCCACTTCCATCAACATCGACATCGGTAGGAACTATTGTAACGCGTAGGTCAGCTGCTGTGGTCAAAGATGTGCTACTGCTTCCTGCTGCATTCTTATCCACACTCACAGTAAAATCAACAGGCACATTCATCGGAAGGAAGATTTGACTTGGTGAGGCTGAGTTAACGATCCAATCATCGCTTGAAATCGTAAGCCCTGGTGCTCGAACCTCGTATCCAAGATCGACGTATACGTCCTTATTTCCTGTGTTCGTAATTTGAGCCGTCCAAACCCGGTTATCACCTTCATGGAAGAAGTATTCGCTCTCCCATCCTTCAATGGTGTACGTAAAGACTGGAGCGACGAGTAATTCGACCTTCTTCAAGACATAGACCGTGTCGGTCAATGGATCAAAAACCGTGAGATTTGCCTCATGAATCGACCCATCAAGAAGATTATCGGTGCCGTCAAGAGCAGGGATATTAATGTCAAAGGTTCCACTGGATTCTCCATCGATTGGAACGGTAAACGATTGAACCGTTGGTGTTGTACCCCATCCGCCATCTACAGTGATGTTGATGTCCACTGTCTCGGCGAGATTTCCTGTATTCAAGAGACTAAATGGAAGAGTGACAACTGTGCCAGGAACCGCAACCAGACTGTCTGGTGCAGTCAGTTCAACGTCATGAACCTCGGAAATGTTTGCTATAATATCGGCATTGAGTTCGACCAAATCGTCGTTTTCATCAACCATAGATACAGTCAAAGTCGCCTTGTAAATCTCGTCTGCACTAGCATCGACTGACGGTATGATGTTAACGCGAACGGAAGACTCGTAACCTGCTGCGATGATGACTGGCGAGGAGGTATCAAGTTCAAACAAAACATCATCATATCCACCATCATCCAACTCGATCGAAAAGGATGTTGGGCCGTTTCCAGTATTCGCGATATTGATGAAGGCAGACAGTTGTTCGTAGGGAGTGATATCGATTGATTGGCTTGTTGGCGTTAATTCAGCGTTAACTGTTTCACCAACGCGAATATCCATTGTTTGTTGACCGAGATAAGCGCCCGTATCGAGATCATAATATCGAATCGTTAGTGGTTGAAGGAGTTGTGAAGGCGCAAGTGGATCAGTCTTGACGGTTAGCGTCACCAAAGAGAGGTGAGCTCCGCCCGAGGCAGGATAGTCTTCGAAATCGCTGGCCAAATCGATAATCGTACCGTCAGGGCTTGTGGTGGTCAGAGAGGCTTCCCAGCCAGATGGAAGGTTTTCAACGATTTCTAGGCGGTAAGACGAACGATCGTTTCCAGTATTTCCGAATGTGAACATGAAGTCTGTATCAACTCCTACATTTGCATCGAGAGGGCCGGTTTCAGTAATCTCGCCATTCACAACTCTTGGCACCACAATTGAGAGATTTTGTTCGATCGTTGGAGCATATACCGCAGAGGCAATGTGGACGCCACCAAGTGTTGGAGTAGTCGTTATCGGGATTTTTACAGTTCCTGCGAGAGGAAGTTGTCCCGTTTGGCTCTGAACACCGAGTGATGCGGCAAATGATTCGCCGAGGGAAAGGCCAGTATTCTCTTCAGGTGTTACCGCTGCATTCCAACGATCGGCCTCGTTGAAACCTCCTGAAGTAAGTGCTTCGAATGAGATACTACCAACCGTGATGGAGGCATCAACAGTTTCTGTTAAATCCGATTCAAGGTTGTGTCGCACCTGCACATTTAGGGCAAGAATTTCATTGACACCGATAGTGGAACCTGCATTCATGACATCGTTTGCGGTCAGCTCAATGGTGTCGACTGGCAAACCAGGATCAACTACAATTGCTGGGCGCACCTCGATTTGACCAGAGTCGGTGGTCGGGATACTACCTACATCTGCTTGTGCCATAATGTAAGCACTAAGGCTGGCACCAGCACGATTGTGTTCTGCGGGAACCAACGGTAGTTGGATTGCGGGCACTTCTATTTGGATGAACCCTGAGATGGTTTGACCTACAGCCAACTCTCCAGTGTTTTCAATCGAAAGGTTGTGCTCCCAATTCAGCGCGTTCATTGAGAGCCCCGAGATGAGGTTGAATGAAGTTGGCGCGTTGCCGGTGTTGGTCACGTTAAATGCGATTGTATCGCTCTTGCCAGGTAAAACATATGTCGTATCGTTAGTGACATCTATCGTTGCTTCAAGATATTCTCCGGCCATTACGCGCGTCGTATCGGTAAGTGTGTAGCCGCTTCCTGCTGAAGTTAGAGTAAAGGTAATGACATCTATCTCTGAATATCCTGCATCCTGTGGAACGTCGACAACAACACTCAGCGTTGTTGTCGAGCCGGCTGTGATGAAATCACTCGTCGTAAGGTCGAGTATTGTATCTGCCCAACCCAAATCACTGCTCACGCCGATATCGAAGCTATCTGTTTTAGAACCGATGTTCTTGATGACATAATAGAGAGTTGTTGAGTCTCCAGGAGCGGTTGTGCGATCCGAAGGCCCAACCATCTCAGAAATGTAATCACTGAAGATAACATCAAATTCAGAATATGTGATTACCTCGGGCCCCGTTGAACCGTTCATGACGACTCGTACCGACATGTTCCAGAGACCAGTCAATGAAGCAGCGGAAAATCCTCCGGTGAGAATCTCTTCTTCGGAACCAGTATAAATCGACCCTGGCTCCATAGTTTGAGTGTTTGACCAATATTCAATAATTGGCGTAACGCTTGATGCATTGGTCAAGACGATTTGCATAACAGCCGAAAATGGCATGACGCCGATATTACGGACCGTTGTATTGAACGTGTGAGATTGGCGGTCGAGTATGACATCGTCATTCCCTGGCGCAGGCGTAGGAAGATCATCGTCAAAGACGATTCCTTCACGGAGGGTATCGACATCGAAATCTCGACGATACTCATTGTTCAGAGTGTTTCCGTCGTTTGCGCCAGAAACACGAGCAAACAGGGTTTGGGATGGACCTGTAGTCGCGGCCCAACTAAGCAGATAAGTCGTAGAACCAGAATTACCAGCGATTGTGCCAAGATCAACAGTATCGACAATTTGTTCTGCAGCGCTAGGCGACCCTTTGTGGACAAGTGATAGGAAGGCGTTTCCTGATGAAGTCCCAGCATTGGAGACATCGACTCTCACGGTATGCGTATCTGGTGCCAGAACTAACCCACTGCTCGCGAATACCGAACCAGCACCATCGAACTCCATGTTGTTGACTTGGAAATCAGGCCCTGCTCGTCCACTGGTGGATGAAGCGTCAGCGAAAGGTAACGCGAGATGCCCTAACAGAAGAGCTACCAAGAGGAGCGGTAGGAGTTTTCGACTAAACATCAGCGCTCCCTCCTGCTTTATTGAACCGTTGAATTGTTATCGATTTACCTTGTGATTTCCATATTTCGAGAAGTTGATTGAGCAAGCGGTCATGCTCTTCATCCGAAATTCCGAGCCTTCTACGCTCTTCCCAAAGCAAGAGTTGCTCGGTACGTGTCAAAAGAGCGTCACGCAGATACAACTCGAGAGTTCGACGATAAGCATCACGATCCGAGACTGCATAAACTATCGAATTACCCGGTAACTGATCAGCACGATTTTGAATGAAATTCCCAAGATTGAGTGCTTCGTCATAGGAAAGGTTGCGTCGATCGAGATCACCTTGAATGGCTGAAGCAACACTTTGTAAGTCATATCGGGTCTTTGCCCGTTGAATCTTCTTGAAGTACTTGCGGCTTCGTCGCGTCATGCCTAAAGCCGCCATGCATGTCCTTCACTACTGGCAGTTTATCAAACAATTGGCCGAAAAGCATGGAAATATTCACTCAGCATTAGAAATTATGCATATTACATCAAACAATAATGCCACTCGCTTGTGACACAAACCAAGCATTCTTGATGTAAGGCGATACGCATGAAACATGAACACACCTGTAACCCTTGAGATCGGAACAAAAAGCCCTCTTTTTTCCTGCCTAGATTCTGCTGGAAACAACCATGAACTCGAATCTTACATGGCTCAAGGTAAGAACGTCATCCTCTACTTTTATCCCCGAGATTCGACACCTGGATGTACAAAACAAGCATGTGATTTCCGCGATAATATGGCTCGACTCGCACAGGAGGATTACATCGTCCTGGGCGTTTCAAAAGATTCGGAATCATCGCATGAAAAATTCATTACAAAGCAGGAACTAAATTTTCCCCTACTCATGGACATGGATGGCCAACTCCACGAAATGTTTGGTACTTGGAGAATGAAGAAAAATTATGGTAGAGAATACCTTGGTTGTGTTCGATCCACATTTGTCATCGATAGCAATGCTAACATCACTTGGTGCCGATATAATGTGCGAGCAAAAGGTCATGTGGAGATGTTGATGAGAGAACTAGGAATCGAGTCATGAGGTGTACAAATGCAGGAAGACATTGGAGGTGAACGCATCCATTTGTCTTCCACCTCGTGTGCTTACAAACCCTGTTATATCGGAAAAAATCTCGACGTTGGAGAGAATGTCTCGATTGGCTCAATGTGCCATATTGGGCGTAACGTAACCATTGGAGACGGCACCAGAATTCAGGGATCTAACTATATCGCAGATCGAACAGTTATCGGCTCAACTGTGTTCATTGGACCGAATTCAACAATCCTCAATGACAAGTATCCACCGTCAGGTGATGCCTCAAAATGGTATCCTGTAAGGATTGAAACCAACGCTATCATCGGAGGCGGCTGTACCATTTTGCCAGGAGCGCATGTTGGTGAGAGCGCAGTTCTTGGAGGAGGTTCGGTCCTAACCGAACCTTTGCCATCTAGCGAGGTATGGGTAGGTAACCCGGCAAGATTTCTTATGACAAGAGAAGAATACGACATCAAGGAATGAGAAAGATGGAAGGTAAGGCGCACGTGATATCCTTTCTCAAAAAATGCATTGAATATGCTGATGCATCTATCGAGCGTAAGCAAAAGCGAGGGGATTTGGAAGATATTTCAAAATGGGAAGCATATCGCGACTATACCGCTCATGCAGTGATGGAAGTAGAAAATGGTGAGCTTGATCGGTGGTTTCCAAACCAACACGAAATGCTAGGAGAAGAGCAATTTACTACTGTCGACCTTGCCTCACTATCTCATCAAACCCGGTCAGCATGGCTCACGAATCTTGTAAGTCCTCGTCCTCTAGCACTTATTGGTACATCATCTCAAACAGGTAATCTCAATCTTGCCCCATACACTTCACTCTCCATCGTATCCAATTCGCCTCCATTAGCGGTCATTTCTCTTTCAGCAGACCGTAACGACAGGTGGCGAGATACACTCATCAATCTCCGTGAAACTAAAAATGCAGTACTGAATTTTATTCCAGCATCATCAAATGCAGCTGCAATTGTTGAACAAACTGCACAACCACTTGAGTATGGAACAAGTGAATGGGAATCATTCTCTTTGCACGGATTGCCATCGAACCCACTCGTCATGAAAGATGCAGCTTTCGCACTACTGGGTGAAATGGTCGAAGAGGTTGATTTGCCCGAAGCAAAAGCGAAACTGGTGATTCTCAAATTATCCGAAATTCTTGTACCTGGACAATATGACGTTAACCAACCTGCGTACATCCTTTGCCAACATGGATTGAACAGGTTGATGGTAACACCAACCGAGTGGCATTACAACATAGATCGTAGTGTTTGAAGAAGACCCTCTTCAAGCGATACTTCAGCCTTCCAATGCAAATGATTCTGTGCTTGCAACAGATTTGGAAGACGTCGTTTTGAATCACCTGGATATCCATTACCAAATTCTACACATATTGCTTGACCCGTTTCTTGTTCGACCAAGGAGGCTATGCGTTTAGCAAGGTCGAACATTGAAATTTCATCCTCTGTTCCTAAGTTGATACACGAACCTGAAATATCCTCGATATCACCTGATGCCACAATTCCACGGACTAGATCATCGATATAGGTAAGTGAACGTGTTTGAGAACCATCACCATGCACAATAACAACTCCTTCTTCAAGAGCTGATTTGATCATCATGGAAACGACTTGTCCGTACTCATTTCCCAACAGTCGTGGACCATACCCATTGAACGGTCGTACAATTCGTGCATCGAGACCTTTTCGAACAGCATGCTGCACCGCGATTTCTCCGAGATATTTGCTCGCACCATAGGCATGTCTTTGGTGATGTTGAGGTGCTGAAAATACTGCAGATTCATCAGCACCAAGAGGCATCACTTCAGATTCACCAAAGGATTCTGGAGAGGAGGTAAACACGTATCGGCAGTTGTTTTGTTCTGCAAATTCTAGCGAACGTAAGGTCGAATTGAGATTGACATCCATCACAAGCCTTGGCTCTTCATGAAACCATTTTGTTCCATTGATAGCAGCAAGATGGTAAACGATATCGATTGTCTCAGGGTTAGCAATGCGTTGATAGGACGATGACAAACAAGCATCTGCTTCAACTAATGTGATGCTTTGCTCAATCCTTTGCAGGTTTTCTTTTCGGCCTCTCCAAAAATTATCGAGAACAGTAACATCATGTCCGTGCTCAACCAAAAATTCAACCAGACTTGAGCCAAGAAAACCTGCTCCTCCTGTTACAAGGATCCGCATCGCTTCACACTCGCTCTAGGAGTTCTATGGAAACCTTACCGTTTTCCCGCTTGAATCTAATTCGATCACCATCGTTGACACCAATACATGGATCCTCCTCGAATCCATGCCCATAAGGAACGTTCAACAAGGAACAGGCAGGGAGAGTAAGTGGGCAAACGTCTCGATTGATGATAGCGAGTGGCCCTTTGTTTTCATACAATAAGCCCATCAATACATACGGTGCAACCGTCGAACCAGAACCCTTTGGATAAATTAGAATCGTATCTTGAATAGCTCGCCCATCAAGAGGATGGCCTGGTTCTTCCACAACACCTGTGTCCCTATTCACATAACCAAGATAGGTGATTGGAACGTCGGTAACCATCGCCTTTCCTTCAATACAGAAGTCACCTTGAGAATTCAAACCCTCTCCGATTATGGTCGTTAGACCTGTTTGTTGCGTTTTAGCACTTACTTGACCGCCATGGGAAGATTGGGAAAGTGTTGGAGTTGGACCTTTGGCAAGAGAAGGATCGATAGCATGACGTACGCACTCTTGGATTGAAGCGACACTGGTCGGTATACGATTGAGACCGCTTGTAAGATAATGCTCGGCTTTCATCGAATTCGTTAACAGGTGATTGTACTTCTCACGGTTGTAAGGTGTTACCTCAGGACACGTATCGACAAGGACCAAAGCACCTGCTTCCTCCAACATCGAGACCGTTCCATCAGCTTCGGCTAATGCATGATTTTCTTGACTTGTAAAGACCCATAGACGCTGATTTGGAACAGATTCTTCAAATTCCATATGCGTTCGTAATGCTGCCGCAGTCGTCCGCATTTCTTCTAAACTGGCTTGTGGGCAACCAATGACGACCAAATCGACTTGTCCTTGAGGACTGAGTTCACGATAGCGTTCTTCAAGATCCTCCTTAGTAAAGGTAAGAACACCTTGCCAATCGATTGATTCAATTGGTTCGTTTGGAGAATTTGTGTGTCCTTCAACCCACATCATCGGTGTTCCATAATTGGCTGCTGCAGCAGTTAATGCCTTCTTTCGGGCAAAGGAAATGAAGTTATCCAAGCCCTGTACGTATGGCATTGGACCAAATGGAAGATTCCATTCTGGCTTAGCATTCTTACCAATCCAATCACCAAGAATGGAATAATCAGAGAGAGTTTCTAAAGCACATTCGACAATCACTCGAATGTTTGGTTTCCGATTTGATTCAAGATGTAGCCCCCATGCAGGCGCATAGCCGGTCAATGCCGTGGCAAGAGCACTCAAACCTGACTCTCGATTTGTAATCAACGATGTCCATGTATTCGAATAACAGACAGCATTGGACTCTGCCCATGAAGCGACTTCGCCTTCAATCTCGATTCCACGGTCATAAGGCGTACATGATAACGTAGATTCAATTCCAAGCCGGTCGTAGGCTTGGACTATCTCGAATTGTTGCTCGAGAAAATTTGGCCAACTAATCCCCATTTCTTCCATCTTCTCTCGATCACAGCCAGCTGAATTCAGCGTTGTAGGAATAACAACAGTTCCCGATTGATCTCCACTCAAATCATTAAGGAAGGTACGCAGGCCATGTCCTCCAGTGATTACAGAAACACCAGAAACGTGAGCATGGTCGACTTCAACAAAGGACTTCGCTTTTGCTACTCGGGCAAGGTCAACAACGAGACGGGCTGCCTTTTGCCGTGTTGGACCCTCCTTCCCTTCCAACTGTTCTGCCAAACGCTTTGGAAGGTCCATGAACTAAGGCAAACATCGACGCTTCATCAAGACTCTTGTTCTCAACCGATGGTTTTGATACGGTTGACGTCGCTCCGGCAATTATGTCCTCGACTGAGAACAACACACAAGGAGCCCGCCGTGATGGCCGACGTTCGCGTTTTTTATCACGTGAAAACATCGTAAAGATGTTCAAAACAACCGTTGTACTAAGTGCACTATTTCTTTCAATATGGGCAGTAGTACTGAACCATTCGATTAAATCACTTGACTCGGCCGATGAAGAGGATTCAACGATCCTCGTAGAAACCGAAGGAAGAGAAGCGGATGTCTATTGTCCAGAAGGTGGAGCAGACATATTCCTAGGAACAGATTTTGATGGAGATGGAAAACTCTCTGCAAATGAGATCACAAGCAGTACGAAAGTCTGTCATGGGCAACAAGGACTATCAGGCCCTCAGGGCCAATCTGGCTTCGACGGTGAAAACGGTTACGATGGCAACTCAAGCCTCGTCAATCTCACAGCATTATCGCCAGGCATTACATGCCAATTCGGTGGATTCCAGATCGAATCAGGTATTGATAACAATCACAACCTCTTATTGGACGAAGAAGAAATCGAAACCACTGCCCATGTTTGTGATGGACAACTTGGCGGTGAAGGACCTGAAGGCCAACAAGGAGCTGATGGTTCACAAGGTTACTCAGCACTGATTGAACAACATCCAGCACCAACCTCGATCTGCCCACAGGGCATTGTCATGGAATTCGGTGTCGACGATGGTACAGACGGAGCAACTGCAAACGATGGAATCCTCCATGAAGATGAAGTAAGAGAATCACTGAGAATTTGTTCTGAGCAATTGTATGAGGGATTG
>DAKS01000017.1:0-15001 GCA_002499195.1 Euryarchaeota archaeon UBA443
GATGGCTTCTGCAGCATCAACAGCACATTCCGAGATTGTGGATTGTATTTTCTGATGAAGCTTACCTGCAAGCGATGTCATCGTTGCTGATTTGATGTCATCACTTGTAGCTTCAAAGGTCAGTGAATCTAAGTTATCTTTGCAGTACGCTTCAGCCATGCGATAGCCACGTGCAATCGTAGCAGGATGCACGCCTTGAACAACGAGATGCCAAGCGTTTTGCAACCATTCAGCGGACAGAAGAACAGTCGATGTTGTTCCATCACGAACGGTTTGGTCTTGAGTAGCACTCGCAGCAATCAACATGTGGGCAATCGGATGTTCTACCTTAGCCGATTCAAGTACGGTGATTCCATCGTTTGTGACCATCCTTCGCCCTTCATCATCGACAAGTAACTTATCGAGACCTTTTGGTCCAAGAGTTGAACGTACCGCTCCAGCAAGTGCTACAGCAGCCTGAATGTTCTTACGAAGAGCATCACGTCCTGTCGTACGGTCCGTCTCTTCAAGGATCGGAACATCGCTCATGGTCGCACCAACAAAGGCCTACACATAAGTGCGATGTTTCAGTCTTCTTCATCAACGACTTCAAAGTCAGCATCGACGACATCATCGGCTTCGACGTTGATGTTACCATCACCTTCGTCGTTCTCGGATTCGGCCATTTCAGCCGCAGCAGCTTCGTACAATTTTGAAGAGATTGCATGCATCGATTCTTCGACTTCCTTGACCTTGGCCTGAATTGCTGCCTCATCCATAGCATCATCATCGATTGGCTTTCCATCATCATCTTGGACAAGGGCTTCAAGTTCGGTCAATTTCTCACGAACGGGTTCTAGATCTGAAGCATCGAGTTTGTCTTCATTCTCATCGAGTGTTCGTCGGGTTTGATAGACGATTTGATCAGCCATGTTCCGAAGTTCAATCTTGGCCTTTCGTCGCTTGTCTTCTTCTGCAAACGATTCAGCTTCAGCAATCTTTGCTTGAATCTCTTCTTCTGAGAGAGAGGTTTGCGATTCAATCTTGATCGATTGTTCCTTACCGGTTCCCATATCCTTTGCACTAACATTGACAATACCGTTAGCATCGATATCGAATGTAACCTCGATTTGAGGAACACCGCGTGGTGCTGGAGGGATATCAGTCAAGTGGAATTGGCCAAGCGTTACGTTATCCTTTGCAAACTCACGCTCTCCTTGCAAGACGTGAATCTCAACAGCAGGCTGATTATCGCTGGCGGTCGAATAAATCTCACTTCGTCGTGCTGGAATGGTGGTGTTTCTCTCGATCATAGTCGTTGTAACTCCACCGAGAGTTTCGATACCAAGCGTCAACGGTGTAACGTCGAGCAGAAGGATATCGGAAACCTCGTCATCTCCTGCGATGATACCTGCTTGGAGTGCAGCACCCATAGCAACTGCTTCATCAGGGTTAATCCCTTTGTAAGGTGCCTTTCCAGTTTCCTTTTCAATAGCTGATTGAACAGCAGGAACACGGGTTGAACCACCGACGAGAATCACCTTGTCAATGTCGCCTTTCTTGACGCCAGAGTCCTTCATGGCCTGACGTGTTGGTGCCATGGTGTTCTCAATGTGCTTAGCGATGAGGTCTTCAAATCGAGCACGAGATAATGTGATGTTGAGATGCTCTGGATTACCGTCCTTCATAGTGATGAATGGGAGATTGATTTCGGAAGACTGCGTTCCTGAAAGCTCAATCTTTGCTTTTTCAGCAGATTCCTTAAGTCGACTCATAGCTTGATTATCTTTGGACAAATCGATGCCAGTTTCTCGCTTGAATTCACTTACGAGCCATTCAATAATTTGCTCGTCAAAATCGTCCCCACCGAGTTTGTTGTTACCAGCAGTAGCCTTCACTTCGATTTGTGGTTGTCCATCAACGTTGTAAATTTCTAGAATAGAAACGTCAAAGGTACCGCCACCAAGGTCGTAGACGAGGATGGTTTGATCATCGCCTTTGTCCGCTCCATAGGCTAGTGCAGCAGCGGTTGGCTCGTTGATGATTCGTAGAACATCCATACCAGCAATTCGACCAGCATCTTTGGTCGCCTTTCGTTGTGCATCGGTGAAATAAGCAGGACAGGTAATGACCGCCTGCTTGACTTCATGCCCTAGATATGCTTCAGCATCAGCCTTCAACTTCTGGAGAATGAAGGCAGAGATCTCCTGAGGAGTGTAGTCTGTTCCATCGATATCTCTTTTCCAGTCGGTCCCCATGTGTCGCTTGACAGAGATCATGGTTCGTTCTGGATTGGTGACTGCTTGTCGCTTGGCTGTGATACCGATCAATCGCTCGCCATCTTTGTTGAAAGCGACAACTGAGGGTGTTGTTCGTGCACCTTCCGCATTGGCGATAACAATAGGCTCACCGTTTTCGATAGTGGCTACACAGCTGTTGGTTGTTCCGAGGTCAATTCCGATTACTTTGCTCATATTATTCATCTCCTTTTCATAGAATTGGGATTCCTCCATCATCGTCATCATCGTCATCATCGTCTGCTAAGTCGATGGCGATGTCGCCGCTTAGGGGAATGGTATCGTCACCATCTTCGGATGGTGGCAGGGCTGCGAAAGCGTCCTCTGGAGGAATCAAACGCAGGGTAATATCGAGGATGCCGTTGTTGAGAGTAAAATCAACAACGTCCTCGCAAGCATGTGGAAGTTCAATACGGGCAACAGGTGAGACTTGTGTAGTTCGATGAACTTCAACAAGAGTTCCTCCATCGATAAGATTCAATTCGACTTGATCTTGCTCAAGTTCGCCTTTCTTTGCAAAGTCAACAGTGACCGTCATGTTCCATCCTTCGAGATAAATATCGTCTGCTGGAAGGGTCATGCTGTCCTCTTCTTCACCTTCTGGGGTTTCGATCTCAACAGGGGCAGCATCAACACGAACATCAACGCCCATGTTCTTGAACAATTCATTGAAGTCCATACCAGGTTGGAAGAAGTTTTGCAGGTTACTCAAGTCGAAATTGAAGTTCACATCGCCTTTTGCAATACGTTCTTCATCGATTCCCATCTTCTCAAATTGAGCACGAAATTGCTGGAGAAGAGCGCGTAATTGCTCTCTGGACATGTTCATGCCCATGTTGGAAAGAAGGTGCTCGAGTTGATCCAACATCTTCTCTTCCCAATCGTCACCAGTCATCGTTTCACCACTACTTAACCTGAGGTTACATAGTTCCGAGTGCAGTGTGGTATATGAACCTAACTTTCTTTGATCAAAGATAGGTTAGGTGTATGACAATATACCTCCACGCCTGAACATTGTGTATGGAAACACGTCCGCTATCACAACATGATGTTGAATCAGCATGGGCGATCAATGAACAAGGATTGCCCGGCACAGGTCAAGTTTCACAACAAGAACTTTCCAATCTGCTCAACTTATCCGTTCTATCTATTGGTGCTTTCCAAGAAGGAGAAATGCTTGGATTCGTCATCTGTTTATCGCCGGGAACAACCTATGGTAGTCTCAATTATGCATGGTTTAATGAACGATTTGATTCTTTCATCTATGTTGACAGAATAGCAGTATCGAAAGCTCATAGAAACCATGGAGTAGGAACAAAATTGTACGAAATTGTCGTATCTTATTCGCAAGAACACAACATCCCTATTGCAGCAGAAGTCAATTTAGAACCTCCAAATCCAGGATCGATGAGATTCCATACTCGATTTGGTTTTGAAGAAATAGGAACTCTTAGCCATAAGGAAAAATCAGTAACAATGCTACTACGGAAACTAATGTTGTAAGTTTCCCATACATCGGTACCCATAGAGTCGAATACGTACACGAGGGGTTATTCCTTTATCTACTAGCCACAAATGAGATTTAACTCCAAATGGGAAGTTATTTTCGCATTTGCCAGATTTCTTTTGACTTGAGGAACAATAATTAACTAATTTGTGAAATTCAAAACATGAATCTTGAAGATGCAGCCAACATTGGAGAACTGCTTGGCGGGTTAGCTATTTTGGTTACGCTTATATTTGGTCTAAGACAACTTATCGAACTGAAAAAAGTGAAAGAAAAAGAAGCATCAAGAGAAATAGCAAATCTACTGGCATCACCCCTGTATCAAACAGGAATGTCGATTTTAGTCAACAAATTATCTGACGATTTCACCCTTGAAGACATGGATAAATTGGAAAGAAAGGAAAAGGATGCTACAAATTTCCTGGCCATAAATACCAATTCGATTGGAATGATGACCTTTGAACGACAATTGTCTTTCAAATCTGTAACTATATTCATGAAACCAATAAACGAAATGATTGGAGGGAGATTACGGACACTTGTTCAAGTGCTACAAAAAAATGCACAAAATCAAGGTATAGGAGAGGATGGTAGTCATGTTTTAGATTGGGTTATCTGGTTACTCGACAAAATGGATGAACAGCCACCGATTAAAGGACCGGCTCATGTCGTTTATAGGGATTGGAAGCCATAACCAAATCAATCGACACCGTTGAATTGATGAGCCTTGTGGCCTTCAGTAAACCATGGCAGAGGTAAGGCGATGCGACCTCCTCATCATCGGTGCAGGTCCTGGAGGCGGTTCAGCCGCAATTCACGCATCACGTCTTGGACTCTCAACCATCGTGGTTGAGGCCGATCCTGAAGTTGGAACTCCAGTCCATTGTGGTGAATGTCTCTCCGATCTTGCTGTTCAAAATCTGGATTTGCAAATACCTGATCACGTCAAAGCATTGGATGTTAAGGGAATTCGTGTTATTTTCCCAGGGGGCGAGAATAAACTCCTGACAGAACCTGGCTACGTTTTGGAGAAGCATTTGTTCGAGCAATGGTTGATGGATGAGGCGATGGAACTTGGAGCGGAATTATTCCTCGGTCATCGCGTAACTTCTATGAAGAGAATTTTCAATAGCGAAAATCAATTTTCCAATTGGATTATTGAAGGTAAAGGAAATGAATTTCCAATTGAATGTTCAGCCGTGATTGATGCCTCTGGCGTCTCAGGAGCAGCATCCAAACTTCTCGATATGGGCACTGAAGTTGAGGTCATTGCTGGATTCCAGTATGAACTGAATGATGTTCCCAATGATGGCTACCTTGATTTTTATCTATGGCCGAAATATTCGCCTCATGGCTATGTGTGGATGATTCCGAAGGAAGGAGAGAGAGCGAATGTTGGATTGGTTACGACCGACAAGAAAGGAGCCATACGCTATCTCGACTCGTTCATTGAAGATACATATCTAGCGGGTAAGCCTGCGGTCAATCCTCCATGGCGTAAAGAAGGTGTCAAAATCAAACCATTTGGAGGAACTATCCCGATTTCAGGTCCTCGAAGTAAAACCGTCGATGATGGGATCATTCTTGTCGGTGATGCTGCAGGATTTACTTCACCATTGTTTGAAGGAGGTTCTCATCTTGCCTTATGGTCTGGTCGAGAAGCAGCTCATGTTCTATCGAAAGCGATGAAGAATGGAGATCTTTCTGCTAAAGCATTGTCACCTTACGAACGAGCATGGAAATCGACCTTCCCTCCGTATCACAAGATCTTGAAAGGAAAAGATGCATTGTACAATCTCTCCGATGAGGAAATGACTGCTATGGCCAAGTGTTTACCCGAAGAACTTGGAAGCATGAGCCCACTAACAAAACTTGGAATTGGTCTAAAGATCATGGTTCGTAAACCAACGCTTCTATTCAAGCGAGTGATATCCGTTCTCCTCTCTTTTGGATACAGCCGTGCGAAACACTTCGGCTGGTGATGGATTCACGCAAAGCAATAACAAGGGAGCGTTCTTGGAAACACCATGTGGGGATGGACACTTGTTCTGGCCGCCCTTGCATGTATCATAATGATGATATGGCCAAGATGGAGAGTTGAACAACCCCTCGTTTCAGTCGTTCTTCATCTCGCTATTGCAGCACCTTTCGTTGCACTCGCATCAAGATTTATCGTCAACGATACATCCATTCTTCACGTTGCATTAAACGGAGGAGAAGACCTTCCGCTCAAGTATCGTTTTGCTGCAACATGGGCTGCAAGAGAAGGTCCATTGCTCATGTGGGCTGCATGGATGGGTCTTGTAGCTTGGTGGTTTGGACGACCTCTCGCATCTGAGATGGATAAAACACATCAACTTCGATTGCGGTTAATGCATGGATTTACGTTGCTTCTCTTGTTGATTGCAATGACGCTCGACCCGTTCGCAGAAAACCCACTCGGATTGAAAGGGGTGGGACTGAACGAATTGCTGCAAACCGATCTCATGGTCATCCATCCTCCACTAATCTTCCTCGCTTATTCACTATGTATTGCACTTGCAGCGACTGGCCTTGCAATTCTTCAGTACGATGACGATGCGGAGATTGACAAGCGTATGCTTCATCAAACACGACCAGGTATTCTGATTGCCACCCTTGGTATTGGCCTTGGAGGACTTTGGGCTTACATGGTTCTTGATTGGGGTGGCTATTGGGCTTGGGACCCTGTCGAAACAGGATCTTTCCTTCCATGGTTGGCATTGGTTCTTATGGGCCATTTGAGAACGCGCCCAGGTAAAGCCTCGACTCTGATGTGGGCTGGACTCGGAATGGCAGCAGGTGTACTCGCTCTGTTCGCCACATTGGTAACACGTGCCGGTGGTGTTTGGGCTACATCGGTTCACACATTCGTCATACCAGCGGAGGGTGCACCACCCACGAATGCGTTTGATCGCATGATGTTGCTGAGAGATCGAGTAGAAGGAGTTGAGATCGTATCCTACGTTATTCTCATTTCACTACTCTGTGGTGTCTTCATCCGAGCTGCACAAGGGACAACACGACGACCTTTCACAAATCTCTTTTTCATTCCAATTATCGGTGCTTTGATCGCAGTATTATTCGATTACTCAACCTATGCTTATGCTCCAGCGTTATTCTTTGTGATAATGGTCATAGCACCGACATTAGTGGATCGACCCAAATTTGGCCCAAAAGATGAATCATTATGGTCGTACAGAGGCTTTCTTTACATGCCTTGGCTCTTTATCGTCCCTCTAGTTGCTAATATTTTGACTGAGGATTTATTCTTTGTTTTGCTGAATGCGTTGATTTTCACCCCACTCTATTCAACATTGGATACCCGCGATGCTTGGGGATGGAGTGCAGCTGGAGTCATGATGTGTCTCGCCTCAGCGTGGTCTGGTCTAGTCGAACTTCATGTTGCTGCAATTATGCTTGGATTCTACATCCTTCCTTGGCTTGTAATGGGGGAAGAAGAAACGGAATCAAAACCTTGGCTGACCCGAAAAAACCTCATCCAAGTAACTCTGTGGGCGCCCGTTATCCTCACAACCCTTTACATCATATTGACACTGGTAATTCTCGTATCGAGCATCGATGCTATCCAATTCAACGCACATGAGTTGTACGGGGCTCCATTCATAATGGCCATGGCACTCTCCTTGTTTACTTATACATCGAGAAAGCAATCACCGAAACAAATCGTATCGGTCGTCTTCGGCATAGCCTTTGCATCGGTTCTCTTCGCCATCCTGATTCCATCGGCACTTGGCGGTGATGCTAGTGAACCAATATCTGAATTCCTTTCCCGGGGGACGATCGCTTGGCTCGTTCTACCATCGGTATTGGTTGCTCTTGTTCCTGTAGGCTCTGAAGTTTTCAATCGGGTAAAATCGTCCGGTTTCTCAAAGATTGCTCCAGCAGCACATCTTGTTCATTTCGGCTTGTTATTGCTCCTCGTTGGACACGTCTTCACAACCGTTTTGGTCGACCGTGGTGATGCAACGCATCGTATCACTCTGGTCCGTGGAGAGATGGTTGAAGTAGACGGATATGGCTACGTCTTCGAAGATATTGTTCTCGAGAGCGATGGTCTCGAAGTAGGCGATGGTTACGTAGGAGCTATCATCAGCGTCTATTCTGGTGATGAGAAAATCGGTGAAGTTGAACCTGGGTTAATTCGGTTTGATGGTTCTTCAAATCCTCCGCGAAGCGAAGTGGATACACTGGTTCGTTATCATGGTGACATCGTCTTCATCTTCGATGGGTCTCAAACGACCGGTTTAATGCAACAAGTTTCAGCCGACGGCACCGATTCAGTACAGCGGATGAGAGTCATCATTTACGACCTACCTGGCTCACATTTGGTCTGGGCTGGGTGGGCTTTGATGATGGTCGGAATGGCATGGTTGACCGTTCTAGATGCCCGAAAAATACCTCACCCTCGTAGCGAAGAAGAGTAGTATTTCAGCCAATTGACTTATCAACATCATCCGAGTCGCCGAAGCGTTCAGGTGAACAAATATGGAAGAAGGCGACATTATTCACGTTGATTACGACCTCTACAATGGCGAAACTGGCGATTTGATTGAAACCACCCGTGAAGCCACGGCTCAGGAGCATGAAATGCATGATGAGAACCGTACCTACCAACCTATGGTTTGTGTTGTCGGTTCCGGCTCTCTTATCCCTGGATTTGAAGACGCACTCCTAGAAGCTAAGGTCGACAAGGACGTTGACCTTGAACTCGCTCCTGCTGACGCTTACGGCGAAAAGGATCCAACACAGATTGAAACGATCAGTATCGACAAACTGCGACGAGCCGTTCGTGACCCTAATGCTCTCTACCTCGGAGCTCCTGTCAACATTGGCGGTCGTCAAGGATACCTTTCGTTCCTTGCTGCGGGTCGAGCACGTATCGACTACAATCATCCAATGGCTGGAAAGGCCCTCAAGTACAACTTCAAGATCGTTAAGGTCGTTGAAGGAAAGGAAGAGAAGGTTGCAGCTTTGCTCGAATCTAACACTGGTCACTCCGACTTTGGTGTTACATTCGATGGTGACGACCTTAACATCGTCATCCCACAGACTATGCTTTTCGATACCAATGCAGCGATGATGAAGTTCCGTCTAGTTACTGTTCTTCGAGATGCTGTTGAATGTGGCAAGGTCTCTTTCATCGAAGAGCATGAACCTCGTGCCATCGCTGAAGAAGAGTGAATCTAGAGGGAAGAAATATCTCTTGAACCCTTCTCGTCTGTACGAGGGCGTAACATGGCAACACTCGAATCGATTGATGAAGTTCTTGCAACACATCAGCCCGCTCTACCGTCAACCCGTTTGTCAATGGTCGAACAAACCTTGACCCGAGTACTTCTTTTTCTCGTGATTGGAGTTATGCTTGGCCTACTCCTAATGCCAGAAACGGTTTGGGATAATGGCCTTCGACCAATCATCTGGGAGCCGATTCAACAAGATGCTGGAATTCAAGGTGATGCGGGTTATTCATACCAAAACACTGCGATCTATACCTTTGGACTACTCGCATCGGTCATAGTCTTCCAAGCATTATTCCGAACACTACAGTTGCCAGCGGATGACAAAATGATGATCGCTCTCATCGCTTGGGTCTGCCTTGCACCAATTTTCCGAGTTCTCGAAGATGCTGATTTCTTCCCATCATCCATCGACTGGCTTCTTATCTCGCCCATTATCCATCTCCATTTGGCCACATGGCTCATCGGTATTGGATTCGCCTCACACTTGATTGGAAAGAAATGGGACGATGTTGATGGAGACTTCGGTGAACTGAACATTCGTATCCGTCTTGTACCAATTCTTTGTCTCGCCCTTCTATTCATGTGGGCCATTTTGTTCCAGCCGAGTTATATCGAGCATGACATGGGCTTGATTTGGGTCATTATTGGGCTCGGTATCGGGTTTGCAAGTCTCATCTATGCGTTCCATGCAACTCGTGATTGGCCAACGATTACTCGCGGCCTCCTCGCTTTTGCTGTTGGAGCATGTTTCGTTGGATTGGGTCACTGGGCACAACTCGCCGCTACACCATGGATTCAGGAGTCGGGTAGATTACCAAACGAGGTCGTGTTCTGGCCAGCATTGATCGTTCTCGGAATCCCTACCATTATCTGTGTAGCTCTCTATCGAATCGGTAAGGATGATGCACGACAAATCAAGTTGACCGGCTTTGAAGCAGGAGTCCTTCCAGAAGGAATCACTATCAAGTCATGGGAAGCAGAAGAGAAGGTCGTTGCCAATCATCCAATTGAACAACTTTCAAACAAAGCATTACTCGCGAGTCCATTGGTTCTTGCAATGATCTTTGGCCAACTGTGCGATGGATTCGCCACCATGGTCGGTATCGATTATTTCGAATATTCAGAGAAGCACCCGCTTAGTGATGCAGTAATCCAATACGGCGGTAGCATTAGTGATAGCCTAGGATGGGATGTAGAAGGAGCTTGGTTATTCGCTATCGTCAAAGCGGTATTGGTAGGAACCATTGCCTACATCTTCGTCGAAATGCGTGTTGAAAATCGACAGAAGCATCTCCGATTGTTGATTGTTCTTGCTGTTCTCATCGTTGGTCTCGCCCCAGGTATTCGTGACATTGGTCGACTGATGCTCGGTGTCTAAAGCCACGATGCCTTGAAGGGTTGAAGCGAAGTGGTCGTAACAGGTGGAAGCACATGGATCGACTACCGACACGAGTGAACAAAGCCGATCCAGATTATTCTGAGCGGCGAGAGCACAATCTTGCCCTCATTGAAACGCTTCGCGAGCGCCTTGATTTGGTCCATCAAGGTGGAGGTGAGAAATATGTTGAACGGCATCGTAGTCGAAACAAGATGCTCGCCCGTGATCGAATTGAACGTATCATCGACCCTGGTACCGCTTTCCTAGAATTATCTCCACTAGCCGCTTACGACCTTTACGACGGTCGTGCGCATTCTGCTGGAATCGTAACAGGTATTGGCTGCGTACATGGACGTGAGGTTGTATTCGTAGCAAACGATGCTACCGTCAAAGGTGGTTCCTACTATCCAATGACGGTCAAGAAACACATTCGTGCCCAAACTGTAGCCCATGAGAATCTTCTTCCTTGCGTCTATCTCGTCGATTCTGGTGGCGCATTTTTGCCTATGCAGGATGAAGTATTTCCAGACATTGGCCACTTTGGTCGCATCTTCCGTAATCAAGCAAGAATGTCTGGTGATGGGATTCCTCAAGTTGCTGCCGTTCTTGGATCATGTACAGCCGGTGGCGCCTATGTTCCAGCAATGAGTGATGAATCGATTATTGTCAAGGGCAATGGAACCATTTTCCTTGCTGGCCCTCCTTTGGTAAAGGCAGCTACTGGTGAAGAAGTCACGGCTGAAGAATTGGGAGGAGCAGAAGTTCACACAGTCCAATCAGGCGTTGCTGACCATTACGCTGAGGATGAATCAGAGGCACTTCGCATGGTTCGTAATGTCCTTGAAAACATTGGTCCAAGAGAACTTGCACCTGCTGCAATGCAGGAACCAGAACCGCCTGCTCATGATGTTGACGAACTTCTCGGGTTGATTCCAAGCGATAATCGAACACCTATCGATGTTCGAGAAATCATTTCCCGTATCGTTGACGGTTCACGATTCCACGAATTCAAATCGCGTTATGGGACAACATTGGTCTGCGGCTTTGCGCACATTCACGGCCACAAAGTCGGGATTGTAGCAAACAACGGCATTCTATTCTCAGAATCATCATTGAAGGGCGCTCACTTCGTTGAGTTGTGTGGCCAGAGAGGCATTCCATTGGTCTTCCTTCAGAACATTACTGGGTTCATGGTTGGACAAGCCTACGAAGCAGGTGGTATCGCCAAGGATGGTGCAAAACTAGTCACTGCGGTATCATGTGTCAACGTTCCCAAATTCACGGTCATCGTTGGTGGCTCGCATGGAGCGGGTAACTACGGTATGTGTGGAAGGGCATATGATCCACGTTTCCTTTTCATGTGGCCAAATAGCCGCATCTCAGTCATGGGCGGACCACAAGCTGCTGATGTTCTAAGCACGGTTAAGCAGGACCAACGTGAACGAGAAGGTAAGGCTCCGATGGAGGGTGAAGAACTGGATAACTTCCGTGCTCCAATCCTTGAGAAATATGAACGGGAAGGCTCGCCTTACTATTCTACTGCAAGGTTATGGGATGATGGCATTATCGATCCACGTGATACTCGTGATGTTCTTGGTCTCTGCCTAGCCGCTTCGAGAAACGCTCCGCTTCCGGACGGAAAATACGGAATTTTCAGAATGTAAATTCCAATTGGAAATTTAAAAATGCAATTGAGGTTTTTGACATGAATACAATGGAAAATCCACCACAAACATCGCTGATTCAACTGACCATTGACGGTAGTTGTGCCCGAATCGAGTTAGCACGTGAAGACAAGTTCAATGCGCTCAATGTTGATATGATCACGGAGTTAATCGAAGTCTTTGAATGGACTAAAGAACGCAGTGCTGGTCAAAATGATGCCCTAGAAGATGTAAACGGAGAACCATATCTTCGAACCCTCGTTCTCTCCGGTCGAGGAAAACACTTCTGTGCTGGTGCAGACATCAACATGATGCGTGATGCTGGAGCTAACACTCCTGAAGAAAACCGAAAGGATAGTGAACGCCTTGACCGTCTCTTCAATGGATTATGGTCACATCCATGTTTCACAATTGGGGCAATTCAAGGCGTTGCTTTAGGAGGAGGTGCGGGGCTCATCGCTTGCATGGATTATGTTATAGCCACAGAAAACGTTCGTATCGCACTCTCAGAAGGGAAACTTGGAATCCTTCCTGCAGTAATCGGCCCGTATGTCTATCGACGCGTGGGCTCAGCAAACTTCCGTCGCCTCGCTATGCAAGCCAGCAGAGTCAAGGCTGAAGAGGCGCTAAGAATCGGTTTTATCGAACGAATCGTCGAGAACGTTGCAGCATTTGATGATGAAATAGAATCAATTATTTCTGAAGTCCTAACCACTGGTCCCAGTGCAGTAACACTTGCTAAGGAACTCACTCTTGGTTTTGATCGATGGAGCGAAGATGATGAATCTCTTCGTCGATGGACTCTCGATTTCACAAGTCGAATGCGAGGATCACGGGAAGGTCAGGAAGGGCTTTCCTCGTTCCTTGACAAGCGACCTGCAAATTGGAAACCTGAAGAGTGAGGTGACAATATGATTCGACGTGTACTGGTTGCGAACCGGGGCGAAATCGCCTGTCGCATCCTTCGTACATGTCGAGAAGCGGGCCTTTCAAGCGTTGCAATATATGCAGAAAACGACCGAGATGGAATGTTTCGAGAACTCGCTGATGAATCGGTTCTGCTCGAAGGCGATACGATTGCTGCAACCTATCTCAATGGTGCAGCTATCATTCAAGCTGCAAAGGATACGGGTGCAGATGCCATCCATCCAGGGTTTGGATTCCTATCCGAACGTGCAGAATTTGCACAAGCGGTCATGGATGCTGGTTTGATTTGGATCGGACCTTCCCCTCAAGCGATCGAACAGATGGGTGACAAGATGTCTGCACGTCAAATCATGAAGAATGCAGGCGTTCCTGTCATCCCCGGTGTTGAAATCGAAGAAGAGGATGAATCCCTTGCAATGGAGGCGATTCGAAACGCTGCCAAAGAAACGGGCTATCCTCTTTTGCTCAAAGCAACTGCAGGTGGAGGAGGCAAGGGTATGCGTGTTGTCAATGCTTTCGAGGAATTAGAGAGTGAGGCGCAATCTGCACGACGTGAAGCCTTAGCAGCCTTTGGTGATGGGCGTGTCTATGTCGAGAAACTATTGATGAAATCGAAGCACGTTGAAGTTCAAGTCCTTGCCGATACCCATGGCCGTTGTATCCATTTGGGAGAGCGTGAATGTAGTGTTCAAAGACGTCATCAGAAGGTCTTCGAAGAGGCGCCATGTTCCACGATGACTCCTTCACTACGAGAGCGAATGGGACAGGCAGCCGTTGCGGCAGCGAAAGCAGTCGATTACGTAGGAGCAGGAACAGTGGAATTCCTCCTTGCAGAAGATGGATCGTTTTACTTCCTTGAAATGAATACTAGAATTCAGGTTGAACATCCTGTAACTGAAATGGTTACAGGTGTTGATTTGGTTCGTGAACAATTACGTATTGCTGATGGAAAGCCGATGGCTGTGGATGAACTCAATATCCGAGGCCATTCTATCGAAGTCCGTCTTTACGCCGAGGATGCGACAAATAACTTCCTTCCAGCCATCGGCCCTCTTGCAGTCTTCCGTCCGCCTACAGGGCCAGGAATCCGTCTCGATGCGGGTGTTCGTGAAGGAGATGATGTTACACCTCATTATGACCCAATGTTAGCGAAATTGATCGTTTTTGCACCGACTCGTGAAGAAGCGCTTCAACGAATGCGACGAGCGTTGGATGAATTCGTTATCCTCGGAACGATTACCAACATTGGATTCTTACGAGATCTCTGCGACGTTCCTGAAGTCATTTCTGGTGATACATACACATCGATGATCGACGATCTCTATCCGAATGGATACCAATTCATGCCACATCAAGACGATCTCGATGTTGCTCTAATGACTGCAGCAGTTGCTGAAACAACGGGAATGCATCGTACAACCATTACAAGCCAACAAGGACCAACCGGCGTTACAAGTCCATTCCAAACACTAAATCGGAGGTATCCTTGATGCAGCATGAATTCCGATATTGTGGAGAGAAGTACGATGTTCTTCTCGAGCGTACACCAAAAATCTGGACTTTTGCCAATCATTGTGCTCATCCTCAAGAGGATGGAAGAATCCGAATCTATTTCGAAGATGGAACAAAAGCATGGGCTCATGTTGCTAAGGTTGGTGACGTATGGTGGGTCCATCATTCTGGACGAGTCTTCACAATGGAACGCATCGAAGCAGGTGCAAGCAGTGATGAGCACCACGGTGGCTTGGTTGCACCAATGCCTGGTGTAGTCCTTGAAGTCCTCGTATCGGCTGGTGAATCCGTCGAAGCAGGACAAACACTAATGATTCTTGAAGCGATGAAAATGGAGCATCGAATAGTTGCATCAAGAGATGGAATCGTGACCACAGTTCACTTCAATGTAGGCGATCGTGTCGAACAGGGAACAAATCTACTCGAAGTTGAAGAAACTGAATAATCAGATCCAT